>JAFMMH010000090.1 GCA_017851655.1 Flavobacteriaceae bacterium
TTTTCTTGGGCGATGCTGCTCAATTGGAATCGATCAGAACAGGAAGATCATTTGACTATTTAGATGCCGTTTTAAATCAAGGATTTCAAAATAGTCATCAGCTTTCAGCAAATGGTGGATCTGAAAACACTCAATATAATGTTTCCTTGGGTTACTTTAAAGAAGATGGTATTATTGACTTAATGGACTTTGAACGTGTTACAGGTCGACTTAATTTAGACCACAGGATTAACGATAGGTTCAAGTTTGGAATTTCTATGCTATTGAGTAATTCAGTCAACAACTGGGGATCCTCAGCAGTTATGAGTGAATCATTGTCAAACATTCCAATTGGAAAGCCATATGCTGACGATGGAACCCTCAACTTTTTCGCTTTTAACGATGGTATCCGAACGAACCCATTAAGTGAACTCGTTCCTGGGGCCTATATAGACGAAAGAATTTCTACACGATTTTTCGCGCCAGTTTACTTGCAAATCAAGTTAATGGATGGTCTTCAATTTACTTCAACTTTTGGACCCGATATGCGATTCAGAAGACGTGGAGAGTTCCGTGATCGTTTTACAAATGACAATAGAGGAGGGCCAGCTGATGCCGAAGTAGAAAACAAAAAAGAATTTGGATTCACCTTAGAAAACTTAGTTACTTACAACAAAGAAGTTGGACCAGGTAATTTAAAGGTTACTTTATTACAATCCATTCAAGAATTTAGTTCAGAGTTTTCAAAAGCCGAAGTTCAAAATTTACCTTACTCCTCACAGTTGTGGTATAATATAGGTACAGCTGAGGTAAAAGGAAATCTTTCTTCAGGACTAAGTGAGTGGCAGTTACAGTCTTATATGGGACGTGTAAACTACAACATTGACGGAAAGTATTTATTTCAAGCTTCACTTCGTGCGGATGGGTCTTCCCGTCTAGCAGAAGGTAACAAATGGGCGTATTTCCCAGGGGTTTCATTAGGATGGAGATTACTTGAAGACTTAGCTCCTGACAGCGCTACTTTTGATGAGTTTAAATTAAGAGCTTCTTATGGAGAGGTAGGAAATACTGCTATTGATCCTTACCAGACGCAAGGTGCTCTGGCACGAACCGTTTATGCTTGGAATGAAACTCCAGCATTCGGTTATCGATTGAATGAAATTCCAAACCCAAATTTAGGTTGGGAGATTTCTAAAACTATTGACGTTGGTTTTGACTACAGTTTACTGGAAGGAAGAATATCGGGGGCTTTTGATTATTATGTTACCAACACTACTGATTTATTGTTGGCAAGAAACCTTCCTTACACTTCAGGTTATACTAGTGTATTCCAAAATGTTGGAGCTACCAAAACAAGCGGTGTTGAATTTAATGTCAATGCAACAATTGTTGAAACTGATAAATTCGCATGGGATCTTAATTTAAATGTCTCTGGATACAGTGAGAAAATTGTTGAATTAGCCTTGAAAGACGAGAGTGGGAATCCTTTAGATGATACTGGAAACAATTGGTTTATTGGGCAGCCTATTCGTGTATTCTTTGATTACACCAAAGCAGGTATCTGGCAATTAAACGAAGCTGACCAAGCTGCAGCCGTTCAAGGAACAGATCCAGGACAAATCAAATTAGCTGATATTGACGGTGATGGAAAAATTACACCGGCAGATAGAAGTGTAATTGGAACAGATGTACCGGACTACTTTGGAGGGATCACCAATACCTTTACCTTTGGTAACTTTGATTTAAGTGCATTCTTTTATTTCCGTCAAGGTCATATGATTCGTAGTAGTTTCCACCAAGGAAACGCAAACGGTCAGTTCCGATACAATCATTTAGATGTTGATTATTGGACACCAACCAATCCTACAAATGAATATCCTCGACCTAACTTTACTCAAGAGCGTCCTGAAAACGGATCCACATTGGAGTATTTTGATGGTAGTTATGTCAAGCTCAGAAATGTAACCCTTGGATATAATTTTGAGAGTGATACAGCTTCAAGATTTGGTATGACAAGTCTTCGTGCATATGTTCAAGGGCAAAACCTTTGGTTTAGTTCAGAGTATGACACATTTGACCCTGAGGTTGGAGAAGCTACTCTAGGATCTGGAACAACACCCAGTTCTAAGTTGATTGCTTTTGGAATTAGAGCAGCATTTTAATTTTTAAACACAGAAAAAATGAAAAAACACACATTTAAAAGTATTCTAGTACTACTAGGAATTACAGTTTTCCTTTCCTGTGAAAATTATCTCGATGAGAATAATATCGCAGATGTTTCTGCTGGATCATACTATACAACCTCACAAGGGTTAGAAGATGCAGTAAAAGCAACTTATGGGATTATGAAAGAGTTTTATGGTACTGAACTTGGATTTTCCATGAATGTATTCGGAACAGACACCTATACTAACGGGGCTGATGGAAGCCACAAGTATCTAAACTGGTATAATAACCAACATAACTCTTCTGCAAGTTATTTTAGAGATACATGGAGAATTATGTATCGAGGTATTAATCAAGCGAATGCAGTGATAAATCGAGCGGAAAATATTGAAGATATGGATCAAGCGACATTAACTTCGCGTTTGGCAGAAGTTCGATTTTTACGCGCTCTTTACTACTTTAATCTCGTTCGTTATTATGGTGATGTTCACCTTTCTTTAGAGGAGACAGAAGGCGTTGAAACCGAAGCAAATAGAACTTCTGTACAAGAGGTTTATGCACAGGCTATTATTCCTGATTTAGAGTACGCAATAAGTAACTTACCTAGCTCACAATCTGATTATGGAAGAGTGAGTAAAGCTGCTGCAGAGTTTTTGCTGGCTAAAGTGCATTTAACTGCACCACAAGGAAGTCCAGCTCAAACGGTTTCTTTAATGACCAATGTGATCAATAATTATGGTTTTTCGTTATTAGACGATTGGGCTGATTTATGGGACATTAACAATGAAGAGAACTCAGAAGTTATCTGGTCGATTATCAATTCAAAACAGCAGGTTGACGAGGGGTTAGATGGTTATGGACATAGAGGACATTTATATTTCTTGTTTGAGTATGACAAGCGTCCTGGTATGACCCGGGATACTGAAAACGGTCGTCCTTGGAAGCGATTTAGACCTACAGACCACCTTTTAAGTCTTTGGGACCGAACTAAAGACGCGCGTTATGACAAAGGATACAAGCATGTTTGGTATGCAAATAATCCTGTTCCAGGTCAGCAAATTGGAGATACTGCGCTTTATATTCCTGGCCCTGGAGTAAATCGTAGTGGTGTCAATCAAGATGCCAAGTGGACTCAAGCAAATAAAGATGCAGTTATTTATCAAGTATATACAACTGATCAATACAATCAGGTTATTTTCCCATCGTTAAACAAGTGGATAGATAATACGAGACCTAACCGTCAGCATACCCAAGGTCAACGTGACTTTATCTTAATGCGTTTGGCTGATGCTTATTTAATTCGAGCAGAAGCGAATCTAAAGCAAGGGAATACTGCTCAGGCTGCAGAAGATTTGAATATCGTACGCAAACGTGGTGCTTGGGATGGAGAAGAAGCATCAATGGAAATCACCGCTGCTGATGTAGATATCGACTTCATTCTTGACGAGCGTGCACGTGAATTAGTGGGTGAAGGTCACCGCTGGTTTGATCTTGTTAGAACGAAAAAGCTGGTTGAAAGAGTTAAGGCACATAATCTAGATGCAACGAATAATATTCAATCGTATCATGTTTTGAGACCGATACCATTGGATCAGATTGACAGAACTGAAGGTGGATATCCACAGAATACAGGATATACACAGTAACAGTAATAGTGTTTAGTTAATAGTTAGAAAAGGCTGTCAATTGACAGCCTTTTTTTTATTCAAAATTTTCTTTAACGATGATCTCGATAGGAATTTTGTGATTCAAATCAGAGTTATCTTCTTCTGTAATCAATTTAAACAAACCTTTTACAGCGCTATAACCTTGATGTTCGGGTTGTTGATTGATAATGAATTGAATCTTATTTTCCTTAAGTAATTTGGTGTTTATAGGATTCAAATCATAACCGATTATAGTAGTTCGATTATTTAAATCCAAATCGCTGATCGTTTTAGGTAGTAAGTAAGCTCTTGAATTGGTGACAAACACACCAATTTGTTCATTTGTTTTTGTGTAGGGTTTAAAAATCTCTTGGAGAGTGTCAATCTCGGATTGATTGACTGTAAAGGAGTCTATATTGGGATTGTCTTTTTGAATTTGATCTTTAAAAAATGTTCTGAATCCCTTTTCTCTTTCTTGGTTGTTTTTTTGAGTTTCAGAGTTGTTAATTATATTCAACACGATAAATTTTCCATTCCCTGAAATGATTTGTGAGAGTATTCTTGCAGCTACTTTTCCGCTTTGAAATGAATTCTGATATATAGAATACTTATTGTTTATTTCCAAATCCATTTCAGTATCGATGAATACAACGGGAATGCCCGCTTTTTCTGATTTTTCAGTTAAACGCATACATTCTTTTATGAAAAAAGGCACTGTGATTAGGGCATCAGGCTCTTTAGACAAGATTTTTTCACTTTCTCTTTCAAAAGATTTCATACTTCCAATTTCGAAAACATGGAGGTCATGAATGATACCCATTTCACTTAATTCGGATACGGCTTTGAGAATCCCTTTTAGTGGAAGGTGCCAATAATGTTCGACCAAGTAAGCTTCCTTGGGAAAGAGTACGGCTATGGTGATGGTTTTGTTGTTGGCAAGCTTTAGTCTACTTGCGACATTGTTTTTCTTATAGCCTGTGTGTTTAATTACGGCTCTAATGTGCCTTGCCGTCTCTTTTGACACCCCTTTTCGATTGTTTAAAACCCGATCTACAGTTCCAATGGATACTCCAGATAACTCAGCAATTTTTTTTATTCCAATCTTTTCCTTCATAACGATTTAC
>JAFMMH010000091.1 GCA_017851655.1 Flavobacteriaceae bacterium
TTTCGAAATCCAGAATATTAAAGCAAAATAGAGTAAGACTACAGTGTAATCAAGTATAGAAAAATTAGTGATCATTATTGATAAATTATATACTGAAAAGGTAATTATAATACTTTAATAACACTAAAAACTACATTTAAAACAACTTGAATAAAGTCATTAGGAAAAATTCTCAATGATTTAGAAGGGATTTGGATTGTATTTTTTAAAAAATGGGAGACATAATGAAGCTTGTTTAAATTATTAGGATTTTTTTAGTGTGAATTTGAATATTCATCTTATATAGAGATTCAAAATCAGTAATATATTGAGCTTGACGAAAGGTGAGTTCAAGTTTAAAAGAAAAATACCCTATAAGCCCTTAACTTATAAGTATTTATGCGTCCAAAGATCCTTGTATTGTTGATAATAACGATGTTAAATAAAAACAAGGGATTCCAGCGTAACTTTTTAATCAGTGGGGTAAATTCATGGGCAAATTTTAGTAGCTTAGTATCATGACTATAGGATTTGTATCTAAGACGGTAAGAAAAAGCAACTGAAAAGCTCAATCGTATATTCGTTTTAAGGATGGCACACTAAAAATAAAAGATAACAATTAACGAATCAAGATTGATGGAGTATTTGTGCTTCCCAAACTATGGAACAAAACTTTTAGTAGGGTAGAGCCTTCCTATTAAAATAGTGCAGCTATAAACGACAAGCTTGACAAATATTGGGCAAAAATGAAGGATGTAAACATTAGGAATAAACAGAGAGAAATTGAAGGAAGCTTATACTCTTTTGGAAAATACAATAACCGAATCCTCTTATAAATCAGATCTGAAATATATAAGCAAAGCATCGCTAATATCAACTGCTGAAATTCATTACAAGTATGGAGAGTACTTTAAGGCTGACGATCTTTCTGATATCGCAAATGATTTCATAACATCAATTAAACTTAACACCTCTAAAGTAACAATAACCAAAAATAAAACGATAACTGGTAAGATTGAGGATATGCAAACGGACTGTAAAAGGAAGTTTAAAGCTTCAGATCTTGACTCCTCATTCAACGTTTTATTCAATGATTATTATGAACTTCATGTATATAATAAAAACACAATTAAAAAGGACTTTAAGTTCATAAAGAGATATTGTTACTATGCAGGAGACACTGGAATCGAGGTAAATCCAAATCTAAAAAAGCTTTCTATCTCAGGAGAAGACACAAAGGACACCTACCTGACACTTGACGAATTAGCCATAACAGTAGATTTAGACTTGAAAAATAATCCCTTAAAACACATTCAATTAACTGCAAATCAAGATACTGAAACAGAACTTATCAATAACAAAAAGAGTATTAAACTGAACCTGACCGCAGGAGAAGTTTACACTATAACATTCTAATTTAACAAAATGAAAACATACCAATCAAATATCTTTATTCAATTTATTTTAAGCATTCTACTTTGCTTTAACCTGAATTACAGTTTGGCACAGTCAACTGACCTCAATGGAAAAAAACTATTGATCTACACCAAAAATGGAAAAGGCTATGTGCATAAAAATATAGCGACTAGTGTGGCAACGCTTCAAAAAATATGCAAATCCATAGGGGTAGAAACTAGAGTGAGTGATGATCCTCAAGTATTTACCGATACTGATATCATGAATTATGACGCTATACTCTTTGCAAACACAAACAACGAAGCTTTTGATAACGAAGAACAAAGAGAGGCATTTAAAGCTTATTGCCAAAGTGGTAAGAGTTTTGGTGGCATCCATTCTGCTATTGGATCCGAACGGAAATGGCCTTGGTTCTGGAAGCTCATCGGTGGATCCTTTACACGACACCCTCCCTTTCAGACCTTTACGGTAAAAGTGAATAGACCCAATCATCCTGCCACTAAACATCTTCCATCAGAATTTGAATCGGATGATGAATGCTATTTTATGAAAAACATCAATCCAAGTTTCAAAATCTTATTAGAAGCCGATTTATCCACGGTTTCTGAAAATGAAAATGGAAAAAAGCCTTTTAGACCAGAGCGAGCACCTCTCAGTTGGTATAATACGTTTGAGGGAGGAAAACAATGGTATACCGCCTTAGGGCATAGCAAAGACCTTTATGCACTACCCTGGTTTCAAAAGCATTTACAAGGAGGTATTGAATATCTTTTACAAGATTAAACCCTACTACAACTGTGAATAAGACAATGGCTTAAGAAAAGTTCTTTTAATATCCGATACCGAATGAGCATACTCAGGAAGTCCAGATACTCTTTTCCAGTCAGGATGTACTCTGAATTTATCCCAATTGGCATTGCGCTCTTCCATGGAACTAAATGAAAGCATATAGGTTAATGCCGGCATTAAAGGTCCAGATACTTGCTCTCCAAAAAACACAGAGTGTAAGCCTGTAGCATCAAAAATGGCAAATTCTTCTTTGTTGAACATTTTTACCTTTCTACGAACCGCATCTTCACTATACCCTTCGTAGGTTCTTAACTCAAAAAGTTGACTCCCCTTTTTAGGCTTCACAATTTGAGGAAGTCCATCAAAAGCAATGTAGAAAGAACTTGAAAAGCGAGAATAAACTCTTTTGTCATGGGCAACTGCGTCATATACTTTTCTTGCCTCAAGGTAAGTGTTGTCTGCTTCTAACTCAGTAACTACTTTACCATAGGTAGCTATATCTTTGTAGGGGACTAATAAAAAAATTTGCTTGGGAGTGGGTTCTCCAAGGGACTCAAACACTCCAATGTTCTCAACACCGTGCCGATTTAAAGCAGGAAGAAGGGCTTCTTCTAAATAATCGTGTAAGGCTTGTTGTGATCCGTTGAAGGGAATGGAATAGGTTCTGAGCTCATAATATTCTTTTTGTCCAAACAAAGAGAGTGAAATACTGAGACAAAGAAATAATAAATACTTTTTCATTTTCGTTATGTTTTAATATTAGCTTAAATTTAAGGATTAAATCAATCCAATCATGCAATACAAAGCAACCATATTATTTCTTTTTTTTCTTCCTATTTTTATCAGTGCACAAACTGAATCATTCAAACTCACTTTTAATCATCAGGCTTTACCTGTGAAACAACTGCAAAAGACAGGTGATTTTTATGTTGACATCTTAGGCTTTGAAGAAATTGAGGTTACTGCCAGTCAAAACCCCCCTAAACGCTGGTTAATTAATCACGAAGGAAAACAACTACATTTAATTACAAGTAATGATGGAGCGCCTAATACAATCGTTAATCATATGGCGTATTCAACACGAGATTTAGATAAAGTAGTGGAGCATCTTCAAAAAAACAAGGTGGACTATTGGACTGACGAAGGCAAAAAGAACGTTGTTAGAATTCGGAAGGACGGGGTGCGACAAGTTAAAATTCAAGACCCAGAAGGGCATTGGGTTGAAATCAATGAAGCCTATTAAAGCGTTCTTGAAATAGCCAAAGCTAAGCCTCTAATTTCTGCCAAACCACGTAATCTTCCGATCGCTGAATAGCCCGGGTTCGTTACTTTATTTAGATCGTCTAACATTTGATGACCGTGATCAGGGCGCATGGGTATTTCCCAATCGGTTCTACCCTCCTCTTTTCTTCTGTGCTCTTCAGTCAAAGCTGCTTTTACCATGGCGTACATATCTACATCACCTTCCAAATGATTGGCTTCGTAAAAATTTCCTTTTCCGTCTCTAAGTGTACTTCTGAAGTGCAAAAAATGGATTCTTGAAGCATGCTTGTTAAACATTGCCAACAGGTCATTATCGGCTCTTACACCAAAAGAACCCGTACAAAAAGTTAATCCATTATTTCGAGAGGGAACGGCATCATAATAAATATCTAAATCTTCAGCTGTACTTAGCACTCTTGGTATTCCAAAAAGGGAATGCGGCGGATCATCGGGATGAATACACATTTGAACCTTAGTTGATTCTAAAGTAGGAACAAGTGCTTGCATAAACATGATTAAATGCTGATGAAGATCATCTTTGCTTAAATGTTTGTAGGCCTGAATACGCTCGTTAAACTGATTCAGCGTATAGCCTTCTTCTGCCCCAGGAAGACCTGCTATGATGCTATCCGTCAATTCCTTAATCTCCTTGACGGTAAGGGTATCAAAATACGCTTTCGCAGCATCTATTGCTTCAGAAGAATACTCTTCAAAGGCTTGTGATCTCTTCAAAATAAACAAATCAAAAGCTCGCATTGCATCAATTTCAAAAGAAAGCGCAGTGGAACCGTCCTTCAAAGGTTTATAGAGATGGGTTCGTGTCCAATCTAGGACGGGCATAAAATTATAACAGACCGTAAAAATGCCACAATGAGCTAAATTTTCAAGGGTCTTTTTATAGTTCTCAATATACTTTTCAAAGTCACCCACCCGTTGTTTAATGTCCTCGTGTATAGGAACAGATTCTACAACTCCCCAAGATAAACCAGCCTCTTGAATTAAGTCTTGATGAGCTTGAATTTCGTCTATTTCCCAAACTTCACCATTGGAAACATGGTGTAGAGCAGATACTATATTGGTTGCTCCTGCTTGTCTAATGTCAGCTAATGAAACAGCATCATTTAGGCCGTACCATCGAAAGGATTCTATCATAATTTATTGAATTTAAACTCCACTGAATACGCCAAAACCACCATCCACGGGCAACACAATACCGGTAACAAAACTAGCACTATCACTACACAAAAAATGAATGGGACCATTCAATTCCTCTGCTTCCCCAAAGCGCTGCATGGGTGTATTTCGTATTATTTTTTCACCTCGTGATGTAAGGCTTCCGTCTTTATTTAACAACAAGTCTCTATTT
>JAFMMH010000025.1 GCA_017851655.1 Flavobacteriaceae bacterium
CTGCTGCAATGAATGCTTCCATTCCTGATTTTGCTTCATTCTGTCTTTTCTCACTTAATACAGCCGCAATATATGCGTCTGTAAATTCAGGGAGTTTTAACTCAATCGCACCAGGAATATCCGTTGGTGGAATAATGAGCTCCATTAATCCAGACAAAACAGCAAACTGTTCTTTGGAATAAAACACAGGCATCGATTGAGGAGCTGTTTGACAACTTTGCATCAAACCAACAACAGTTGGGGTTATGGCGATTGCACCAAATCCCATTCCAATATTTTTTAAGACTTTTCTTCTATCCATTTTCAATGATATTAAAGGTTCATTTTTTTCAATTCTTCAACAGCGTGATTTGCTGCTCTGGCAGTTAAGGCCATATAAGTAAGTGATGGGTTTACATTACCAGCAGAAGTCATTGCTGATCCATCAGTTACATAAACGTTTGGCACATCGTGTAATTGATTGTGTTTATTCAACACAGATGTTTTTCGATCATGACCCATTCTAGCCGTTCCCATTTCGTGAATTCCTAAGCCGATTGCATAATCACGATCATATCCTCTTACATTCTTAAACCCTGCATTAGAAAGCATTTCTTCTGCTTGTAGTTGCATGTCTTTTCTCATGTTCTCCTCATTTTCTTTGATTGTTGCATCAAAAGTAACTGTAGGAAGACCCCAAGCATCAAGCTTTTCATAGTCAAGAGTCATTTTATTCTCATGGTAAGGTAGAATTTCTCCAAAACCTCCAAGTCCTATAGACCATGAGCCCGGTTCTGTAATTGCTTCTTTAAAGCCGATACCGTAAGCCATTTCTTTGACAGAACTAGACCAACCTCCTCGGCCTCCACCTCCTTGATATCCATATCCACGAAGGAAATCTTTGGTGTCTGTTGCGCCACCAATATTTCTAAATCTAGGAACATAAATTCCGTTTGGACGTCTTCCTGTAAAATATTTGTCTTCAAATCCATCTACTTGAGCAGAAGCTCCAACGCCTAAATGGTGATCCATAATATTGTGCCCTAATTCTCCAGAATCATTACCCATACCGTTAGGAAAGCGTTCTGATTTTGATTGTAAAAGAATGGAGGTAGTTGGAACTGTAGATGCACACAAGAAAATAACTTTCGCATTAAACTCAATTACTTCTTTGGTTTCAGCATCAACAACTCGAACCCCGGTTGCCCGTTTTGTGTCAGCATCATAAATTACTTCTGAAACAATAGAATTGGGACGTAAGGTCATGTTACCTGTAGCTTCTGCTGTTGGCAAGGTTGAAGAGTTACTGCTGAAGTAGGCTCCAAATGGACACCCTCTCATACAACGATTTCTAAACTGACAATTACTTCTCCCTTGACCAGGCTTAGTCCCCTCAGTGATATGAGCAGTTCTTCCGATAGTAATAATTCTATCCGAATAGGTGTTTGAAACAGATGTTTTTAAAACATCTTCAACACAGTTTAATTCCATGGGCTTCAAATAATTTCCGTCAGGAAATTGAGGTAAGCCAACATTTTCACCACTCACTCCAATGAATTGCTCAACATAATGATACCACTGTTCCATTTCCTTATAACGAATAGGCCAGTCTACAGCAATACCGTCTTTGGCATTAGCTGTAAAATCAAAGTCTGTTAAACGATAACTCTGACGTCCCCACATTAGGGAACGACCTCCAACATGATAGCCACGCATCCAGTCAAAACGATTCTTTTCATTATATGGATGCTTATTATCATCAACAAAAAAATGCTTGTTCGATTCAATTGTAGTGTAACCGGTTCTACTTTGTTTTCCTTGATTTTCTCTGGTTTCGTTTGTGATAACATCCCCAGTCTTGTAATCCCAAGGATCATTGTGCATTGTAGGATAATCCTCTATATGATTTACCATACGACCACGCTCAAGGACTAGAGTTTTCAGCCCTTTTTCGCATAATTCTTTAGCAGCCCAACCACCGCTGATTCCTGTTCCTACTACTATGGCATCATAATTTGTTTCCATTCAATTTGTTTTTTAATAGTTTCGAAATATTTCAAATATAATTATTTTTAGGGTCTATTTTAATAATTTGAATATATTTAAGCCTAAGAATAAATCATTTGAACTTTTAATGAGGGCTTTTTTATCTTCAACAAGAATTCAATTTTGTTTATGAAACCAAAAAATAAAAACTTTAACATGAAATCTTATATCCTTTCTTTAATTGCAATTTCTCTTGTTTTTGCTTGTCAAAATCCAAAAAAATCAACACCACCTGCTGAACCTTTTTTTAAATTATCACTTGCACAATGGTCTTTCAACAAGAGTTTTAGATCTGGCGATATCTCCCCATATGAATTTGCTCGTCTGGCAAATGAATTAGGGTTTGAAGGATTAGAATATGTAAATCAGCTTTATCCTGATGTAATGGAGAGTGAAGATAAACTCACCGCTATTTCAGCTTTTGTAGAAAAAAATAATGCACTTGCTGCAGAATACAAAATGCAAAACGTATTAATTATGATCGACAATGAAGGTGATCTTGCCAGCTCTGATGAAAGTACCCGTTTGGAAGCTGTTTCAAATCACAAATTATGGATAGACGCTGCAAATCAAATGGGATGTAGTGCTGTTCGTTTGAATCTATTCGGAGAAAAAAATCCTGAAAAATGGGTGTCAAATTCTATTTTAAGTCTTTCTGATTTAGCAGACTACGCTGCTGATAAAAACATTAATGTAATTGTTGAAAATCATGGGAGATTGAGTTCTAACATTCCCGTTTTGATGCAAGTTATTCAAGGTACTGGAAAATCCAACTGCGGTACTTTACCTGATTTTGGAAATTTTTGTATTGCTGAAGAAGGTTACGGATCTTTATTCAACGGTACCTGTAAAAAAGTTTATGACCCCTACCAAGGGGTCTCTGAAATGATTCCCTCTGCCTTTGGAGTTAGTGCAAAATCTTATGATTTTGATGATGAAGGAAATGAGACAACATTAGACTACCAGCGTTTAATTACTATCGTAAAAGATGCTGGATATACTGGTTTTATTGGAGTAGAGTATGAGGGAGAACGTCTGAATGAAGAAGAAGGAATTGTTGCTACTAAATCACTACTTGAAAAAATTGGAGCGAGTCTTTAATCATGAAGTTTACTACTAGACTTCAGCTTTCTATTCTCTTTTTTCTTGAATTTTTTGTTTGGGGTGGTTGGTTTGTAACCATGGGGACTTTTCTTTCTCAGTCTTTTGATGCCAGTGGAAGTCAATTGGCTATGGCCTATGAAACACAATCCATAGGTGCCATCATTGCACCCTTTATTATTGGACTTATTGCAGATCGGTATTTTGCTGCTCAAAAGATTTTAGGAATACTCCACCTGATTGGAGCAGTCTTACTATATATGGCTAGTCAAGCAGGGAGTTTTGCTAACTTTTATCCCTATATTTTCATTTATATGCTTCTGTACATGCCTACATTGGCACTTGCAAATTCAGTGGCTTTTCATCAGATGAAAAACCCTTCTAAAGAGTTTGCTCCCATAAGAGTTCTTGGTAGTTTAGGATGGATTATGGCTGGATTAACCATCGGATTTCTAGCTTGGGAAGGAAGTCAAGTTCTAAAGTACACTTTTTATATGGCTTCAGGAGCATCTGCACTATTAGGAATTTACAGCTTTTTCTTACCCAATACTCCTCCAAAATTTGACAGAAAACAAAAAGTTAGTTTCAAAACTATATTAGGTCTAGATGCGCTTGCCTTGTTAAGAGATAAAAGCTACCTAATATTCTTTATCGCCTCGGTTTTGGTTTGTATTCCACTGGCTTTTTACTACCAGCACGCGAACCAATTCCTAAACGAAGTAGGGATGAAAGCAGCTGCATCAAAAATGGTAATGGGTCAAATATCAGAGGTTTTCTTTTTACTATTACTCCCAATATTTCTCAATCGATTTGGACTTAAAAAAGTCCTTGTCTTCGGAGTTCTTGCATGGGCACTTCGCTATCTGCTGTTTGCTTACGGAGATGCAGGAGAAAACACTTGGATGCTTATTTTCGGCATTATACTCCATGGCATATGTTATGACTTTTTCTTTGTGTCTGGACAAATCTATACCGATTTTAAAGCAGGAGATCAGTACAAAAGTGCTGCTCAAGGACTCATTACTCTTGCAACATACGGAGTAGGAATGTTAATCGGTTTTCGTTTTGCAGGATGGCTGACAGATCAATATATAAGTAGTGATGGACATTTTTGGAAAGAAATATGGACTCAACCCGCAATTTTTTCTTTTCTTGTATTAATCTTATTTTTAATTTTCTTTAAAAACGAAACCATAAAAATTAAATCAACATGAGTAAAATCAAATTAGGTGTTTTAGGAGGTGGAGGAGACTCTTTAATTGGCGTGCTTCATCGAGTAGCTTCAAGCATGTTCGACCGATACGAAATCACAGGAGGTGTATTCAATCCTATATACGAAGAGAATATAAAGTTTGCTGAACAAATTGGAGTCAATACCGATAGGGTATATGTAGACTTTGATACTTTTATAGCAGAAGAAATTAAAAAGCCTAAAGAGGAGAGAATAGAAGTTGTATCAGTACTTACTCCGAATTTTTTGCATTTCCCTATGGCAAAAAAACTCTTGGAAAATGGATTTCACGTAATCTGCGAAAAACCTTTGACGACTTCTTATGAAGAAGCAAAAGAACTAGAGGCCTTACAGAAAAAACACAATGCAATTTTTGCAGTAACATACACCTATACAGGATATCCAATGGTTCGCCATATGAAGCATATGATTGCTCAAGGAGAATTGGGTGAAATACAAAAAATAGATGTTCAATATTACCAAGGCTGGATTAACCCTGTAATTCATGATCCAGAGGTCCGCAAAACTGTATGGCGTTTGGATCCCAAAAAAGCAGGAATAAGCTCGTGTATTGGAGATATTGGAACCCACGCCTTTCAGATGACAGAATACTTGTCAGGCATGGAAGTGAAATCAGTATTGTCTGATTTAAATATGCTTTATGAGGACAACTCTCTTGATTTAGACGGTACTGTTTTAGTTCGTTTTTCTGATACAGTGAAAGGTGTTATCCGAGCTAGTCAAATCGCCACTGGAGAAGAAAATGGACTAACAGTAGCTATCTATGGCAAAAAAGGTGCTTTGCGATGGGAGCAAGAAAATCCGAATCACCTCTACCATCTAAAAGATGACGAGCCGCGAAGAGTTATTAAACCTGGAAATGCCTACACCTCCCCAGTGGCACTTGACGGAACAAAACTTCCTGGTGGACATCCAGAAGGAATCTTTGACGCTATGGGAAACATTTATAAAGGTGTTGCTAAAGCTCTAAGAGGAGAAAAAGCATTTGATGGAGAATATCCGAATATGAATGATGGCGTTCGTGGGATGCTATTTATCGAAAAAGTTGTGGAATCACATAAAAAAGGAAACGTATGGCTCAGCATGGAAAATCAATGAAAACAATAAAAGGACCTGGGATTTTTCTTGCTCAGTTTGTCGACAAACAAGCCCCGTTTAACAGTTTAGATGGCATGTGCAAATGGGCATCGGATCTGGGTTATAAGGGAATTCAAATTCCAACTTGGGAGACTTTTTTAATTGACTTGGACAAAGCAGCAGAAAGTCAAATGTATTGTGATGACCTCAAGGGGAAAATCAATTCTTACGGTTTGGAAATTACAGAGCTCTCAACCCATTTACAAGGACAACTGGTCGCAGTTCACTCTGCCTACGATCTCATGTTTGATAACTTTGCTCCAGATGCTGTTAAAAATAATCCTAAAGCACGAACGGCATGGGCAGTAGAAACCATGAAAAAAGCTGCTATTGCGAGTAAACGCCTAGGTTTAAATACACATGCGACATTCTCTGGTGCTCTACTATGGCATACTTGGCATCCATGGCCACAGAGACCCAATGGTTTAGTCGAACTTGGATTTAAAGAATTGGCTGACCGTTGGAAACCTATTTTGGATGTTTTTGATGAAAATGGAGTCGATGTGTGTTATGAAATTCATCCTGGTGAAGACCTTCATGATGGGGTTACTTTTGAACGTTTTTTAGAAGCCACTGGTAACCACAAACGTGTCAATATTCTTTATGATCCCAGTCATTTTGTTTTACAACAATTAGACTACATAGAATATATTGATCATTACCACCAATTTATTAAATCATTTCACGTCAAAGATTCAGAGTTTAAACCTAATGGTAAAAAAGGAGCCTTTGGAGGATATGGTGATTGGATAGACCGTGCGGGTAGGTACCGTTCACCTGGTGATGGACAAATTGATTTTAAAACCATCTTTACAAAGCTCACCGAGTATGGTTGTGACCTCTGGGCAGTTATGGAGTGGGAATGCTGTATTAAAAGTCCTGAGCAAGGTGCAAGAGAAGGTGCGCCTTTTATTCAGAGTCATATCATTGAAGCAACCCAAAAAACATTTGACGATTTTGCCGGTGGAGATACTGACGAACAATTCTTGAAAAACATTTTAAATCTGTAATTATGAAAAAAATAATACTCTCCCTTTTTGTGCTTGGACTATTAACTAGTAGTTCTTTACCATTAAACAATAGTACACCCGACGACACCCAAGGGGAATGGGTTTCGCTTTTTGACGGAAAAACCTTAAATGGATGGCACCGTTTTAATAGAAAAGGTGTGGCTCCAATCTGGACAGCAAAAGATGGTGTTTTAACTTTTGACCCAGATTTACGACCAAAAGGTGATTATATCCATGATATTGTAACAGATAAAATATACAAAAACTTTGAACTGTCTATAGAATGGAACATTTCAGAAGGAGGAAATAGCGGGATTTTTTGGGGGGTTCAAGAAGGTGAATCTCATAACAAACCCTACTCCACAGGACCCGAAATACAAGTTTTGGATAATGAGCGTCATCCCGATGCTAAAGCCAATCCAAATTACCATCAAGCTGGTGCACTTTATGATTTAGTGCAACCTTCAAAAAATGTATGTAAACCAGCAGGAGAGTGGAACCATATACTCCTTAAAATTGATCACAATAAAAACGAAGGAAGTGTTACATTGAATGGTACTAAAATAGTAGAGTTCCCTCTTAGTGGTCCAGAATGGGACACCATGGTATCGAACTCAAAATTTAATGACGATTGCGGCTTTAAACGGTTTGGTAAATTTAAATCAGGGAAAATAGGACTACAAGACCATGGAAATAAAGTGGACTTTAGAAATATCAAAATCCGCGAACTTTAAACAACATCCACTATGATCATGTCCATGACGGGTTACGGAAAAAAAGAAACCCAATGGGAGGACAAACGAATCACCATAGAAATTCGTGCGTTAAATAGTAAAAACGCAGATATCAACTTGCGAACTCCATCATTTATAAGAGAACTAGACACTGAGTTTCGTAAAGTTGTTGCGGCAAAAATGCATCGAGGGAAAATTGATCTGAGTGTATACATTGAATTTAACGGCCAAAATGCACCTACCAAAATCAATGCTCAAATAGTCAATTCTTATTTGTCTCAGCTAAAAGAAATAGGAGATGCCTCACCAGGAGAGCATCTAGCTATGGCAATGAGATTACCGGATACACTTTCTTCTGATCGTAGCTCTCTTCAAGATTCGGAAAAAAAAGCTATTTTTCAGCTATTAGATACTGTTATTAATGATATCAATACCTACAGAGCTGATGAAGGTGCTGCACTCGAAAAAGACTTCAATCATAGGATTAATTTAATTGAGAAATACCTTGATGAAGTTATTCAAACTGACCCAGAGCGAAGCTTAAAAATAGAAACCAAACTCCGAGATGCACTTTCTGATTTAAAAATTGAAATAGATGCCAACCGTTTTGAACAAGAATTGATTTTCTATCTTGAAAAATTCGATATAACAGAAGAAAAAGTACGGCTCAAAAATCACTTAGAGTACTTTAAAAAAGTAATACAGAGTGATGAAGTGGTAGGGAAAAAACTTGGATTTATCGCTCAAGAAATTGGTCGAGAAATCAACACCATTGGTTCTAAAGCAAATCATGCTGAACTTCAGAAAA
This sequence comes from Flavobacteriaceae bacterium, assembly GCA_017851655.1. GTDB lineage: Bacteria > Bacteroidota > Bacteroidia > Flavobacteriales > Flavobacteriaceae > MS024-2A. The sequence goes on from JAFMMH010000025.1 coordinate 8,068, forward strand.
TTGTGGTTCAAATGAAAGACGAACTTGAAAAAATTAAAGAACAATTACTAAACGTCCTTTAGTTTGAGAAAAGGAAAACTTATTGTCTTTTCTGCACCCTCAGGAAGTGGAAAAACGACCCTAGTTAAACATTTGATAAAACATCATCCAAATCTAGGTTTTTCAATCTCTGCTACATCACGTGCTCCACGTGGTCAGGAAGTAGATGGGAAAGATTATTACTTTTTATCCCAAAAAGAATTTAGTCAAAAAATTGCCAATAACTCTTTCCTAGAATACGAGGAAGTATATCAAGGGGTGTTTTATGGTACTTTAAAAACAGAAGTTGAAAGACTTTGGGAGGAAGGGAATCACGTTCTTTTTGATATTGATGTTCAGGGTGGACTCAATATCAAATCCAAATATCCCAAACAGACCTTGGCAATTTTTGTACAGCCCCCTTCTCTAGAGGAATTAGAAAAACGATTACGTAACCGAGGAACTGAGTCAGAGGCCAAAATCCAACAACGTTTGGAAAAATCAACAAGTGAATTGGCCTATTCCAAAGACTTTGATGTTACTGTTATCAATGATGATTTGGAAAAAGCAAAAGAAGAAGTTCTTCGTTTGGTTCAGGAATTCGTGGGTTCATAAGCAAATTACTACATTTGATAGATGCAAAAAATTGGTTTGTTTTTTGGTACATTTGATCCTATTCACAACGGACATCTTACTCTAGCAAATCACTTTGCAAATGAGACTGATTTGGATGCAGTTTGGTTGGTCATTACTCCCCAAAATCCATTCAAACAAAACTCTAAAATGCTTCCAAACACCGAACGACTAGAGCTTGTATCAAGAGCGATAAAAGGACACCCAAAACTCGAAATAAGCACTGTAGAATTTGAACTTCCTAAACCAAACTTCACCTACGAGACACTTTCCCACTTAGCTAAAAATAACCCCAAAAGAAAATTTGTTTTGCTCATGGGAGAAGATAATATTATTTCATTTCCACAATGGAAAGAATACCAATCCATAATAGAAAAACATGAGATTTATGTCTATCCTCGAAAAAACGATGGACAAATTCCCGATGAATTTTTAAATCATCCCAAAATAACGTGGACAAACGCTCCCTTAATTGACATTACATCTTCTCAAATCCGCCAATGGATAAAAGAAGGTGAAAATGTAAAATCATTCCTCCCATCTGCTAGCTGGATTTATCTCGATGAAAAGGGGTTTTACCGTTAATTATATATTTTTCTAAATGCCTTCAAATACTTGAATAAGTTTTTTAGTCAAAGCTTCTCGGCTCCATTCTTCAAGGTTTGGGAAGATGTTTTTTAATGTTCCTTTTCCTTGGTAAGCCTTTTCAATAAAATAGTTCATTTCTGAAATTTTTTCTGATTTCACCATAAGGGAAGCACTCCCTTGCATCAAAAATCGTCCTGCTTCAGAATCGGGATCACCAATAGAAAGAATAGGTTTTTGAGTGGCAATATATTCGAGAAGTTTTCCTGAAATCATATCTTTTTGAGCTCCTGAAAAAATAATATTTAGTAATAAATCTGCGCTTTTCATCAGCTTTATTGCCTCTTCATGGGTGAGGTATCCATGAATTATCACTTCACTATTTTGAAGTTTCGATTTAAATTTTTCAATTATTTCAGGTTGAATTTGTCCTGCCAATGAAAGGCAAATCGTGTATTTATCTTGAAGTTCCTCTAAAGCGGTTAATATTCCATGGTATTCTTGATTCGATGTCAATAAGCCTGTATATACTATATGAAATTTAGGATACAGTTCATTTGAAATAGACTCCATCAAATCGGTATCGTATCCGTTTGGAATCGTAAAATAATACTGTTTTGGTACTTTACTTTTTAAATAATCTTGAAATTCTCCAGCTACAGTTGTAATTACAGCATCTGCAGTTTGTAAAATAATCTGTTCTTGGTATTCATCTTTTTTTATTGCCCATGGGGTTCTATAAAGCTGAGCATTATAAAATAATGTGACCCACGGGTCTCTGAGATCTACCACCCACTTTAGACCAAACTCTTTTTGAAGTTGTGCACCTACCCAATGTGAAGAATGAGGGGGACCTGTAGTCACAACCTTATGAATTTCTTCCTCTTGTATTAATTGCTGAGCTGCTTTTAAAGCGAAGGAACGCCAACCTTTTCGCGCATCAGGAATAAATAAATTCCCTCTGATGAAAGCAGTAATTTTTCCGAATAGGGTTTGGGTTGCTACGACACCCTGGGGAATTCCTTTTGTCTCTGAAGCTGAACGGAGTATTGAATACCACTTTAAGGGTTCTCTGGTTCGAGTCCGAATAGTAGGAATGTGTTTTACTTCATTCACTAGACTTTTATCCAATATAGGATATGCAGCACTTTTTTCATCAACTGTCAGAACATAAGGCTGCCATCCTAAAGCTTTTAAATACTTTGCAAAATACATCCAACGTTGGACTCCTGAGCCACCAGACGGAGGCCAGTAATAAGAAATTATAAGGATTTTTTTAACTTGAACTTTCACGCTTAGTATTTGCCTTCCATAAAGGTACGGAAGAACAAGCTTCTCCGTAAAATAAACTTTTGGCAACGGGCTGCAGTCGCTTAATTAATTGAACATAAGCGTCTTTTGGAATAGAAGGATCAGAACAGCCTTTAATCATCAGTGGCTTATCCTTAAAAGGAGTCGTATCAAGTTCAGCTATTATTTTGGAAAAAAGATGACGTTCTAAATCTTCTAAGGTTCCCATAACAATATCTTTTGCAAAAGGCTCTAAATAACTGGTCACCAAAAGAGCTGCCCAAGCGGGTAGAATAGCGTCTGTAGAACAGTTAATGGCAATATAATGATCTTGATATATTGACCAATCTTCTTGCTTTAGCGCTTCTCTAAAAGGTTTTTCTCGTAAGAGAAATCCATCTTCTAACCATTTAGAAAGATCCACTAGTGTACGTTGACCTTTAGGTATCCACTCTTCTAGATCAAAATTAATCAAAGGACTTTTTGCAACTTTATTGACAATAGGTTCTCCCATGAATTATAGCATTCCCAATTCAAGTTTGGCTTCTTCACTCATCAAGTCTTGAGTCCAGGGTGGATCAAAAGTAATTTCGACTACTGCACTTTTGACTTCATCTAAAGATTTTACTTTCTCTTCAACTTCCATGGGCAAAGACTCCGCTACAGGACAATTAGGAGTAGTCAAAGTCATTAATATTTTAACATCCATGTCCTCATTTACAAAGACATCATAAATCAATCCCAATTCGTAGATATCGACAGGGATTTCAGGATCGTAAATAGTTTTTAAAACAGTAACTATTTTTTCGCCTAGGGCACCGGTATCTTTTGTTTCTGACATATTTTCTAGTTCAGTTGGGTTTGAAAAGCCACTGCGTACATTTTAATTTGCTTAATCATGGAGACCAGACCATTGGCACGCGTGGGAGATAGATGTTCTTTTAATCCTATTTCATCAATAAAATTTGTGTCAGCCTCAAGAATCGCTTTGGGATGTTGATTTGAAAAGACACGTATTAAAATTGCAATAATTCCTTTTGTGATAATTGCATCACTATCTGCTGTAAAAATCAATTGATCTCCTTCTAGTGAGGCGTGAACCCAAACCTTACTCTGACATCCTTTAATGATATTGTCATCGGTTTTGTGTTCTTCAGCTATCAGAGGGAGTGATTTACCCAGATCGATCATGTGTTCATATCGTTGCATCCAATCTTCAAAAAGGGAAAACTCCTCAATTACCTCTTGTTGTCTTTCTGCTATGGATTCCATACTTAAAATTATAAATTTATTGTAACATTTCGATAGCCTTTCGGATTCCTGCATCGAGACGGTCTATTTCTTCTTTCGTATTATAAAAAGCGAAAGATGCTCGCACTGTTCCGGGGATTTGATAGTAATCCATAATTGGCTGAGCGCAATGATGTCCCGTTCTTACTGCAATACCTAACTGGTCTAAAATACTACCTATATCATATGGATGAATGCCATCTATATTGAAGGAAATTACTGCCGTTTTTTTAGCAGCTTCTCCAAATATTTTTAATCCAGGTATCTCACGGAGTTTATTAGTAGCATATGCAAGAAGCTCCTCTTCATAGGAAGCAATTGTCTCAAATCCTATATTGTTCATATAATCCAATGCCGCTCCAAAAGCAATTCCTCCAGCTATATTCGGAGTTCCTGCTTCAAACTTATGAGGTAAATCGGCATAGGTTGTCTTTTCGAAAGTAACTGTCGAGATCATCTCGCCTCCACCTTGATAAGGAGGCAGTTTATTTAACAAAGTTTCTTTACCATAAAGCATTCCTACTCCAGTAGGACCACAAATTTTGTGTGCTGATGTGACGTAATAATCCACGTCTAATTCTTGAACATCTGGTTTGATATGAGGGCAAGCCTGAGCACCATCTATCAAAACTTTTGCATCCACAGCGTGTGCCTTGGTAATAATTTCTTCTATTGGATTGACTGTACCTAACGCATTAGAAACATGATTTACAAAGACTAAGCGTGTTTTAGAATTTAATAAACTTTCATATGCACTCATGTCCAAAGTGCCTTCTTGGGTCATCGGAATCACTTTTAACTTTGCGCCCGTTCGTTCACAAAGCATTTGCCAAGGTACGATATTGGAATGATGCTCTAATGCCGAAACAAGAAGTTCATCTCCGTTTTGTAGTAGGCTAGAGTATCCAGAAGCAATCAAGTTTATACTTTCTGTTGTTCCTGCAGTTAGAATAATTTCATGCGAGTGGGCTGCATTGAAATGTGTCTGAATTGTTTTTCTTGCTCCTTCGTAAGCATCAGTAGCTTCTTGACTTAGTTTATGAACTCCTCTATGAATATTTGCATTGAGACGGCAATAATAATCTGTGATTACATCAATAACTTGAAGGGGAGTTTGTGAAGTAGCAGCATTGTCAAAATAAACCAAATCTTGCCCGTTAACTTTACGAGAAAGAATGGGAAAATCTGCTCGGATTTTAGTTACATCAAACATCTATAAATCAAATCCTAGATTGACACCAAGCTTTTTAGCTATCTGTCCATTAATCCGTTTTTTTAGTGAAGGTAGTTGCACACTTGCCAAAACATTATTGGCAAAAGCATAAGTCATTAATGCCTTCGCTTCTTTTTTGGGAATCCCTCTTGATCTTAGATAAAAGAGCGCTTCTTCATCTAGCTGACCAATTGTACACCCATGAGAACACTTTACATCGTCTGCAAATATTTCGAGTTGTGGTTTTGTATTTACGGTTGCTTGATCGTCTATAAGAATATTGTTGTTTTGCTGAAAAGCGTTCGTTTTTTGAGCGATTTTATCGACTAATATTTGGCCATTAAACACTCCTTCAGATCGCTCAGCAAAGATACCTTTATAATCCTGGTGACTCTCACAATTGGGTTGGGCATGATGCACTAAAGTAGCATGGTCCACATGTTGTTTCCCATGCAAAATAGTAACTCCCTTTAAAGTTGACATTATGTGTTCTCCTTTATGAAAAAAGCGAAGATTATTTCGTGTCAATTTACCTCCTAGAGAAAATGTATGAACGCTAGCGTGACTTTTTTTCTCCTGAACAATGTATGTGCTATCAATCAATGATGCAGAGGGAAGGTCGTTTTGCAATTTATAATAATCCAAAAATGCATCTTGATGAACGTATATTTCGGTGACACAATTTGTGACAACTGGATGCTCTTTTAGACTCTGGTGTCGTTCGATAATTTGAACTTGTGCGTTTTGATCGACTACAATTAAATTTCGTGGTTGTAGCCAAAGTGCATTTTCATTTCCTGAAGAAAAATGAATGATTTCAATAGGCTTTTCAGCCACAATATTTTTAGGAATATAGATATAAGCTCCCTCCTTTGCATAGGATGTATTTAAGGCTGTAAGACTATCATCTTCAGGAGCAATTTTATTGAAATAGGTGTTTATTAATTCTCGGTATTTTGGCTTTGTTAAGGCTGCAGACATTAAACAAACATCCAACCCATCATGTGTAGTATTAGAGAGGAAAGGACTATAAATACCATCGATAAAAATAACTTTATAGGTATCCGTATCGTAAAGGAAATATTTTTTTACATCATTAACATTGATGCTTGCTTCTGATTTTGGAAACAGGGCGTAATCCTTTTGAATCAGAGCTTCAATGGAAGTGTATTTCCAAGCTTCTTCCCTTTTGGATGGAAAGCCCTTTTCTTCAAAAACTTTAAGTGCAGAAGCTCGAGTTTCATGAACGCTATCATCTAGATTTAAGTCCTCCTCAAAAGCGAGGTGAGAAGAAATTAATTTTTCTTTAAACTCCATGAGATGCCAATTCTTTTATCCAATCGTATCCTTTAGCTTCCAATTCATGTGCTAATTCTTTTGTCCCTGATTTAACGATCCTACCGTCAAAAAGTACATGAACAAAGTCAGGAACTATATAATCAAGTAAACGCTGATAGTGGGTAATTACAATGGTAGCATTATCCTTATTTTTCAGTTTGTTTACCCCATTGGCAACAATTTTCAATGCGTCTATATCAAGTCCTGAATCGGTTTCGTCTAGTATAGAAAGTGAAGGCTCAAGCATGGCCATCTGAAAAATTTCATTTCGTTTTTTTTCTCCTCCTGAGAAGCCCTCATTTAAGGAACGTGACAAAAACTTAGAATCAATATCCAGTAGTTTTGCTTTTTCCCTAATTTTTTTGAGTAATTCACTAGCAGGCATGTCTTCTAAACCTTTCGCTTTCCTATTGGCATTGATAGCTGTTTTGATGAAGTTAGTCACCGAAACTCCAGGAATCTCAACGGGATATTGAAAAGAAAGAAAGATGCCTTCATGTGCGCGTTCTTCAGCATCTAATTCTATTAAATCCTTTCCTCTGAGAAGCATTTTACCTTTAGTTAATTGATATTCCTCATTTCCTGCAATTAGCGATGAAAGAGTACTCTTTCCGGAACCATTAGGCCCCATAATTGCATGTACTTCGCCAGCTTTAACATCCAGATCTATTCCTTTCAGAATGGCTTTCCCTTCTACTTCGGCGTGCAAATTTTCTATTGTTAACATAGTTTCTTTTTTATCCTACTGATCCCTCAAGAGAGATTTCTAATAATTTTTGAGCTTCTACAGCAAATTCCATTGGAAGTTTATTTAAAACCTCTTTACTAAATCCATTTACAATCAGGGCTATAGCCTTTTCTGTATCAATTCCTCTTTGGTTACAATAAAAAATTTGATCTTCCCCAATCTTGCTTGTAGTTGCTTCGTGTTCTATTTGTGCTGAGTTATTTTTAGCTTCAATGTAAGGGAACGTATGAGCCCCACATTCATTCCCCATTAACAAGGAATCGCATTGTGAAAAGTTACGTGCATTTTTGGCTCTTGGACCAACTTGAACCAAACCTCGATAACTATTCTGAGATTTTCCAGCTGAGATACCCTTAGAAATTATAGTACTCTTGGTATTTTGCCCAAGATGGATCATTTTTGTTCCGGTATCAGCTTGTTGAAAATTATTGGTCACCGCGATTGAATAAAATTCTCCTACAGAATTGTCACCTTTGAGAATACAAGAAGGATATTTCCAAGTTACCGCAGAGCCTGTTTCAACTTGTGTCCATGATATTTTAGACCGGTCATGACAAATCCCTCGTTTAGTGACGAAATTAAAGACCCCACCTTTTCCCTCTTTATTTCCCGGGAACCAATTTTGTACGGTAGAGTATTTTATTTCAGCATCGTCTAAGGCAATTAATTCTACGACTGCGGCATGCAGTTGATTTTCATCCCTTGAAGGAGCAGTACAGCCTTCTAAATAGCTAACATAACTCCCCTCATCTGCGATCACAAGTGTTCTTTCAAACTGCCCTGTACCTGCTTGATTAATTCGGAAATAAGTAGATAGTTCCATTGGACAACGAACTCCTTTAGGAATATAGCAAAATGAACCGTCTGTGAAAACGGCACTGTTCAACCCAGCATAAAAATTATCCTTTGGAGGGATTACACTACCAATGTATTTTTTAACTAACTCTGGATGCTCCTTTATTGCTTCAGAAATAGAGCAAAAAATGATTCCTTTTTCAGCCAGGGTCTTTTTAAATGTGGTAGCAACAGAAACTGAATCCATTACAATATCTACTGCAACTCCAGAGAGTTTCTTTTGCTCGTCTATAGATATTCCTAGTTTTTCAAATGTTTTAAGTAACTCAGGATCTACCTCGTCCAAACTTTCGTATTTTGGCTTTGTCCTCGGGGCAGAATAATATGAAATAGCTTGTAAATCTGGTTTAACATAGTTTACGTTTGCCCATTCAGGTTCCTCCATTTCGGACCAAGATTCGAATGCTTTTAAGCGCCATTGGGTCATCCACTCGGGTTCTCCTTTCTTTTCTGATATTTTTCTTACAATGTCTTTACTTAATCCACTGGGAAAGGTGTCAGATTCTATATCAGTATAGAAACCATATTCGTATTCTTTGGTTTCTAACTCTTTTTTTAATTCCTCTTCAGTATAAGCCATTTGTTGTTATTTTATAATGAAAAGCTCTCCCCACAACCACAAGTACGTTGGGCATTTGGATTGTTAAAAACAAAGCCTTTTCCATTCAGTCCACCAGAGTATTCTAGGGTAGTCCCCAAGAGATAAAGCAAACTTTTTTTATCGACCAATATTTTTACTTGATTGTCTTCAAAAAGTTTATCGTCATCGCGTAGTTGATGGTCAAATTTTAGATCATATGACAACCCCGAACAACCACCACTTTTAACTCCCACACGAACAAAATCGTTTGACGGATCAAAGCCTTCTTCTCGCATGAGCATCGCAACTTTTTCTTTAGCTGTTTCAGCAACTCTAATCATCTAATAAAGAATTAATCTAAATAATATACAAATATAGAGTATTTCATGAGATTTGCCCCGATATCCCATTGTTTTAAACTATTCTTTAATCGGAGAATTTAATTCCAAACTGCAATAAAAAGATCTTTATCTCCATTAGAATTAGAAAAATCTCCTGAGGTACTTTCAGTGCTCCCCACTACAATAATTTTTCCATCAGCTGAGGTCGTCAATGACTCTCCAATATTCAATCCTTCTCCAGACAATGTATAGCTACTTATCTCCGATCCATTGGGCAGGGTGTGCACAAGGAGTACGTCATTATTTAACTGATTCTCTTGATCTTGACTAATAAAGGAAGAAGTGCTGTGACCAATTGCTAAAAGTGTGCCATCTGAACGTTGAACTAACTGATTGACGGTTTCAAACCCTTGATGACCTAGGTTTTTTGTTTTTCTTAAAACACCCTCTTGTGAAATCCATGCCAATAAAATGTCTGAAGAACCCTGAGGATTCAATACGTCAATATCTTGACTATAGCTTTGTCCTGCAATAAGGTATTCCCCGGAAAGTGTTTCAATAATTGAACTTGCACTATCGTAGTCGCTTCCTCCTATAGAGCGTTCCCAGATTAAATCTCCGGTGGCATTAATTTTTATTACCCAAAAATCGTAGCTTCCTCTAGGTTTGCTGATATCTACATCTTGACTTTCAGTTGCTCCAACAAGAACAAAATCTCCATTATGGGTTTCAATAGCATCATAAGAACGATCATTACTTGTACCTCCAAAGTACCTTCTCCATTGCAAGTTTCCGTTGATATCGAGCTTATGACACCAAAATTCACCAACTCCATGCCTGGATGATTTACTATACTGTTTACCGTCTTGTCCTTCCCCGTTTGAAGCAGTTACGTCTAAAAATCCATTAAAAAATAACCCTCCATCGGAAGTGGTTATAATATTATAGGCATGATCATGGCCTAAAAAACCAAAGCTTTTTTCCCACAAGAGTTTGCCTTTGGAATCAGTTCTCAATAACCAATTATCATGTTGCCCCTTATTTTCTGAGGCATCTCCATCATCACTCATACTGTAACCTATAATAGCAAATCCCCCATCGGTTAGCTGAACCACATCATGTCCCCGATCATCTTCTGAACCTCCATAAGTTTCTGTCCATTCCAACTGAAAAGTTGGGTCAAATTTCATTAAAAAGATATCACTTCCAGAACGGGTTTTAGTATTAAAATCACCATCTGTACTTAAAGTATTCCCGATGATTACAAAACCACCATCTTCAGTAGTTTTGATTCCATGTGCAATATCCTCTAGACTTCCACCAAAGGTCTGAACAGATACCCAATTCCCATTTGTAGGTGGTAAAAAAGGGAGATTACTTTCAGAAGTTTTGGAACAACTAACAAATAAAACTAAGGATAATATTTTGAATGTTAGCTTCATTAATTTTCTGAAACTTTAACTAAAAACAATCCCAAATCAATGTCATTAATTGCTATAACACCACTTTCAAAATAGGGATAAATACTCCAAGCCCCATTAAATTTGGTGGAATTATCAGCAGGATAAGTGTCAAAAAAACCAATTTCCTCAACTTGTTTTTCATCAATTCCACTAATATCCAATACTCTAAATCCGGCGGTATAACTTGCTAAGAAAAAAAGATTGCCTTTGACATAACCGTTGTGATCTATAGAATTTACATTCGCATAATAATTTAAATGAAGAAGAGGATTGGTCAATTCTGAAAGATCAAAAATTCGTGTAGAAGTAGGTGATCCATAATTTAATTCGTCAAGCTCATCGCCTATGAAGAAGTAGCGATGGTCTTCTGAAAGATACCCTTGATGAGTATATCCTCCATTAGAATATGTAAAGGATTGAACCAATTCTGGGTTTGCTTTATCAGTTACGTCAACAATAACAATTCGATTATTAGCTCCTCCATCACTGTTGCTCCCAAATAAAAGTTCTTTTCCTTGAAAGTTAGAATCAGGACCATTGTATAATACAATTTGAGCATCGTGAGTGTAAGAGGCCCCCTCATACCCTCCAACCAAAATTGGATTTTTTGGATCATTAACGTCTATAAAAACAGGGCCACCCTCATAAAGGTTCGATCCTAAAACGTAAGCATATCCACTTTCTGAATTGATGCTGATATTATGTGCATTTCCAAAATCTGTAAGATGAACATCAGCAGAAAAAGTTTGAATTTCTGTGACACTTCTCAATTTTGTTAAATCAAAAACCTGCATCCCATGATTTTGAGCTTCACTGACGACAAAAGCGTGGTTGTTATGAACTTTTACATCTCTCCATGAACTCGGTAAAGTTGCAGTAGGTAATTTTCCTAAATAGATTGGGTTTTCTGGATCTTCTATAGAAACAAATGCTATTCCATCATCTAAACCAGAGAGTACATACTCTATTCCAGTATCTGGATCCGTCCATCCCCAATTATCATTTCCAGAAGAGCTCCCAAAATATCCTAATGGAATATGAGATAAAAGATCGTAATTAGAGCATGGAAAGCCCATTGCCATACCATCTTCACAAGGAATGGTTCCATACGTAATTTCTTTACTTTTAGGATCAGTTAAGTTTATAATCCCAGGAAGGGCAATATCCAAAAAATTGTCTACAAACTCACCGACACCTTCAGTTAAGGTATCATCTAGATCAGATTTTGAGCAACTTGAAAAAAGAACTAAAGCTAAAAGCAAAATTGAGATAAGGGGTTTTGTTATCATGTTTATTTTTTTTCAAAGTTATAAAGATTCATTTTTCAATTATTATTTCTGTCATTAAATATTTGTCAATTACTTTTGCATCATGTTTGAAAACAAAAACCAAAGCAAAACTAATCTTTCCTCTTTAGGGGAATTCGCATTGATAGATCACCTGACAAATTCATTTGATCTAAAAAACAAATCTAGCATCCTCGGTATTGGAGATGATGCTGCCATACTAGAGCATTCCAACCAACAGACTATTGTCAGTACTGATCTCCTAATAGAAGGAATTCATTTTGACCTCAGTTACATGCCTTTAAAGCACTTGGGGTATAAAGCCATCATCGTAAATCTATCAGACATTTATGCGATGAATGCAATTCCTACCCAAGTAACAGTTTCTCTTGCTGCTTCCAATCGGTTTACTTTGGAAGCATTGGAAGAATTGTACTCAGGAATTTCCCTTGCGTGTAAAAACTACAATGTGGATTTAATTGGAGGAGATACCTCTAGCAGTACATCAGGATTAATGCTGTCCATTACAGCATTGGGAACCTCTACGAAAAAACCCATCGTAAAGCGTTCAGGAGTTCAAGAGAATGATTTGCTTGTAGTTAGTGGTGACTTAGGTGCCGCCTATGTTGGGCTTCAAGTCTTAGAAAGGGAAAAAGCGGTCTTTAAAGTCAACCCTAATTCACAACCCGACCTCACCCCCTACAGCTATAGTATAGAACGACAACTTAAGCCTGAGGCGAGAAAAGATATAATAGAATTGTTGGATGAAATAGATTTGATTCCAACTGGGATGATTGATATTAGCGACGGACTTTCGTCAGAAATTTTTCATCTCGCAAAGGCATCAGATGTAGGTTTTCATCTTTTCGAAGAAAAATTACCATTGGATCCTGAAGTCAATCTGATATGTGAAGAGTTTAAATTAAATTCAACCACTGCCGTACTTAATGGTGGAGAAGATTACGAACTACTTTTTACTATAGGTCAAAAAGACTTTGACAAAATCAAAAACCATCCTTTACTTACTGTAATTGGCCATGCTGTTGATAAAAATGCTGGATGTCAACTAATTACCGGCTTGGGTCATCAGATTGAATTAAGCGCACAGGGTTGGAAATCGTTTGATGCTGAGCAGGGTTAACCCAAAGCAACATCTAAAGTCATCATAACAATAAATCCTCCAATAAAACCGAGTGTTGCTATATCGGTATATTTGTCTTGTTGAGTTTCAGGAATTACTTCTTCTACTACAACAAAGATCATTGCTCCAGCTGCAAAGGCTAATGCATAAGGTAAAAGAGGGGTGAAGAATGAGACTGCAATAGCACCTACCACAGCTGCAATAGGCTCCACTATAGCTGAAAGTTGTCCGTACCAAAAACTTTTAAAACGACTTGAGCCTAAACGTCTCATCGGCATTGATACAGCAATTCCCTCTGGAAAATTTTGAATTCCAATTCCAATAGCGAGTGCAACCGCACCAGTAATAGACGCTTCAGGTATTCCGGCAGCAACCCCTCCAAACAAGACCCCTACAGCTAAACCCTCTGGTATATTGTGTAAAGTAATTGCTAAAACGAGTAAGGTTGTTTTGTGCCAAGGGGTTTTAATTCCCTCTGTTTCTTTAAAATTTATATGGATATGTGGTAATACCTTATCTAGACCAAAAATAAACAAGGCACCCAATCCAAAACCAACTGCAGCTGGAATGACTTTAACAAATCCTTCTCCAGGACTCATTTCTATTCCTGGTGCCAATAAACTCCAAAAACTAGCTGCTACCATGACACCCCCTGTAAAACCTAATAAGCCATCTAAGACGGCACGATTCATGTTTTTTATAAAAAAAACGGAAGAAGCTCCTAGTGCAGTGAGACCCCAAGTAAATAGTGTCGCATAAAATGCACCAGCAATTGGGCTAATTGAAAGGAAAAAATCAATAATTGAATCCATTCTTGTTAATTATTCAATACAAAAATAAATAGTTCAATAGAATAATCAATCAATTCAAGGTGATTTAATTACTTTTACAATGCGTCTATGAAAAAGCAGCATTTTGACTTTATCGTTTGTGGAGGAGGAGCTTCTGGCTTATTATTTTTAAAAGCACT
>JAFMMH010000092.1 GCA_017851655.1 Flavobacteriaceae bacterium
CGCAGAAATTCGGCTTTCCTTTAGTGATTCGTCCGTCGTTTACTCTAGGAGGATCAGGAGCTTCTTTTGTTCATAAGGAGGAAGAATTTAACGAATTACTTACTCGTGGTTTGGAAGCCTCACCAATTCATGAAGTTCTTATTGACAAAGCTTTGATAGGATGGAAAGAATATGAGTTAGAATTACTAAGGGATAAAAATGATAACGTTGTCATCATCTGTGCTATCGAAAATATGGATGCCATGGGAATACATACAGGTGACTCCATAACGGTAGCACCCGCGATGACGCTTTCGGATAGATCCTATCAGCGAATGCGAGATATGGCTATTAAAATGATGCGAAGTATAGGGGATTTTGCAGGAGGATGTAACGTTCAATTTGCAGTAAGTCCTGATGAAAAGGAAGATATTATTGCAATAGAAATTAACCCGCGAGTTTCACGTTCTTCAGCCTTAGCCTCCAAAGCTACAGGTTATCCAATCGCTAAAATAGCTGCAAAACTTGCTATCGGGTACACATTAGATGAATTAGAAAATCAGATTACTAAATCTACTTCCGCTCTTTTTGAACCTACTTTGGATTATGTGATTGTAAAAATACCACGTTGGAATTTTGATAAGTTTGAAGGATCTGATCGTTCTTTAGGTTTACAAATGAAATCTGTAGGAGAAGTAATGGGTATTGGTCGTTCTTTTCAAGAAGCATTACACAAAGCAACACAATCCTTAGAAGTTAAAAGAAACGGTTTAGGTGCTGATGGAAAAGGATTGAAAAATTACGATCAAATCATTGAAAAATTAACTCATGCTAGTTGGGATCGAGTATTTGTGATATATGACGCTATACAAATGGGTATTCCATTAAAACGAATTCACGACATCACTAAAATTGACATGTGGTTTTTGAAACAATATGAAGAACTCCATCTTTTAGAGACTGAAATTTCTAATTTTGATATCAATACAATTGATTCTGCACTTTTATTAGAGGCTAAACAGAAAGGATTTGCCGACAGACAGGTAGCCCATATGCTCAAATGTTTGGAAAGTGAAGTTTACAACAAGCGAACTGAAATGGGTATTCAGCGTGTTTATAAATTAGTAGACACCTGTGCAGCAGAATTTGCAGCTCAAACTCCTTACTACTATTCTACCTTTGAAGCCAAGGTGCAGAAAAAAGGACAAAGTGCTTACAGTGAAAACGAGAGTATTGTCACTAAAAAGAAAAAAATTGTAGTCTTAGGATCAGGACCAAATAGAATCGGTCAAGGAATAGAATTTGATTATTGTTGTGTTCATGGAGTCTTAGCCGCAAGAGAATGTGGTTACGAGACCATCATGATCAATTGTAATCCTGAAACGGTTTCTACAGATTTTGACGTATCCGATAAGCTCTATTTTGAGCCGGTTTTTTGGGAGCATATATATGATATCATCCAACATGAGAAGCCAGAAGGGGTTATTGTTCAGTTAGGAGGACAAACTGCACTTAAGCTTGCAGAAAAGCTAGATCGCTATGGGATTAAAATTATTGGAACAAGTTTTCAATCTCTTGATTTAGCAGAGGACCGTGGAAGTTTTTCTTCTCTACTTAAAGACAATAACATCCCTTATCCAGAATTTGGAGTTGCCCAGACTGCAGATGAAGCTCTGGACTTGGCAGATCAACTAGATTTCCCCATATTGGTTAGGCCTTCTTATGTCCTAGGCGGTCAAGGAATGAAGATCGTTATTAATAAGGAAGATCTAGAATCACATGTAGTAGACTTACTTCATAAGATACCCAATAACAAATTACTTTTAGATAATTATTTAGATGGTGCAATTGAATGTGAGGCTGATGCTATCTGCGATGGAGAAAATGTCTATATAATTGGTATTATGGAGCATATTGAACCTTGTGGTATTCATTCTGGAGATTCAAATGCCACTCTACCTGTTTTTAATATTGGTGAATTTGTATTACAGCAGATTAAGGATCATACTAAGAAAATCGCCTTAGCACTCAATACTGTAGGTCTTATCAATATTCAGTATGCTGTTAAGGATGATAAGGTATATGTGATTGAAGCGAATCCAAGAGCATCTAGAACTGTTCCTTTCATTGCAAAAGCATACAACGAGCCTTATGTGAATTATGCTACTAAGGTGATGCTAGGCGAGAATAAAGTCACTGACTTTAAATTTAATCCACAGTTAAAAGGCTATGCAATCAAAAAACCAGTTTTTTCCTTTGATAAGTTCCCTAATGTAAATAAACAACTGGGTCCTGAAATGAAAAGTACCGGTGAAAGTATATTATTTATAGACAGTTTAAAAGAAGATGCGTTTTACGATCTCTACGCTAGACGTAAAATGTATTTGACCAAGTAATAGATTTTATTTAGCTTTACAAAAACACTTGAAGACCATGAATAAGATAGAAATGAATGCTGTTTTTGGATTAATTTTAATTGCTATAATTACACGATTATTACCACATCCACCTAATTTTGCCCCCATTACAAGTATTGCACTTTTTTCTGGTATTAACTTTGCCAATAAAAGATTAGCACTGATGATTCCTTTGTTGGGAATGTTTATTTCTGATCTTTTTCTGGGACTACATATGCTGATGCCGATTATTTATCTTTCATTCTTACTGATTTCGGTGATGAGTTTTTATATGAAATCGCTTACGCTTTCATCTGTATTATTAGCCTCTACTTTGTTCTTTTTTATAAGTAATCTTGGAGTTTGGTACTTTTATTATCCGCCAACTTTTTCTGGATTTACAGCCTGTTTTATCGCTGCGATCCCCTTTTTCGTAAGTGCTCTTGCAGGTGACTTGTTTTACAGTGCGGCTCTTCAATATTCATTTAAAAAGGTAAAGCAGCTTTCGTTTAGTATTTAAAAACTGCTATCTTTACAAAGAAGGTTTTCCATTAATTTGGAAATAATAGGGAATTTGGTGTAAATCCAAAACTGTACCCGCAACTGTATGCTTTTCCCTTTTGGGATTTTCATTTCGTTCTGTTGCCACTGTCATTTTTTGATGGGAAGGTGAAATGAAAATGTAAGTCAGGAGACCTGCCTCCAAGTTTAATGTTTTCGATCCCGGGAATAGGATCATGAAAACACATTTTTTGCTTCAATGAATTTTTTTTCTTTACGTTATTTTCTCTTTAAGCTGTTCATTTTTATTAGTTATGCTTTTGTATTCGCACAGCAGCAAAATGTAAAAGACAGTATTTCTGTTCAAACTACTGCACTTGAAGAAGTGGTATTAACCGATTCAAGATTCGCACTTAAGCGCTCTCAATCTGGAAAGCCGATAGTAAAGATTGGAGCCGAAGAGATCTCAAAATTTCAGGGTTTGGGATTAAGTGAATTAATCCGTCAATATTCAGGTATTGAAATTATAGGAAGTCAGTCATATGCTGGTCAGAATAAGTCAATTTCATTGAGGGGAGGAAGAAATCGGCAAGTGCTTATTTTGATAGATGGAGTTCGCGTATCAGATCCCTCTAGAATTGATACAGATTTCAACCTTAATTTTTTGAGTTTGGATCAAATAGATTCTATAGAAATTATGAAAGGTGCCTCTAGTGCCTTGTATGGAAGCTCAGCATCTACAGGAGTAATTCAAATTATGACAAAAAAAACAACTCCAGGGTTTAATGCTAGTTTACAATCAAGTTTGGGTTCAGATAGAGATCAGGATACCCCATTTGATTTGACTCTATTTAAAAATAGTATGCAGTTGAGTCATGGTGGAGATGCGTTTAGTGTAAAAGGGTATGCTTTCAGTCATCAAACGGATGGGATGAGCGCAGTTATTGGTCAAGAGGTGGACCCTTTTTCACATATTAATTTCGGAGGAAGTGTCACTTATAAATCAAATACAAAATTCAATTTAAGAGCTGGATTTGATCGGTCTTCTATTAATTCCGATTACGACAACAGTTTTCCTTTAGAGGATGCTGATTTTAAACTCATTACCAGTATGAACCAGTTTCATATAAATTCTGATTATAACTATGAAAATGGGGGAGCAAGTCTCCGTATGGGGTATCAAAAAATTAATCGTGAATTTCAAAGCGATTATCCTTTTCAAACCGTAGGTGAGAATACCCAAATCGAATTGAATAATCGCTATGTATTAGCCGGAAAATTTTATACTGTTCTGGGTACTCTTTATCAGAATATGAAGACTGAAGTTGAGGGAGCTCCAGCAATAAGTCAAATGGATGTTTTTGGAAATCTTGTAGCTGTTTTTTCAGATCGATTTCGTTTTAATATCGGTGGACGAATTAATAATCACAGTAGCTATGGAAGCCACTTTACCTACAGCATAAATCCTTCGTATCAATTAATTCAGTCTAATAAGAAGTCACTTAAAGTCTTAACTTCAATAAGCTCTGCTTTTATTGCGCCTAGCCTTTACCAATTGTATGATCCATTTTCGGGAAACGAATCTTTGGAGCCAGAAGAAAATACTTCTTTTGAATTTGGATTTGAATTCAATCAATCGAACTGGCAATGGACTTCCACTTATTTTTACAGAAACGAAAACCCATCATTAATCTATGATTTGAGTACCTACCGATTTGAAAATGCTCGTCAAGATGCCAGTTATTCCGGTATTGAAATTCAGTTTAATGGTCAGATAAGTCCTTCTCTGAAAATCGATCAGCAAACTACTTTTACTGAGACTAAAGATGGCGATCTAAGATATCTCCCAAAATTTTCATCACAAACAGCTCTATCCTT
>JAFMMH010000093.1 GCA_017851655.1 Flavobacteriaceae bacterium
TATTTTATTACTTTTGATTGAAATGCAAATTACCCGCTACATACAAGAATTACTCTACCAACACGAATGTGTAACAATTCCTCATTTTGGGGCATTTTTAACACGTTCTTTTGATGCTCAGGTTTCTGTTCACGGTCAATTCTCTCCTCCACGCAAAGAAGTTAATTTTAATCAACTTCTGATTGCCAACGATGGAATACTTGCCCATTATTATGCTCAAAAAGAAAGTATTTCTTACGAACACGCGCTCCGAATAATTGAAAAAGAGGTTAGTAGCTGGAAAAGAAGACTTCAAACACAAACGTTAAGGTTTCCCGGAGTCGGTGAAATCCGCTTGAACTCTTCTCGAAAAATTGAGTTTATCCCTTGGGGTAAAGTTAATTTTGATTTAAAAGCCTTTGGTTTAAGTCATTTTAAACGAGAGCCAATTCAAGAACCTTTAATACCTAAAGTCATGAAAGACGCTAATAAAGAAGATTTAATGTTTACTCCCGAAAAAGAGAAGTCTAAAAAATCCCCACTACTTCGCTATGCTGCCATAGGAGTAATTGGAATCGGGTTATTGTCTGCAGCTTATTTCTTCAGTGATCAATACGTTACTCAAAAAAGAATTGTTGCGCAAGAGCAAGCTCAAGAACAAATTGAAAAAAATGTTCAAGAGGCCACTTTTGATTTAGGCACACTCAATACTGTAGAGGTAAAAATTAACGCGACTCCTGTCGTAACAGAAGTAGATCAAGTTTATTATAGTGTTATTGCAGGCTCTTTTCGTTCTCTAGAAAATGCAGAAAAAAAGAAAGCACAATTGATTGATGAGGGCTACACTGCCGAACTGGCACAATCAAGCCCTGTAGGTTTGTACCGCGTTGCTTACGGTCGATATACAACTAAAAAGGAAGCCATTAATATGCTTTATTTTTTAAAATATACTCTAGAAGAAGAAGCGTGGTATCTAGAAGAAAACTAAATTACATCTGATATATCCAACCTTTTGGATTTAATACTTTTACGTTATTAAAAATTCCGAATTGGATTTCGGTCTTCCCTGTTTGTTGATTCGTAAATACTTCACCAATATTCTGTTTGGCTTTTACTTTATCTCCTTTCTTAACGTATAACTTTCCAAGGTTTTTATATACCGTTATATAATTTCCATGACGGATTAAAACTGATGGATTACTCCCCTTAAACGTTACTACAGACATGACTTCGCCTTCAAAAACTGCACGGACCTGAGTTGCTGGAGCGGTAGCTATAGTTACACCATTACTTTGTATGGTAGTTGTTTTAACCACTGGATGCTGTTGTTTGCCAAACCCTTGAACAACAACTCCTTTCTCTAAAGGCCATGGGAGTCGACCTCTATTTGCTTCAAAATTTGATGCAATAAGTTTGGCTTCAGGAGTCAATTCAAAGCTTTTGTTTCCTGTTTTTCCAGCAGCTTTGTTTGATGCCGCTATGGCTTCTCGGATCAACCTGTCAATTTCTTTGTCTATTTCTCGGGCTTGCTTTTCTTTTTTAGAAATTTGGGAAGCTAAATTTCGCTCTTTACGCTTTAATGAAGCAATCAAGTTTTGTTGATTTTTACGCTCATTTTTGAGTTGCTGCTGTACCTCTTTGTTTTCAGCAACTAAACCAATTTTTTTAGATTTCTCTTCAATCAAAGTCTTATTAAGTTGTTGTAAAAGCTGGGTTTTTTCACCTATTGCTATACCCTGCTTTCTTCTGTGTTGAGTATATTGTTTCAGGTATTGAATTCGTTTGTAGGCTTGTAAAAAGTTTTCCGAAGAGAATAAAAACATCAGCCTGTTCTGAAGTGACTTACTAGCATAAGACTTTTGAATCATATTGGCATAATCCTCTTTTAGAGCTTCAAGTTCTTTTCTTTGGCTGCTAATAGTACGTTCATTCAAATTAATTTTACGCGTCAATAAATTAATCTGAGCATTTGTCACTTTAATCAATTCATCCCTAACGTTTAATTTGACTTGTAAATCCTCTACCTCAGTGAGAACATTTTTTCGTGTTTTTGAGCTTGAAAAGAGGAGGGCATTAATTTGTTTGATTTCGTTTTTTAATCGCACTCGTTGTGCTTCGAGCTCCTGCTGGCGTTTACTAGTAGTTTGGCTCATTAGGGTCCCTATCCCGATCCAAAAAAGCATCAAGAAAAGAAGTTTACGACTCATTAAAAAGAAATTTGCTTATACCCCTCTGGTATATCAAATGGAAAACTCAATGTCCCAGGAAGGTCTGTTTTGGTAAATTCCAATAGGATACTCTGATTTTGTTCTCCCCCAGCTAAAGAAATTTCAATCTGTTGAGGTAAATATTCTCCTTGTATTCTCTGATGATTGATGTATTTTACGGTTAAATTCTGAGTGCCCCCTGGAATTAAGAACCGCTGCTCTTTTAGCAAAAAGGTTGTTGGATCAAAAAACAAAGTTGGTTGAAAACCCGATTTGCTTCCTTGGGGAATCAATATGTAATACTGTGGATTGGAAATTTGTTTCCACTTCCCCACATTTAAATCTAAAAAGGGTTTTCCCAAAAGGAGTCTTTCAACGTCTTC
The DNA here is from genome assembly GCA_017851655.1 of Flavobacteriaceae bacterium. Classification (GTDB taxonomy): domain Bacteria; phylum Bacteroidota; class Bacteroidia; order Flavobacteriales; family Flavobacteriaceae; genus MS024-2A. The sequence continues at coordinate 2,570 of JAFMMH010000093.1, forward strand.
GTAAGAAAAAGTAGTGTTAAAAGGATCGTTTATCAGGTCAAAATTACCCTTAAAATAATTCTTTTGAAATTTTTCATAAAATGAAACTCCTTCCTGTGTAATTAATAATTTTGCAATAGGAATAACCATAGAAGCGCTCATCCATATCGTTTTTTGTGCTTCAATACGCAATTGAACAATTACCTGTTGTTGCCTTTTTCCATCATTATATACAGCACGAATTCTAGATCGAACTTTGTTTACTTTAGGATAGTTCTCTTTTATTTTAGAAGCAAGTGCAGAAATATCTACTTTTTTAATTGGCTTTTTTGTAGGCAAAACTGCTACGGACTTACATGTAGCAAATACCAATAAAACTGGGACAAGAATTACAAAGCGGTAAAAAGATTTATGATGTATCATCTTAATTCAGAATAATCTCCAATACTGACAAAGGTAGCGTTTCCGTCATAATGAACATGGTTTCCGATCATGGCTTTTTCACTCTTAAAATTCTGAATCAGACTGTTTTCTTGAATCAAACTGTTCTTTATCGTACTGTTGATGACACAAGTTTTTGCTCCTACTGAAACTCCAGGACCCAATGTGCTGTCTTTGATCACTGCGTTTGGTCCGATAAAACAAGGAGGAATAATGGTGCTATTTTCGATAGTGGCTGTAGGATCAATAAGCTGTTCCGATTCTGCCATTTTGAAGTCCAACATTTCACTATTCGTTTGAATTGTAATCTCAGGGTTACCACAATCCATCCATGCGTTAACTTCACCTGTTTTGAAAACAGCTCCATCTTTAATCATGGCTAAAATACCTTGGTTGATTTGGTATTCCTCTCCTGGTTCTAATTGCTTGGAGACAACTTGATTTAACGCACTCTTTAACCGTTCAATTTCTTTAAAATAATAAATTCCAATGACCGCAAGGTTGGAAACAAATTCTTGTGGCTTCTCTACTAGATTAACTATGGTCTTATTCTGATCTAATTCAACCACACCAAAAGCATTGGGATGTTCCACCTGTTTTACCCAAATAACGGCATCTGCATCAGGATCCAAAGTCAGGTTCGCACGAATTAATGTATCGGCATATGCTACTACAGCTGGGCCTTTTAAAATTTCATGAGCACACATTATTGCATGTCCTGTTCCTAGAGGCTCATCTTGCCTGAACAGATATGGTTTTGCTCCCAATCCTTCAGCCAACTTTATTAAAGAATTTTTAACCTCAGCACCAAAAAATGCGGGGTCTCCTAGAATAAATCCAATTTCATTGATGGGTTGCTCTACTACTTTTGCAATTTCTTGAACGAGCTGATGTACAATTGGAATTCCTGCAACGGGGATCAGCGGTTTTGGAGTTGTAAGACTATGGGGTCTTAAACGTGAACCCCTTCCCGCCATTGGAACAATAATTTTCATACGCTATTTTTTTCCTGTACTACCAAAACCTCCTTCACCTCTCTCAGTTGTAGAAAGACCATTTGTAAGCTCCCATTCTATTTGTTCATATCTTGCCAAAACCAATTGGGCAATTCGTTCACCGGGATGAATAGTAAACGCCTCATTGGAAAGATTTACCAAAATAACACCTACCTCTCCACGATAATCCGCATCAATAGTACCGGGTGCATTTAATACAGTGATTCCATGTTTTGAAGCTAGGCCACTTCTCGGTCTTACTTGAGCTTCATATCCTTCTGGCAGGGCTAGTTTAAGGCCTGTTCCTACAACTTTTCGCTCTAGTGGCGCAAGTGTTAATGGTTCCTTTAATACGGCTTTTAAATCTACTCCAGCAGAAGCTTTAGTCCCATAACTCGGGAGATCAAAATTACTTTCATTTTGGACAGGAACTTGTATCATCTTATTGTATTTTATTTTTTAAAAATACAAAATACAAAGGGTGATAATCTCCGTTTTTCAAATTGTTTTCTCAGGTTTTATCAACTAAAAAAGCTTGTTTGACCTACTCCTTTTGAGTTTTTTCAATTCGATAAATCATGATTAACTGCCGATCATCAAAATAAAAATGACAGTCCAAATATTAACCTCATCCCCATCAAAAGAATCCCATATACTTACTTAATTGAACTATTATGAATTATGCGTCTCTATCT
>JAFMMH010000094.1 GCA_017851655.1 Flavobacteriaceae bacterium
GACATATCGCTGCCACTATTTTTTCTAAATAACCATAACCGCAACACTTCCTATTTTCTACCTTCGAGAAAAGGGAGTCCAAAATTAAGTTAACGTTATTAGATAATCCAAACCTACTCAATCGCCCAAGGGTGTTGTTTTTGCGATTTGACTAGGGTGTTTTCAACAGTATATCCCCTACCTCTAATCCGCGCTGTGTTAACTTAAAGTAAACTAGAACTGATTGTGATGATATAATCTTAAAAAACCAATGTTGATGGTTAACGCTGATTTAAAAAAGTGGGCTGATGGTCGCTCTAAATTTGCATCAAAAGAATAAATACAAAAAGATGAAAAAATTAAACTCTAATGTAATCGTTGCGATTTCAACTTTTTCGATGCTCTTTTCTTGTTCCAAACAAGATCCTGTAATCGAATACGTCATTCTTAAAGAAACAGAAACAATCGTTGAAAACCAAACCGTAGAAGTAGATCCGTATTCAGACACTACGCTGGAAGGAAATATTACGGCAGACAAAACTTTAGATGCCTCAAAAATCTGGTTGCTCAAAGGCCGGGTATCCGTAACCGAAGGGGCTACATTGACCATCCCTGCAGGTACAATCATCAAAGCGACTTCTGGGACAGGAGCAGATGCATCAACACTAATTATTGCAAGAGGTGGAAAAATCATCGCCAATGGCACCAAAGAAAATCCAATTGTTATGACCTCTATCTCTGACAATATTGAAGTAGGCGGGACCTATCCTAGCAGCGGCGCAGCTTTGAGTGTAGATACTCGAGGATTGTGGGGCGGCCTTCTAATTTTAGGAAAAGCACCTTCTTCGTTTTCGGGGGATGTAACCGAATTACAAATAGAAGGTATTCCTACCTCGGACACAAATGGATTGTACGGCGGTACAGAACCCAATGATAATTCTGGATCTATACGTTACCTCTCTATCAGACACGGTGGTGCCGAAATTGGAGAAGGCAACGAAATCAATGGCCTGACCCTTGGTGGTGTTGGTTCTGGAACAACTATTGACAATGTTGAAGTTATTGGAAACGTCGACGATGGAATTGAGTTTTTTGGTGGAACCGTAAATGCTTCTAACCTATTGGTTTGGGGACAAGGAGATGACGGTATCGACATCGACCAGGGCTATTCGGGTACTATAGATGGTGCTATGGTCATACTGACAGCAGCATCGGATCATGGCTTTGAAATAGATGGCCCCGAGGGATCGCTTACTGGACGTTTTACAATAAAAAATGCTACCGTTATAGGGGCTACCGACAACTGTGAACCTAAAGGAGTTGATGGTGAAATGGCCGATTTTAGAAAAGGAGCTACTGGAGATTTGATAAACATTCTTTTTCAAGGATTTTCTTCTGGAAAAGATGTTGAATTGGATGCCTCTGACGTGGCAACAACCTATATGCAAGGTGCTTTAACCTTTACCAATATTGATATTATCTATCCCATGGATGACAACGGACAAGTGTGTGACGATGTAGAATCTTTGGATCAAATTTTTGACGACAGATCCGATGAAAGCACCTTTGAAAGAGATGCTACTTCTTTTGCAGAAATCGTTTCAGAAAAACAAGCTGGAAATGGATTTCCTGATGAAACCACTTTTTCATGGACCTTTTATTTTAGATAATCCAACCTTTTTCTAATCCAACAAATTGTCTAACCCCAAAGGGTTAGACAATTTTAATTTTTTCAGTCTTAAAAAAAAACAACACCTTATCCCATTATTAAATGAAAACTAAATTCCTATTTCTTCTTTCGATGCTTTTTTTGTGTGCGAACACCGCGTTTAGCCAATATGGAATTAAAGGGACCGTCATTGATGGTGCGTTTAATGAGCCGCTTCCTTTCACCAATATTTTGGTTAAAGAAACCGGTGAAGGAGACACTTCAGATTTTGATGGCAACTACAGCATAGAATTGACGGAAGGGACATTCACCTTGGTTTTTTCGTTTATCGGTTATGAAACAAAAGAAATTACAAACATCATCGTATCCAACGACCAATACAGCTCGGTAAACGTTGTCATGAACACTTCGGCTCAAGGGCTGGAAGAGGTGGTGATTTCGGTAGATGCAAAACAAAACACCGAAACTTCGGTGTTGGAAATTCAAAAAAAATCTGCCAGTTTGTTGGACGGAATTTCTGCGCAAGCATTTCAAAAAATGGGGGCCAACAATATTGCAAGTGCGGTTAAAAGTGTCCCGGGCGTATCGATTCAGGAGGGCAAATATGTTTTCGTAAGGGGATTAGGAGACCGGTATTCTAAATCGATTCTCAATGGGGTGGATATTCCTGGGTTAGATCCTGACCGCAATACGATTCAGATGGATTTGTTTCCGACCAATATGCTGTCAAATGTGTTGGTCATCAAATCGGCCCGGGCCGATTTGCCTGCTGATTTTACGGGTGGCGTTGTCGATATCATCACAAAAGATTTTCCGAGCAAAAAAGAGGCTTCGGTTTCTGTGGGAGTTTCGTTCAACCCTGCCATGAATTTTAGCAGCAATTATCTTTCTTATCAAGGGGGCAAAACCGATTTTTTAGGTTTTGATGATGGCACAAGAAAAAATAAGATTTTTAATACCATTCTTGGCAATGCCTTTGATCCGAGACTCAACAATACCCCTTCGGGCTTATCGCTGATCAACAGGGTTTCAAACCAATTCAACCCACAAATGGCCCCTGAAGACGATACAAGCGGGATGAATTATAATTTTGGGGTATCGTTTGGAAATCAATTCAACCTAAAAAACGATGATACTTTTGGGTTTTTGGGTTCCCTATCCTATCGTAAGGATCATCGATTGTATGAAAACACGCAAGACAATGTTTACAATTTTAGCCCCGACCGGTCAAAATTAGAATTTGAAGAAAATAGACTGCAAACAGGAACCATCGGAGAAGAAAATATTGTCCTAAGTGGACTGCTTGGAATGACCTATAAAACTCGAAATGCAAAATTCAAACTCAACACATTGCACATTCAAAATGGGGAAAGCACCGCGGGGCGTTTTCGACAGTTGACGCGATTTTCGGATTTTATAGATTTCAACAAATACAACCTCGAGTATCGAGAACGATCCATTTCTAATGGCATTCTTTCGGGGCTTCATAATTGGGAAGATCCCAAACTCAAAATAGAATGGACGCTTTCTGCTACGCAAGCCAAAGTGCATGATAAAGACATCAGAAACACAACTTTTCAAGATGAAGAAGGGGTTTTTAGTTTTCAAGAAAATACCGAACCAAAACGGATATGGAGAACTTTGGATGAAAGCAATTGGGTGGCCAAGGTTGACCTGACCAAACGTTTTGCGTTTTTAAAGGATGATGCCCTATTGAAATTTGGATTTTTGAATTCGTACAAAGCGCGTGATTTTTCGATTACGCAATACTCGGTCAGCAGCAATTTTACATCGGCCTCTGATTGGTCCAACTATGGTGGTGATCCCAACAAGCTCTTTAGCTCAGAAAATTTGATCGCTCCGGACAATCTGTCGGGGACTTATATCAATCCACAAACAACCCTACGTCAAGATGCCAATATCTTTAGTGCCCAACAACACAATCTGGCAGCATATGTCTCCAACGAGTTTAATATAACATCAAATTTGAAAACCATTATCGGTCTGCGATTTGAAAACTACAAGGTTTTCTACACGGGCAAAAACAGTCAATTGGGGCAAATCTATGACAATAAACAAATAATGAATGCCCAGAACTTTTTCCCTTCTGCCAACTTCATTTATAGCCTCAAAGAAAATGTCAATCTCCGCTTTGCTTACTCCATGACCACGGCAAGACCGAGCTTTAAAGAAGCTTCTATTGCAGAGATTTATGACCCCCTATCCAATTTGTTTTTTATTGGAAACATCGAAATCAAGCCCACCTATATAGACAACTTTGACCTTCGATACGAGTCTTTTGGATCCAACGCACAACTTTTTGCGCTAAGTCTATTTTACAAAAAACTTATAAACCCTATAGAAATTGGCTTCGTGGCTGCCTCTACCTCCAACTACAAACCGTTGAATCTAGAAAATGCACAAGTTTATGGGATCGAATTGGAGTTTAGAAAAAAACTGCTGGGTCAAGTAGATCAAACAAATACCTTGAGTTTGAATTTCAATGGGTCGTATATCATTTCTGATGAAAAGTTTAGCAATGATGAGTACCAACTACGAAAATTGGGCTTGAGAGAAGGCCAAACGCTTGGCACTTCAAGACAACTACAAGGGCAATCGCCTTATCTTATCAACACGGGTTTAGAATTTAAAAACTCAGAAATAGAACTGCTTGGTGGCCTTTACTACAATGTACAAGGCAAGACGCTCGAAGTGGTGGGCGATGGATTCTATCCTGATGTGTTTACAATGCCCTTTCATAGCTTGAATCTGAGCCTCGACAAACAGTTTAAAAATAACACAAGTCTCGTGTTTCGGGTCCAAAATTTATTGAATGATCAAAGAGAAAGTTTATTCGAAGGTTTTGGTGGAAACACGGCCTATTTCAAACTTAGAACGATCGGAAGAACGTATTCGTTGAGTTATTCGATCAAGTTGTAGAAAAACCATTACCACGCCTCCCTATCGTGCTTCGATAAAATTATCGCTATATTGGAGG
>JAFMMH010000026.1 GCA_017851655.1 Flavobacteriaceae bacterium
TTTTGTCCTTCGAGGTTTAAAAATTCGTTTGCGGGGACATTTTCTGGTAAGATAAAACGTTCTGAAGCCTTGAGCATTACAGGGAAAATAATGCAATGAAATACGATATTGTCTTTTCCGATGAAATGAACTAGCTGTGTTTCTGGATCACACCAATACGGTTCCCAATCCTTCCCTTTTTCTTTTGCCCATTCTTTCGTTGAAGATATATACCCGATAGGAGCATCAAACCAAACATAGAGAACTTTTCCTTCTGCATTCGGGACAGGTACTGAAATTCCCCAATCTAAATCTCGGGTTACGGCTCTTGGCTGAAGACCATTGCTCACCCATGATTTTACCTGACCATAAACATTAGGCTTCCAGTCTTCTTTATGTCCTTCAAGAATCCATTTCGTTATAAAATCTTCAAATTGATTTAAGGGGAGATACCAATGTTTCGTTTTTTTAAGTTCTGGTTTAGCACCGCTCAAGGTAGATTGGGGATTAATGAGTTCGGTTGCACTTAAACTACTTCCACAGCTTTCGCATTGGTCACCATAAGCCTCTGGATTTTGACAGATAGGACAGGTACCCGTTACAAAACGATCTGCGAGAAACTGATTTGCTTCAGCATCATACAATTGTTCTGAATCTTTCTCTTCAAAAACACCTTTTTCATCAAGAATTTTAAAAAACTCTTGAGCTGTTTCGTGATGAATTTTACGTGAAGTTCTAGAATAATGATCAAAAGCAATTCCAAAGGTCTCAAAAGATTCTCGAATCACCTGATCGTATTGATCAATGATCTGCTGGGGTGTTTTCCCCTCTTTTTTAGCTTTTAAAGCAATTGCGACTCCGTGTTCATCACTACCACAAATAAATGCGACGTCTTTACCCTGTCCGCGTAAGTAGCGACTGTAAATATCCGCTGGGATATAAACCCCTGCTAAATGACCAATATGAATTGGCCCGTTTGTGTAGGGTAGAGCTGCTGTTACAGTATAACGTTTCGGCATCGGTCTGGCTTAATTTTTTCCAAAAGTACATAAAACTGTACCTTTTTTATAGACTAGATTGTATCTTTAATTTACTCCAAATGAATTCAAATGGCACAACATAACCTCTTTGGGACAAAAGCAGAAATTTATGCCAGAGATTTTTTACTCAATAAAGGCTACTTACTATTAGCACAAAACTATCGTTATGGTCGTTCTGAGGTTGATTTATTGATGCAAAAAAAAGAGACCTTAATCTGTGTAGAGGTTAAGGCTAGAAGCACTGACTTTTTTGGTTCACCAGAAAAATTTATTTCTTCAAAAAAAATACAACTTCTAGTTGGTGCAGTGAATAACTATATGGAACAAAATAATATCGATTTAGAAGTGAGATTCGATGTCATTGCAATCACTGTAAAACAGGATAAATGGCATTTAAAGCATATAAAAAACGCATTTAATTGTTGGGAATAATGTGTTATTTATAACATTTTGTTTTAAATAATTACTTTTGTTGCAGAAAAGCATATTGAATGAAGACTATCGCCTCTACTGTAGTAGAATACATTAAAACAAAACCTTATTTATCATCAGCTTTATCGGAGGGTATTATTAATCTTACCTCCCTTTCTCGTCATATCCAAGATGATATAGAAGCGTTAATCAAGAAACCCGTTAAACCAGGTGCAATTGTAATGGCTTTAAAACGGATTTCTGATACTGCGGAGTTTGTGCAAACGAAGCAAATAGTAAAGGTTTTAAAAAACATAGGAGACATTACCGTTCGTTCCTCTTTAGTGGATTACAGTTTTCTTATTTCAGATAGTATTCTATTTGCTCAAGCCAACTTATTAAAAAAAATTGAACAGCATAAAGAAGTGTTTTATACTTCTTCTAGAGGGGTTTCAGAATGTAATATTATTGTAAATCAAAATATTTCAAGTGTCGTAGATGAGCTCTTTAAAGATGAAATTTGTAGGTCAAAAACGACCAATCTTTCATCGATTACGATAAAGCTTCCTGATGAAAATGTGACTATTCCGGGAATTTACTATTTTATATTCCAGAGGTTATCCTGGGAGGGAGTCAATGTCAATGAAGTGATTTCCACTTCCAATGAATTTACAATTCTGATGCATGAAGATCAGGTGAATATTGCCTTTAAAGTGATTAAGAATTTGAAGTTGTTGTAGGCAGTATAAGTGTTTCAAGTATTTTTTTAACTGAAGTTACATCTTTTACATTGTTGAGACTCAAAAGAAGTTTCAGTCCTTGTCCTGTATTTTTTTCTTTCAAAATCATGCGGTCCTGATTTTCTTGAACCTTAGTAAGGATATGAGAAAAGTTTGGTGTTTGAAAGAAGCTACTTTCCTGGTCAGCAATAAAATAACAAATACAGCGCTTGTTTTTTAACAGTAGTCTTTCCATTCCGAGTTTAGTGGCAATCCATTTTAATCGAACACTTTCGATGAGTTCTTTGGCCTCTTCAGGGAGCGGCCCAAATCGATCAATCAATTGTGCTTCAAACTCATTCAATTCATCATTTGTTTTAAGGGTGCTGAGTTGTTGGTAAAGCGCTAGTCTTTCTTTAACAATATTGATGTAATTATCGGGCAGGTAGATTTCGAGGTCAGTATCAATCTGCACTTCTTTTACATAGGTTTTCAAGGAATCGTTTTGCTCTTCTGCATAAAGGGTTTTAAATTCATTTTCCTTTAGTTCGTCTATCGCTTCTTGTAAGATTTTTTGATAGGTTTCGAAGCCTATTTCGTTTATAAATCCACTTTGTTCTCCTCCAAGAAGATCTCCAGCCCCTCGAATTTCGAGATCTTTCATAGCAATTTGAATACCTGATCCCAGTGCTGAGAATTGCTCTATGGTTTTGATTCGCTTTTGTGCATCACTACTCATTGCAGTTAGAGGAGGGGTAATGAAATAACAAAAGGCTTTTTTATTACTTCTTCCAACACGTCCTCGCATTTGGTGTAGATCACTTAGCCCAAAATTTTGAGCATTATGAATAAATAAAGTGTTTGCGTTGGGGACATCCAGACCGTTTTCAATAATGGTCGTGGCAACAAGGATATCAAATGCACCTTCCATGAATCCTAAGAGCGTTTTTTCAAGTTTGTTACCTTCCATTTGTCCATGCGCAATCCCAACTCTTGCATCAGGAACCAAGCGTTGAATCATCCCTGCAATTTCTTTGATGTTTTCTACTCTGTTATGAATAAAATAAACCTGCCCTCCACGCTGAAGTTCATAGAGAATTCCATCACGGATTTGAATTTCACTAAAACGGACGACTTCACTTTCTATAGGATATCTATTGGGAGGAGCTGTAGCGATAACAGAGAGATCACGAGCAGCCATTAAGCTAAATTGTAGTGTCCTTGGGATGGGTGTTGCTGTGAGTGTTAGTACATCGATATTGGCTTTAAGCGAACGGATTTTTTCTTTTACAGATACTCCGAATTTTTGTTCTTCATCCACAATCAATAAGCCCAAATCTTTAAACTGAACATTTTTACTTACTAATTGATGGGTGCCAATTAGAATGTCTATTTTGCCCTCTGGAAGGTCAATAAGAATTTGTTTTTTATCCTTAGCTGAACGAAATCGGTTGAGGTAATCTACCCTAACAGGGAGTTCTTTTAGTCGTGAGCTAAATGTTTTATAATGTTGAAAGGCTAAAATAGTGGTAGGGACAAGGACCACAACTTGCTTACTGTTGTCAACTGCTTTAAATGCGGCGCGTATAGCAACTTCAGTCTTTCCAAAACCAACATCTCCGCAGACAAGACGATCCATAGGTTGTGTAGATTCCATGTCTTTTTTTATAGCTGCAGTAGTTTTACTCTGATCGGGGGTGTCTTCGAATAAAAAGGAGGCCTCTAATTCCCATTGTAAGTAACTATCAGGAGCAAACGCAAAACCAATTTTTTGTCTTCTTTTAGCATAAAGTTCGATCAAATTAAATGCAATTTCTTTGACGCGTTTTTTGGTTTTTTGCTTAAGTGCTTTCCATGCCTTGGAACCAAGTTTATAGAGCTTAGGAGTTGAACCCTCTTTACCATTGAATCTGCTTATCTTATGAAGTGAGTGAATACTCAGGTACAAGATATCTCGCTCTCCATAGATTAATTTAATTGCCTCTTGGAATTTTCCCTCTACCTCTATTTTTTGAAGCCCTCCAAATTTTCCAATACCGTGATCGATATGAGTCACAAAATCTCCAACTTCCATTTGAGTTAGTTCTTTTAAACTCAACGCCTGTTTTCTTGTTATTTCAGATTTTAATCTGAATTTATGATACCGTTCAAAAATTTGATGATCTGAAAAACATGCCCAATTGACTTCTAAGTCTTCAAAACCTTGATAAAGAGGGATGACCTTAGTTGTGTAATGAACCGTTTGCTCTTGTTCTTCAAAAATATCATGAAATCGTTTGGCTTGTTGTTCATGACTACAGAAAAGGGTGTTTTTAAATCCTTTTTCATTGTTTTTATTGAGGTATTCGATCAATAGATCAAATTGTTTATTGAAGGCAGGTTGCGGACTTTGTTTAAAAGAAACAACAGAGCTAATCGGTAGTTGATCCGTTCGCTCTAGAAGCAAAATGGATTTTTCACTACAATCAGCAACCCATTCCTTAGCATTTACAAAAAGAGTCTCTGGGGGATATTGCGATTGGACTCCAGATTTCTCAAATGCATCTGTAGCATTTTCGTACAGTTTTTGAAGGCGATCGGTTATTTTATCAAAATTACCTAGAATGAAACTACTGTTTTCAGGGAGGAATTCTAAAATAGTTTTTCGTTGCGCAGTAGACTCAAGATTAGAGGTATCTGGTAAGATCTCAATAATATTAAAGGCGGTAACAGACCTTTGATTTTCTACTTGAAAACTAGATAAACGCTCAATAGTATCATCAAAAAATTCAATTCGATAAGGATGCTGGTAGGCATAAGAAAACACATCGATAATTCCCCCTCTTACTGCAAATTCTCCGGGTTCTGTCACAAAATCAACTCGTTCAAATCCCATTTCAAAAAGACGCTCATTAACAGAAGACAAAGAAACAATGCTCTCTTTTTTTAATGTTATCCCAATTTTTTTTAGTGTACTATGCGAGATTAACTTCTCAAAAACAGCCTGAGGGTAAGTCACCACAATACGTGGTTTTTTAGAGGTACTTAGTTTTTTCATTGCTTCTGCGCGCAACAAAATATTGGCATTGTCTGTACTCTCAGGGGCATATGGCTTTCGATAACTAGCGGGAAAATAAAGGACCTCGTTGGGAGACAAAAGTTGCTCAAAATCATTCAGAAAATATGCTGCTTGCTCAGCATCGTCGAGTACTACAAGTAAAAACTGTTTGTTTTTCTGAAAGGCTGAAGCAATCCGAAAACTGAATCCAGAACCTACCAAACCTTTTAAATGGGTACACTTTTTTTCAAAAAAAGCTGTTTCTAGCGATTTTTGGGTAGGAAGTTCGTCGAATACGTTTAATAGAGTATTAATCGCTCTTTTTTGGTAAAGATAATCTCCTAAGATTAAAATTCATTTAATTTTTAAAACTTCTTTTTCCATTAATGCATCTCAAAATTTTCAATTGTGAATTACGGTTAATAACTCCCTCTAAAACTGCTTTTTCAGGCAAAAGTGTTTTGCTACTTTTAACAGATGTATTTAATCTTTGATACCGAAACTACTGGTTTGCCTAAACGCTGGGATGCTCCACTTAGCGACAGTGAAAATTGGCCACGATGTATTCAGATTGCATGGCAAATCCATGATGCAGAAGGTGCGTTGCTTTCACACGAAGATTACTTAATTCAACCGGATGGATTCACCATACCTTTTGATTCAGAACAAGTACATGGTATTTCTACAGCTTTAGCAGAAGCGGATGGAGTTCCTTTGACAGAAGTTTTAACTAAGTTCAACAAAGCTATAGGTCAAGCTGAATTTATTATTGGTCATAATGTTTCATTTGACCGAAACATTATGGGAGCTGAATACCTTAGATTGGGTTTAAGAGATCCTCTAGAAGAAAAGTCAGTGATAGATACTTGTACAGAAGAGACGGCACAACTTTGTCAACTCCCAGGAGGGCGAGGTGGGAAGTATAAACTGCCCACGCTTAGTGAACTGTACCATTTTTTATTTCAAGTAGGATTTGAAGAAGCACATAACGCAACAGCTGATGTTGAAGCGACTTCTCGAGTATTTTTGGAATTAATTCGTCAAGACAAGCTACATCCAAAAGCTTTATCCAGCATAGCGCAGTCTGCAGATTTAAGGAAACACATAACCCCATTTAAATTAATAGGCCTTGAGCATCGGAATTTAAAAAAGGCCTCAAAAAAATTAAAAAAAGAGTTGAATAAACCGGCAACTCAGGCTCCAGAGGACGTGGTAATTGGCGAATTAGCGACGGCGGATTTTGTTCATTTACATAATCATAGCCAGTTTTCAGTTTTGCAATCTACCTCAAGGATAAATCAGCTGGTAGATGCAGCAGCTATGCATCAAATGAGTGCATTGGCTCTGACGGATCACGCCAATTTAATGGGCGCTTTTCATTTTATCAAGGCACTGACGGCTCACAATAAAGATTCCGATCATAAGATAAAACCGATTATTGGTTGTGAATTTTATGTCTGTGAAGATCATCTAGATAAAACGCGAAGGGATGACGGATATCAAATCGTCTTTTTAGCAAAAAATAAGGAGGGCTATCACAACTTAGCAAAACTAACATCTGCAGCATACGTTTCTGGATTTTATTATGTACCACGAATAGACCGAAAGTTAGTAGAACACTATAAAGAACATCTAATTGTTCTTACAGGGAATACCTATGGGGAGGTCCCATCAAAGATTTTAAATGTTGGGGATAGACAAGCTGAAGAAGCATTGGAATGGTGGCACACTCAGTTTGGAGAAGATCTTTACATTGAATTGATGCGACATAACGAAGAGGGAGAAGACCGTGCAAATGAGGTTTTGGTTCAGTTTTCAAAAAAGCATAACATCCCCTTAATCGCAACAAATAACACTTATTATACACATAAAGAAGAGGCCAATGCCCACGATATTTTACTCTGTGTAAAAGAAGGAGAGAAACAAGCAACCCCTATTGGTAGAGGTCGCGGTTTCCGCTATGGGTTCCCCAATCAAGAGTATTATTTTAAATCTCCTGAAGAAATGAAAGTTTTGTTTCAGGATCTGCCTGAAGCCATTTTGAATATTCAAGAAGTTGTTGATAAAATTGAACCTTTTGAATTGGCTCGAGATGTTTTGTTGCCCAGGTTTGATATTCCAGAAGCGTTTCACGTAGAAAAAGACAGCGGAAAAGAAGGAGAAAATAAGTATTTGCGACACCTCACTTATGAAGGAGCGAAGCAACGGTATTCAGAGCTGACAAAAGAAATTCAAGATCGGATTGACTTTGAGTTAGATGTCATAGCAAACACGGGTTATCCGGGGTATTTTTTAATTGTTCAAGATTTCATTGCAGCAGCAAGAAAAATGGATGTTTCTGTTGGACCAGGAAGGGGGTCGGCTGCAGGGTCTGTTGTAGCCTATTGCTTGAAAATTACCAATATTGACCCCATTAAATACAACCTACTTTTTGAGCGATTTTTAAACCCTGATCGTGTCAGTATGCCGGATATTGATATTGATTTTGATGATGAGGGGCGGGGGCGAGTCATAGACTATGTGATTGAAAAATACGGCTCAAATCAAGTCGCTCAGATCATCACTTATGGGACAATGGCTGCCAAATCATCCATTCGGGATACAGCTAGAGTTTTGGATCTGCCTCTCGGGGAGGCAGACAGAATAGCAAAGCTTCTTCCCAACATTAAGCTCGCAAAAATATTTGAATCTTCCGATCAGGAACTGAAAGAAAAGCTAAGATCAGAAGAAGTACTCCGAGTAAATGAAATTAAGAATTTAGCCGAAGAGGAAAGCCTCTCTGGAGAAACTATTCAACAAGCTAAAGTACTGGAGGGATCACTCAGAAATATAGGGACACACGCCTGTGGAGTAATTATTACACCAGATGACATTACCCAGTTTGTACCCGTTGCAACAGCCAAAGACTCTGATTTATTTGTTACCCAATTTGACAATTCAGTTGTTGAAGAAGCGGGTCTATTGAAAATGGATTTTTTAGGACTCAAAACGCTAACACTAATCAAGGATACCGTAAAGTTGGTGAAATTTAAACACAATATTGAACTTGATCCGGATAGTTTTCCTTTAGATGATTTAAAAACATATGAATTATTTCAGCGTGGAGAAACCGTAGGTATTTTTCAATACGAGTCTGCGGGAATGCAAAAATATTTGAAGGATCTTAAGCCAACAGTTTTTGGTGATTTGATTGCAATGAACGCCTTGTACCGTCCTGGACCTTTGGAGTATATCCCAAGTTTTGTTGACCGAAAAAATGGACAAGAAGAGATCAGCTACGATCTTCCTGCAATGGAAGAGTTTTTAGAGGAAACCTATGGTATTACAGTATATCAAGAGCAAGTGATGCTGTTATCACAAAAGCTTGCTGGTTTCTCCAAGGGGGATGCCGATGTTTTACGAAAAGCTATGGGTAAAAAGATTTTTGCATTACTGCAAAAACTAAAACCACAGTTTATTGACGGTGGGAAAGCAAAGGGACATCCAGAGGAGGTATTGGAGAAAATATGGAAAGACTGGGAAGCTTTTGCGGCCTATGCTTTTAACAAATCCCATTCCACCTGCTATGCTTGGATCGGTTATCAAACCGCTTATTTAAAAGCACACTATCCAGCTGAGTATATGGCTGCTGTACTCTCAAATAATATGAACGACATTAAGCAGGTTACGTTTTTTATGGAAGAATGCCGGAGGATGGGACTCAATGTTTTAGGGCCTGATGTAAATGAATCGTTTTATAAGTTTACTGTAAACGATCAACAGGCTATTCGCTTTGGTATGGGTGCCATTAAGGGTGTTGGTCGTGGTGCAGTTGAGACAATTATAGAGCATAGAAAAGACCAACGATATACGTCTATTTTTGATTTAGTAAAACGAATTGACCTTCGTTCTGCAAATAAAAAGGCTTTCGAAAATTTAGTTCTAGCAGGAGGATTAGATTCTTTCGGTTCAATTCACAGAGCACAATACTTTAATCCTGACGGTGATGGGATTACGTTCTTAGAAAAGGCGATACGATTTGGATCTAAATACCAAGAAAATCTAAATTCAGCTCAAACAAGTTTATTTAGTGACGCTACAAATGAAACCTATCAAGACTTGACTATTCCAAGTTGTGAATCTTGGACCAACCTGATTCGTTTGAAAAAGGAAAAAGAAGTTGTTGGGATCTATATTTCTTCTCATCCATTAGATGATTTTACCCACGAGATGCAACATTTTATTAATATTTCTTTGAATCATTTAGGCGATTTAAACCAATTAATCAATAGAGAATTGAGCTTAGGAGGAATAGTTAATGATGTACAGCACTTGGAAAGTAGGAATGGAAAGGGATGGGCTCGATTTGTTTTGGAAGATTTCACAGATCAGTATGAATTTAGAATTTTCGGAGAAGACTATTTAAAATATCGACACTTCTTAGTCGTAAATCAGTTCATTCGAATTCGCTTAACGGTTAAGGAGGGATGGGTGAACAGGGATACTGGTAAAGTTGGTGCTCCAAGGATGCAGTTCTTGCAATTTGAAATGCTACAAAATACCATAGAGAGCAATGCAAAAAAATTGACTCTTCAGTTGGATATTTATCAGTTAACTGAAGATCAAATCAAAAATTTGCAAGACAATTTAAAATCCTTTAAAGGAGATCAATCCCTATACTTTAACGTCTATGATTCAAAAAAGAAAGTGAAATTAATTTTGAATAGTAAAAAGCAAAAAGTTAAAATAACAGCGGATTTACTGGACTTTTTAGATGAAGCACAATGGCATTACAAGCTGAATTAAATGAATTGGTAAAAGGTATCAATACATAAGTAAATTTGATTTCAATTGAAAATGGTTTTCGGTTAATTAACTAACTTTGCGTATTAAAATTTAAAATTATGGCACTAGAAATTACAGATGCAACATTTGATGAGGTTGTTTTAAAATCAGAAAAACCTGTTATGGTCGATTTTTGGGCAGCATGGTGTGGTCCATGTAGAATGGTAGGACCAATCATTGATGAGATCAGTCAAGACTATGACGGAAAGGCTGTTGTTGGAAAAGTTGATGTTGATGCAAATCAAGAGTTTGCTGCCAAATATGGTGTTCGGAATATCCCTACCGTTTTGGTATTTGACAAAGGAGAATTGGTTGGGCGTCATGTAGGAGTATCTCCAAAGACGACCTACGCAGAAGCTTTAGATGCTGTGATTTAGGGTCTTACAGATTCTCATTTTCATATTTTTTCTTTTTGTTAGTATTTGTTTGGCAAATTGAAAATGGAGCGTATATTTGCAAACGCTAAATTGGTCTGGTAGTTCAGTTGGTTAGAATACATGCCTGTCACGCATGGGGTCGCGGGTTCGAGTCCCGTCCAGACCGCTTTAAAAAAGTTGTGTGTTGTTAATTTGAGTTTTTCTCAATGTTTTCAACCAGTGAGAAGCTTTCCAGTGAAACGGAGGGCTTTTTTTGTTTCCCACTTGGCAACAAAGCATATATTTTTCACCTCAATAACTAAAAGCTAAAATTTTTAAGACAATCCTGACCCAGATACAGGCGTATGGTTCTTAGAAAACAATTTTTAATAGAAAAAGTAGGATGGGATACAATATATTATTCATTCAAAGCCCCTATAATATATCAACACATTATATCCTTTGAAGCCATTCTTAAATTTTGAGTCTCTTCATTTGATTCTTTATCAATTGAATGGTTTAAGGGAATAAGTCCATAACTAGTTTTACTTGCCGGCTAGATTGAATCTGGAGTAGCGATTAATTCATTAAATTATTAAACTGTTATTGTGCTAGCTTATAATCCAGTACTTTTTTATGCTTTATTTTGATATAATCAAGAGCAATTTGATCTACTAAATAATTCAAGTCATTTTCAAAGTTTACTTTAATAACATTAGGGTTTTCTAACCAGTGTTCAATAATTTTACTTTTTTTAATACTTAACTCTTTGACAACTGTAACACCCATTTTCTTCAACACCTGAGCATTAAAACTTTGTTCGATTTGTCCTCGCATAGGAATAACGAGTAGGGTTTTACCTAGAAATAAAGCTTCAGAGGTTGTAGTAAACCCTGCACTTGTAATTATGCCATCAGATTTAGCCAATTTTTTTGAAAAATGATCTTCATTTATCGGAAAAAAACGTAATGACCCTTGTGTTTTAGGCTCATTAATTTCTTTAGAAAAGATGGTCCATTTAACATTTGGAAATAAAGATAAAACTTTAGTGATCCTTTTGAGATCATAAGCAGGGAGATACACAACTATACCACCACCATTAGTAACTTTTAGTGACCTTAATTTTGCTCTTATGATTGGTAAAAATATTCGGTCATTGAATTTTTGGTAATGTAACCCATATTCAAGTTCAGTGGGAGCAAAATATTTTAAGTATTACAAAGAACTTGAAAATAATTTTTTTGGTTTAGGACTTTCTTTTTGCCATAATGTAATTTGATTACTCAATCCGAAAGAAAGAACCCCCCTAAACTTACATGCCCAAGCTGAAATGGGCTCAAAGTCAGTAATGACTAAATCATAGTCTTTTACAGGAAGGGACAATACATCTTTAATAAATTGGAATAAATTATTCTTGAATATAGTTTTTACCCAATTTATAGATCCAGACTTATTGAAATAAAAAGTTAATCCTCTTTGATGATATTTGATTGGATAACCCAGGTCTAAATTCGTCTTTGGTCCACTTAACATAACGTCAAAATCAAATCGTCGTTTTAAGAAAGGTATAATTTCTTTAGCTCTGATTAAATGTCCATTTCCAGTAGATTGGATTGCGTAAAGTACTTTCATTGATTTTTCATCATTTTAATTTCAGCTAACATTTCACTGAAAAGCTCTTTATTTGATTTGTCTATTTCGACATTGTCACTTTCCTCAAAAATTAAACTATCATGTTTATAAATTGACCATTCCCCATTGTGGTATTCTAATGCTGTAAGGTTTTCTACCCAGTCCCCAGAATTAAGGTAGGTTACTGTTTTATTGTCTATTTCATAATCTTTTATATTCGGATGATGAATATGACCACAGACCACGTAGGAAAAACCCTTAGAAATTGCGATTTCTACGGCGATTTCTTCAAATTTATTGATGAATTTAACAGCACCCTTGATACTATTTTTTATTGTCTTGGAAAGAGAAAGTTTATTTTTTCCAATTTTGTTCAACAAGAAATTAATAAAGCTGTTTAATAAAATTAAAAAGTCATACCCGATCCCTCCTAAACGGGCTAACCACTTTGAATATTGCATCGTTACATCAAAGACATCTCCATGGAAAAACCAAGCTTTTTTTCCGTCTAATTCCAAAACTAACTTATTTGAAATCATAAATGTTCCTAATTTAAAATCCTTGAACTTTCTAAACATTTCGTCATGATTACCAGTTAAATAATGAATCTCCTTTCCTTCTACGATCCACTTGAGTAGATACTTTATAACTTTTAAGTGTGACTTAGGGAAATACCTTTTGTTGAACTGCCATATGTCAATGATATCTCCATTGAGAATGACTACTTTGGGGTCAATTGATTTTAGATATTTTAGTAATTCTTTAGCCTGAGAACCATATGTTCCCAGATGGATATCAGAGATAACAACTAAGTCAACAAGTCTTGCTTTTTTCAATATTCAAATGAAAACATAAAAAAGCGATTGTATTATAAATTACCATTAAATAATGATTAAAAAAATGTAAACAAGGTAGAATGGTGAGACCGCTGAAAATTCAAAAGACTGATTAAAAAGGCTTCAATCAAGATCGATTTTAAAAGTTGTGTTTTCAGTTTAACAGTATCTTAATGTTTTTAAATACTGAGTAGCCGATCAAGGAAACAAAGGCTTTTTCCACACTAATTTTTTGCTAAATAATCAGCTCTTATAAGTTTTGCAGTTTTGTGATTGCCATCATGATTCCAGCCTGGAGGATAAAATATATATTTAAATTTGTTAATGACGCCTGGAGCTTTTAAAACATCTTTTCCAAGGTTTATTATTTCGCCAAAATATACATCAATAAAATTCCCTGATTTGATAGGGCGTGTTACACCGTATTGAATCTCTAATGTTGGATCCTCCTCTTGATAGGTCCCAAAAATTCGATCCCAGAAGTTGAGGAGATTGCAATAGTTCGTGTCAATATAAAGTGGGTTTTTAGCATGATGTACTCTGTGATGTGAAGGAGTAAGGATTATTTTATTTAAAAACCCAAACCTTGCATCTTTTACTAGATTTTCTCCTACATGAATAAAGGCACCGTAGGTACCGTCAATAAACATAATTGTAAAAAGCAGTACTGGATTTATACCCATCACAATACAAATAGAAGTTCGGATAAAATCAGCGTAGGGAGCCTCAAGAAAAAAATGGGCATGGGTTACACTTAAATTCATTTCCTCTGGGGAATGGTGTGTAGCGTGCAAACACCAGAAAAGTCTTACTTTATGGGCTAAAAAGTGATAAATAAAATGTGCAAATTCCCAAATAACATAACCATAAATAAACCAGTACCAGGTCATTTCAGTTTTCAAGATTGAATACGGTTCCAAGAAACCAATACAAAGAGTAACGACTCCAAAGGCTATAAAACGACCAACTATACGGTTAAAGAGGTAAATTAAAAAAATAACTTTGTAAACCTTAGTTTGGGGTTTTTTATAGACCAAACCTAAAATCAGTTCTAAAAATATCAGAAGAGGAATGATAGGAATGATTAAAGAAACTATTCCGTCATATGTAAGAAACTTCTCGTAAGAACCAGTTGTCAAAATTTCCAGAAATTGACGAACTCCGAAAAAGCCCACAATTTCATTCCAAATATTCTCTATAAACTCCATTTTTCATTTTTAAAAATACAAAGTAGTGAATTTTAAACTTTTAGAAAGTTTTGATGTCTAAAGTATCAAAAAAAGTTATTTAAAATTGTTTTAGGTTAAACAGAATATTATTGAAACAATTAAAAGTACTTTTGCAAAAAAAAAGCTAACAGAAAACAGAACTAAGTTAGAGATCGGTCAAAAAATTAAGACTGAATCACAACGCTACTTCAGGTTCCGCACAATCACATTATAACTTAAAATAGTATGTCACAAAAAAGTAGAAAAAATTTGAGGAAAGTTATCTTATCTGTCCTCGGGATCCTGATCATTGTAATAGCATTTAATCTATCACAATCAATTGCTAGTGGAAGCCAACCCCCAAGAAGAGAAGCAGAAAAAATCGTAAAAGACGTCTATTTTTTAGAAGTAAAGAATAACATTTATGATGTGAAAATCCCTTCAAATGGAGTTTTGGAAGCGTATCAGCGAATTAAAATCACTGCTCGAGTTCAAGGCTTGATGCAGACTACATCTCCCCTTTTTAAGTCTGGCCAAGCATACAGAAAGGGACAAACGCTTGTGCAAATTGAGTCTTCAGAATTCCGATCTAATGTTATTGCACAGAGAGCCCAATTATACAATTTAATAACTTCTGTTCTTCCGGATTTAGAATTGGATTTTCCCGATGCTTATGAGGATTGGAAAATCTATTTAGCAACATTTGATGTTGAGAAAGCTGTGCCTTCACTTCCCAAAATGGCTGAAAATGTTCGATTATTCATCTCAGGAAGAGGAATTATATCTTCTTTTTACACTTTACAAAATTTAGAAAAAAACTTAACATTTTATAACATTAAAGCACCTTTTGATGGTGTTTTGGTTGCTGCAAACGTAACTGAGGGTTCCTTGATCCGACCAGGTCAAGAATTAGGGGATTTCATTGCACCAGATCATTATGAATTAAAAGTTGCATTACCCAAATCCTATGTTGAAAAAATTGCTATTGGAGCAGCTGTTGAATTAAAATCGATTGATACTCAAAAAGTATATGTCGGAACGGTAGCCAGAATCAATGCTAAAGTCAATACTCAAACTCAGTCTGTAGAAGTGTATATAAGAGTGAGTGATTCAGAGTTAAAAGAAGGAGTTTATTTAGAAGCCCTTATCGGGGCACTTCAATTTGAAAATGTTTTTGCAATAGATCGTGGATTACTTAACGGTGACAAGCAATTGTATCTCATTGACAACAACCAACTAATTTTGAAACAAGTTGAAGTGGTTCATTTTACCGAAACCAATGCTGTAATAAGAGGCCTATCTGATGGTCAGAAAGTTGTAGCGCAACCTATTATTGGTGCCTATCAAGGGATGGATGTGAATCCGATACTTTTGGAAACAAACAACTAAGCCTCAAGCAATGAAAAAAATCATCAATTATTTCATCAAATACCATGTTGCAGTCAATGTGGTTATTTTAGCCTTTATTTTGTTTGGTCTTTTGGGTGTAAAATCCTTAAAATCCTCTTATTTTCCATTAACTGAATCTCATATCATACAAATTACAGTTGTGTATCCTGGAGCCTCCCCTCAAGAAATTGAAGAAGGTGTTGTATTGAAAATTGAAGATAACTTAAAAGGGCTCGCTGGAGTAGAACGCGTTACTTCTGTTTCGAGAGAAAATAGCGGATCAATCACTGTCGAGGTAGAAAAGGAACGCGACATAGATTTCATGCTCTTACAAGTAAAAAACGCTGTGGATCGAGTACCGAGTTTTCCCACTGGGATGGAACCTTTAGTAGTTTCCAAACAAGAACAAATTCGATCAACGATAAATTTTGCTTTAAGCGGAGAAAATATTCCCCTCTTGACATTGAAAAAAATAGCACGTCAAATTGAAAATGATATTCGTGCGATGGAAGGGATTTCTCAGATTGAAATTTCGGGCTATCCTGAAGAAGAAATTGAAATTGCAGTTGAAGAAAATAAATTATTGGCATACAAACTAAGTTTTACCTCTGTAGCTCAAGCCGTTGCAAGAGCAAATATCATAGTGACTGGCGGACGATTAAAAACAGATGCTGAAGAGTTTTTAATTCGGGCGAATAATAAATCGTACTATGCTGATGATCTTACACAAATTATTGTTGCTTCTCAGCCCGACGGGACCTTAATCAGACTGGGTGATATAGCTGAAGTAAAAGACCGATTTTCAGAAACTCCTAACGGCTCTTTCATAGATGGGAACATCGCTGTAAATGTTAGCGTAAGTTCTACCAATACCGAAGATTTATTGACATCAGCAGATAAAATAAAAGCTTATGTAGAAACATTCAATGCGGAAAGACAGAATCTTCAGATTGAAATTCTTAGTGATCAATCTATTTTATTAAATGAAAGGACGGAGTTATTAGTGAAAAATGCACTTCAAGGAATGCTCTTGGTATTGATTTTCCTATCACTTTTTCTAAACACACGCTTAGCATTTTGGGTTGCTTTTGGATTACCGATTGCTTTTTTGGGGATGTTTATTTTTGCCCCAATGTTTGATGTAACGATCAATGTACTCTCTTTATTCGGAATGATTATTGTTATTGGAATTTTGGTTGATGACGGGATTGTAATTGCCGAAAATATATATCAACATTACGAAAAAGGGAAGAGTCCTTTTAAAGCAGCTTTAGATGGCGTTTTAGAAGTCATCCCACCAGTAGTTTCTGCAATTATTACAACCGTTTTAGCATTTTCATTATTCCTGTTCTTAGACAGTAGAATTGGTGAATTTTTTGGGGAAGTTTCAGTAGTGGTTATTTTAACTTTAGTCGTTTCTTTAGTAGAAGCCCTTATTATTTTACCGGCACACTTAGCTCATTCAAAAGCGTTGACCAAGCACAGAAAAGAGCCAAAAACTTTGCTAGCAAAAACTTTTGCTAAATTAAGAGCAATCAACAGACTTGGAGATTCCATGATGCAGTTTATGCGTGATCGTATTTATGCTCCCGTTTTTGAATTTACATTGCAAAATCGTTTTTTAACATTGGCATTATTTATTGCTACTTTGAGTCTCACAATTGGCTCAATAGGCGGTGGAATAGTAAGGACTTCATTCTTTCCAAATATTGCAAGCGATCGTGTACAGGTTACCCTCACAATGCCTAATGGTACAAATGAAAAAATTACAGACTCAATCATCAGTTTGATAGAGGAAAAATCAAAAATCGTAGAACAAGAGTTGAATGAAAAGTATTTAAAGGGTACTGGGAAAACGCTCTTTGTAAATACAATAAAGACTCTAGGGAATGGTTCATCACGAGCTAGTTTAACAATGAACATGCTTCCGGGTGAAGAGCGGCCAGATGTGATCCGTGCAAACATCGTTTCATCTCGACTAGCAGAATTGGTAGGACCAGTAATTGGAGCAGAGAGCATCGTCTTTGGATCTGGAAATAACTTTGGAGGTAGTCCAGTGTCTGTATCATTCTTATCCAATAATATTGAAGAATTAAAAGCAGCTAAAAATGAATTGAAACAGCTGCTGCTTTCGAATGCCTTATTAAAAGATGTAACAGATAATGATCCCGCAGGTATTAAAGAGATAACCATACAACTAAATGATAATGGGTATGCTTTAGGTTTGGATTTACAATACATTATTAGCCAAGTTCGATCTGGTTTTTTTGGAGTACAGGCACAACGTTTCCAAAGAGGTCAGGATGAAATTAGAGTTTGGGTTCGTTACAACAAAGAAGACCGCTCATCCATCACACAGTTAGAAGACATGAAAATTAACTTACCTAATGGTGAGCGTGTTCCTCTTAAAGAGATTGCTTATTATACTGTAGAACGAGGAGAAGTTTCCATTAATCATTTAGATGGTCGAAGAGAAATACAAGTATCTGCCGATATTAAAGACACTCAAAATACTTCTGCGACTGATATTATGAGCGATATAAGAGAGAATATCGTACCTCAGTTACAAGCTAAATACCCTACAATTAGCGCATCATATGAGGGACAAAACCGGGAAGCTTCAAAGTTATCAGCATCCTTAGCTTCAGCTGGTATTCCAATCTTAATTCTGATTTACATGACAATTGCCTTTACTTTCAGGAGTTTTTCGCAGCCCATTTTACTTATTCTCCTAGTACCATTAAGCATTACAGGAGTTGCTTGGGGACATTGGATTCATAATTTCCCTTTAAATATCCTATCAATTTTGGGGATTATTGCTCTTATAGGTATTATGGTAAATGACGGTCTGGTGCTTATTGGAAAATTTAATAATAACCTAAGAGAGGGTATGACTTTTGATGATGCTTTGTTAAACGCTGGAAAATCTAGGTTTAGAGCAATTTTTTTAACTTCTGTAACTACCGTAGCAGGATTGGCCCCATTGTTATTAGAAAAAAGTAGGCAAGCTCAGTTCCTTAAACCCATGGCAATTTCAGTTTCTTACGGAATTACTTTTGCTACTTTACTGACGCTGATAGTACTCCCTGTCTTTTTATCCTACAGTAATCAAATTAAAGTTTACATAAAGTGGTTAACCACTGGTAATTTTCCATCTAAAGAATTGGTAGAACGTCCACTTTTGGAAAAAAGAGATGAAGAAAAAATGAAGGAAATAGAAGGATCAAACACAAAATAATTATGAAAAAAATCCAAACTATTCTAGTTTTGATATGCTTGAGCTTTTCAGGAGTTTATGCCCAAGACCTTTTGTCTAGAGAGGCAGCCTTAGCCTTGGCATTAGAAAATAATTTTGGGATTCAGATGTCCAAAAATGCAAATGAAATCGTAAAAAATAATAGCGAAATTCTCAATTCTGGATACTTGCCTACCGTTTCAATTTTAGGGGGTAGTACTTTGAATGCTTCGGATTCTGAGATCGAATTTCCTGGACAGTTTCTGGAAGATGGAAGTCAAAGACCCAATGCCAATTTAAACGACCAAGAATCAAAACGGTTTAATGCAGGGGTCAATCTTAATTATACACTTTTTGATGGATTCGGACGAAAATACATATATAAAAGATTGAAAGAGCAATATGCTTTAAGCGAATTACAACTTCGACAAACCATAGAGCAGACCATTTTACAATTATTTAGTGTGTATTTTAACGTAGCTCAATTATCAGAGGCTACTGCTAATTTGGAACAAGCATTAGCCGTTTCCAAAGACAGACAAAAACGCGCTGAGAGTTCATTTTCATTTGGTCAGACGAATAAACTTGCGGTGCTTAATGCACAAGTTGACGTAACAAATGATAGTATAAATTTACTTCAAACAAAGCAAGAGTTAGATAATGCTAAAAGGGATCTTAACTTAATTTTAAACCTGCCAATTGAGCAAGATTTTAGAGTGGATACGCAAGTTATTTTTACCCCTGAAGTTCAAATATCTCAGTGGATAGAAACAGCACCTCAGTTTAATGTTGATCTTTTACAGCAAAAAAGCTTTAAACAAATAAATGCGTATGATATCAAGGTAAGCCAATCTGGATATTTACCAACTCTTGGACTTGTAGGTTCTTACGGTTGGAATTTAAATCAAAGCCCAGCATCGGCCTTTTTCCCTGGCACAAATAATACAACATTCTCTTTGGGGGTTGGAGCGAATTTAACATGGAATTTATTCGATGGAGGGAGAACGATTACTCAAGTTAAAAATGCAAAAATCACCTATGAAAATCAAACGCTTCAGGAACAAGAAATTCAATTGACTTTTGAACGGGATATAATCAATGCAAAACAGAGTTATAAAAACGCTATAAAAATTTTTGAGATTCAAGACAAGCAGGTGGAAACAGGCACTTATAATTTTGAACGTTCTCAGGCACAATACAGATTGGGTTCTATAACAGCAATTGAATTTAGACAAGCTCAGATTAATTTGCGAAATGCACAAATCCAAAGAGCAGCTGCAAAATATCAGGCGAAACTTGCAGAACTGAGACTCATACAGTTAAGTGGTCAGCTCTTAAACGTAGCGCTTTAAATATTCAGTTAAAATGGAATTTGTAATAACGAATTGAATTTTGATTGTCGAAATTCTTTTTAAATCCTTGAAACTAAAAGTTAAAAACTACTGTTTATTTTTCTAATTTTACGACGAATTTAAATCCACTAATATGGCCTTTGATATCGAGATGATAAAGCAGGTATACAGCCGGCTTCCAGAGCGTGTAGAACAAGCAAGAAAATTAACAAGCAAACCTTTAACCGCTACAGAAAAGATTTTGTACTCTCATTTATGGGATACTCCAGCAAAAAATACTTTTGAAAGAGGGAAAGACTATGTTGATTTTGCTCCAGATCGTATTGCATGTCAAGATGCAACTGCTCAAATGGCATTGTTGCAGTTTATGCAATCTGGAAAAGCTAAAGTAGCAGTACCTACTACAGTTCACTGTGATCACTTGATTCAAGCGAAAGAAGGAGCAACTAAGGACTTAAAAACTGCTAACAGTGCTTCAGCAGAGGTATTCGATTTTTTAGAATCTGTATCTAACAAATACGGAATAGGATTTTGGAAACCAGGAGCCGGTATTATACACCAAGTAGTTCTTGAAAATTATGCATTCCCA
>JAFMMH010000095.1 GCA_017851655.1 Flavobacteriaceae bacterium
AAAAAAGAAGAAAAAGAGAAGCACAACTTCTTTTGGCTGAAGCTAAAAAACTGGATAAACATGGAATGCTTTCGGGCCAAATGAAAATGATCCAGCAACAAATGAAGAAGATTTAATAATATCCCACTTCAGGGATCGCTATCTCATAATACTTCCTAGATTTATTATTCAAATGATTTTCAATTAACCACGGGTTATGAATTTTCAAAATCTTGTAGTTTACAGACAGTTCTTTTGCAAATCGGGCGATATTTGAAATTGCAGTATCCAAACCAATCTTCCTTACAGGAATCGATTGGTAAAGATCCGAATCTTCAAACATAAACCCATATTGCTGAGGTTTCGACATTATTTCTTTTACGGCAATAATCCGAAAAACATAGCGACTGGTTTCAGAATTTAGCAAAAGGTCATAATAATTTTCTGCAATTTGTCGATCAAGCTGTCTATCTGTTCCATACATCCCTCTGTTATAAGACGCTGCTGCCAAAGTCCAAGAGCCTAGACGTTTTTTTGCTTTTTTTAAGTACACACACGCTGCTCGAGTTGCTTTTTCTATGTGATACCGTTCATCGACGTTTGAATTTACCTCCAAACCATATTCTTTAGCCGTATTAGGCATAAGTTGCCAAAATCCCTTAGCACCTTTAGGTGATCTTACATTTTCTAGAGCGCTTTCTATAACTGCTAAGTATTTAAAATCATCAGGAACACCTTCCTCCTCAAGTATTTTCTCTATTGTAGGAAAATATTTATTGGCACGCTTAATAAGCAGCATCATATTGGATTGCCAATAGGTGTTTACTAATAGTTCTTTGTCTAATCGCTCTCTGATATCAGGCTGATTTAGCGGTACCAGCTCATTACAAAACTCAAGCTCAGTCGGCAGTTTAAGGGCAAAGACTTTGTATGTGTTATCATCATGTGTATTAAAGGCAGTTTTTATTTCTAATTCTCCTGTTTTAAAGCTGAGAAAAACAATTCCAATGAGTAAAAATAAAATTGAAGTTTTTTTAAAACTAATCATAGACAAAATGATAAACTAAGTTGATTGAAAATATTATTTAATCTAAAGATAAAACTTCAGTTTAATTTTCCCAATAAACTCGGCAGTTCTTTATTGAACCATTTTGCATGAGAAATTATGGCAGCATGCCCACCTTCTATTTGAAGGAAGGGCTGTTGCAAATTTTTAATTGGAAATACGGTGTCTTTAAGTCCATGAATATGGAGAACTCCTTCCATAGTTTCTTCTTGGTTCCACTTTACTAAGGCATCAATAGCCCAACTTAAATACTCAGGATTTCGTTCAGATAAGTATTTCTGATACATTTCTAAACGCCTTTGAATACCTTTCCCAAAAGCAAATAAAGCCAATGCATCCAAACTTTTAATCCACTGCATTGGGAGCAATTTATGAGCATTCGTTTTTTGCGCCATTTTCATGGGAATAGGAAGTTCTGAGTTGTTTTTTATACTTGACACTATAATTACTTTCTTAACTTTTATGTGTTTCGCCATTTCCTGAACCAATATTCCTCCAAATGAGACCCCTACCAAAAAGGGATTTGGATGTTTAATCCGTTCACACATTCTCAATGCATAGTTAGCCAAGGGCTCATTTTTTAAAGGTGGAATCCAACTTAAAGTATGAATCACATAGGGACTAGGAAGTTTTATAAACTCAAATATTTTAGGACTTGCTGCCATTCCAGGCATACAATAAATATGAATACTTCTTTCTTTTGACACTTTTTTTAACTGTTAACTAACAAATTTCCGTATTTTTGTAATCTTCTATTTTATAGTTGTACACAAATCTAAGAACATTACTTCAATAATGTAATCAAACTTTAACGTTATGAATGATTTGACTCTAGTAAACAATGAATTTTTAAGACAATTTGAAGTCCATATTGACGACAATCTTGCCAGAATTGAATATTCTGAACAAGAAAGAAAAATCTTCTTAACTAAAATTTCAATTCCTGAAGACATCCAAAATAAAGACTTCGAGGAGGCATTCATAATTAAAGTTTTGGAGTTTATTGAAAATAAAAAATTACGCGTTGTTCCAACTTCACCTCAGATTGCAAGTTTTGTAAGACGAAATCGTCGTTTTAAAGAATTGCTCCCTGTTGGAATAAAACTTTAGTTCTCTTCTGTGAACCTAACGGTTCCCTCATCATCGATCTCTTTCAATTTCACTCTCTTAATTGTGTTAATCCATTCTGGATTCCAAGGTGCTCTTACACTGACATAATTCTCTGAAAAACCAGTTATATATCCTTCTTTATTTTCCCCTTCAAATAAAACCGTAACAGTTTTTCCTAATTGAGATTCATAGAAGGCCCTTCGCTTTTTTACAGATAACGCTCGTAACATTTTACTTCGTTTATTGCGAACAGTCGTAGGAACAATCCCTTCCATTTTTTCTGCTTCTGTATTGGGTCTTTCAGAATATGAAAAGACATGAAAATAAGAAACATCCAATTCATTTAGAAAATGAAAAGTTTCTAAAAAATGTTCGTCGGTTTCTCCAGGATAGCCAACAATAACATCTACACCAATACAGGCATCAGGCATACAGCTTTTAATTAACTTAATTCGCTCCCTATAAAGAGGTGATAGATAGCGTCGTCGCATGCTTTTTAATATCGCATCACTCCCGCTTTGCAAAGGAATATGAAAGTGAGGTACAAATCTTTTGCTTCGAGCTACAAACGAAATAATCTCAGCATTCAAAAGATTGGGTTCAATTGAAGAAATACGAATGCGATTTATAGACGCTACTTTATCCAGGGCTTGAATTAGTTCTAAAAAAGTATGTTGGTGTTTTTTATCCCCATACTCCCCTTTTCCATAATCACCAATATTTACCCCTGTGAGAACAATCTCATTAATTCCTGCTTTGGCAATTTTATGAGCATTATTGACCACATTATCCAAAGAATCACTGCGCGATATTCCTCTTGCTTGAGGAATAGTACAATACGTACACTTATAATCACATCCGTCTTGAACCTTTAAAAAGGCTCTTGTTCTATCGTTTATTGAATAACTGCTCTCATAAAAATCAACAGTCTCTATTTCACAAGAATGTACTTCTCCGTGCTGACGCTTGGTAATGTCTTTTATATATTCATTGAGTTTGAATTTTTCAGAAGCCCCAAGAACCAAGTCTACTCCATCTAAAGCAGCAATCTGTTCTGGCTGAAGTTGAGCATAACATCCAATCGCAACAATAAACCCCTCAGGATTTCGAAGCAAAGCTTTTTTAACCAACCTCTTGAACTTTTTGTCTGCATTCTCTGTTACGGAACAGGTATTAATAACATATACCTCAGCAAAAGAATCAAAATCTACTTTTTGATAGCTCTCCTTTTTAAAATTGCGTGCAATGGTTGCTGTTTCTGAAAAATTCAGTTTACATCCCAGGGTATGAAAGGCAACCCGAATAGATCCAGTAGTTTTTTTGACTGGTGGATGTAGTAAATTTTCCATAGCTATTTTTAAAAACGTAATTTTGATGCAAATATCAACAAAAAAATTGATGCTTAAAAAGGTGATCATCGGCTTCACAATTACCATAACCCTGATTCAAGTGCTAGGTAGTTGTAAAAATTCCACTGCAGTAGATCAAAAAAAAGTCTTCAGATATAACGAGTATCGAAACATTACCTCTTTAGACCCTGCTTTTGCTAGAAATCCTCAGAATATTTGGCCTATAAACCAGATTTTTAATGGTTTGGTTCAGCTTGACACTAAACTTCAAATCATTCCTGAAATTGCTTCAAGTTGGGAAATTAGTTCGGATGGTAAAACCTATCTGTTTTATCTAAGAGATGACGTTTATTTCCACCCCTCCCCTCTTTTTACTGATGATAAAAAACGAAAGGTGATTGCTTCTGACTTTGTTTATAGTTTCAATAGACTTACCGACCCTAATATCGCTTCCCCTGGAAGTTGGGTGATGCAACAAGTCGAATATTATGAAGCAGTAAACGACAGTACCTTAAAAATACAACTCAAAAATCCCTTCCCCGCCTTTTTAGGGTTATTGACAATGCGGTATTGTGCTGTGGTTCCTCACGAGGTTGTAGAACATTTAGGAAATCGTTTCCGTTCAAATCCTATTGGAACTGGTCCTTTTTATTTTAAACGCTGGGAAGAAAACATCAAATTGGTTTTACGAAAAAATCCTTC
Organism: Flavobacteriaceae bacterium; assembly: GCA_017851655.1. Classification (GTDB taxonomy): domain Bacteria; phylum Bacteroidota; class Bacteroidia; order Flavobacteriales; family Flavobacteriaceae; genus MS024-2A. The sequence goes on from JAFMMH010000095.1 coordinate 4,207, forward strand.
CTATTTTGAAAAAGATGCTCAAGGGAATACCTTACCCTATCTAGAAGCTGTTGCAATTCAATTTATTCCTGATATACAAAGTGAATTCATGTTGTTTCTGCAAGGGAAATTAGACTTTATTAATTCTTTAGATGCCTCCTATAAAGATGAACTCTTAACTCCAAAAGGGGCACTCCAACCAGCCTATCAAGATCGTGTTTCACTCTTAAATGGCCCCTATTTAAACACTGAATACATTGGAATCTATCTCGAAAATCCTAATCCAGCAATTCAGTCTTTAAAAATT
>JAFMMH010000096.1 GCA_017851655.1 Flavobacteriaceae bacterium
TCTACCAAAAATGAAACTCTGATCACGGTGGTGGGATGTGGTGGAAATAGAGATAAAGATAAACGCCCTATGATGGGTAAAAAGGCTACTGATTTAAGTGATAAAGTCATTTTCACTTCCGATAATCCTCGAGACGAAGATCCTACTGAAATTATCTCAGAAATTATGAATGGAGTAGCTCCAGAAAATTTTAGAAAAACGATCAAAGTGACACAACGAGATGAAGCAATTGCAGTAGCTGGAAACCTTGTTAAACCAGGTGATATAGTTCTTATTGCTGGGAAGGGACATGAAGAATATCAGGAGATTGGTGGGAAGAAACTCCCATTTAGCGATCTAAAAATGGCACATAAAATATTTTTAAATAACGACGTGTAATGCTGTATTATCTATTTGAATTTTTAGAACAACAATACGAATTGACAGGAGCAAGCGTGTTTAGATTCCTTTCTTTTAGAGCAGCGTTAGCAGTCATTTTTTCGTTAGGATTCTCACTTATCACAGGAAAGCGAATTATTGATTTTTTGAAAAGAAAACAAATAGGTGAAACAGTTAGGGATCTTGGTCTGACTGGTCAAAAAGAAAAAGAAGGGACGCCAACAATGGGTGGACTTATCATAATATTCAGTACGTTATTGCCAGTTTTACTTTTATCTAGATTAGATAATATCTATATCCTTTTACTAATAGTCAGCATGGGTTGGATGGGATTTGTAGGATGGATGGACGATTATATCAAAATTTTCAAAAAAGACAAAAATGGTTTAAAAGGCATTTTTAAGGTAATGGGGCAGATATTACTGGGTATACTGGTAGGTGCTACACTCTTTTTTCATCAAGATGTAACTGTAAGAACTGAAGCTAGTTCATTGAATTCTGTTGCTCAGGTTGAAAACTCAATAAAATCAAAAACTCAAGATAGTAAAGCAACGCTTACGACAATACCTTTTTTAAAAAATAATGAGTTTGATTACCATTTATTAATCGGATGGATGGGGATTCCTTCGGGAAGTTATACTTGGCTAATTTTTATTCCTATTGTAATTTTTATCATTACTGCTGTTTCTAATGGCGCTAACCTAACAGACGGAATTGATGGATTAGCAGCTGGAACTTCCGCAATAATTGTTTTTGCTCTTGGTGTTTTTGCATGGGTTTCTGGGAACGTGAATTTTGCATCTTATCTCAACATCATGTATATCCCTAATGTAGGCGAAATAGCCGTTTTTATTGCAGCGTTTTTAGGTGCACTGATAGGATTTTTGTGGTACAATACCTATCCAGCATCCGTTTTTATGGGCGATACGGGAAGTTTATCAATAGGTGCAGTGATTTCTGTAATAGCGATTATTGTTAGAAAAGAATTGCTAATTCCACTTTTATGTGGCGTGTTTTTTATAGAAACATTATCAGTGATTATGCAAGTAAGTTATTTCAAATATACTCGGGCGAAGAGTGGAGTTGGACAACGCATTTTTAAAATGGCTCCTTTACACCATCATTTTCAAAAACTTGGATTACATGAAAGTAAGATCGTAGCTCGTTTTTGGATTATAGGAATTGTATTGGCAGTATTAAGTATTGTTACCCTTAAACTCAGATGATGAAAGAAAAATTAGTTGTTTTAGGGGCAGGAGAAAGTGGTGTTGGTGCGGCTATTTTAGCAAAACACCAAGGATTTGAAGTTTTTGTCTCTGATAAAAATACAATTCCTGTTAATCTTCAAAAAATTCTTGATGAAAAAGGGATTCAGTGGGAGTCAGGTCAGCATTCCATGGCTTCTCTGAGCGAAGCAAAAATTGCGATAAAAAGTCCAGGCATACCTGGCGATATTCCATTAATACAATCCCTCAAGAAAAGCGGAGCTAGAATTTTGTCTGAAATTGAATTTGCTGCTAAGTATACTTCCGCAATTTTAATTGGTATCACTGGGACTAATGGAAAAACAACGACAACTTTAATGACCTATGAAATTCTAAAAAAAGCAGGATTAAATGTAGGTTTGGCAGGAAACATAGGGGTCAGTTTTGCTAAGCAAGTGGCGGAACATGATTTTGATTACTATGTATTGGAAATCAGTAGTTTTCAGCTGGATGACATTGAAAATTTTGCTCCACATATTGCTCTTATTACGAACATTACACCGGATCATTTAGATCGATATAATTACAGTTTTGAATCTTATATCCAGGCCAAATTAAAAATTGCAAAGAATCAAACAGAAACAAATTTCTTTTTGTTCAATTCAGATGATGAAACTCTTGTTGACTCATTGAAAAACATAGCGATAAAATCGCAAAAAATTCCGTTTAGTATCGAACCTAAAGACGATTCATTATCCTATTTAGAGGAAGATCAAATCATTTTAAATCATAAAAAAAAATCCACTATGATACATTCAGCAGAATTTCCTTTTGCGGGGAGACATAATTTACTCAATGCGATGGCTGCCGCTACAATTGGAAATATATTGTCTATAAGCAAGGAATCTATCCGTGAAAGTCTAATTCATTTTAAAGGGGCAACACATCGAATGGAAAACGTCTTGACTATTCAGAGAGTATCTTATATCAATGATTCAAAAGCTACAAATATCAACGCGACCTATTTTGCTATTGAGAGTGTAAATACACCACTTATATGGATCGTTGGAGGTGTTGATAAAGGAAATGACTATGAGGTGTTATTGCCCATGATCAGGAGAAAGGCCAAAGCAATTATTTGTTTGGGTATTGACAATTCAAAACTGCGTTCCACTTTCGAGGGGACGAGTGAGGTTTTTATTGAAACAGAATCAATGGATGAAGCTGTTAAAATCGCACATAAATTGGCGCAACCTAAAGATACAGTGCTCCTATCTCCAGCTTGTGCTAGTTTCGATTTATTTAAGAATTATGAAGATAGAGGAGATCAATTTAAGGCCGCAGTAAGAAATTTATAAGTTATGTTTAATCTAATAAAAGGGGATAAAGTTTTGTGGGGCATATTGGCTCTATTGGCTATTTTCTCTTTTTTACCGGTATTTAGTGCAAGCTCTAATTTGGTATATGTAGTGGGTAGGGGAAGCCCTTGGGGATACCTCGTAAAACATTTTGTGATTTTAGTTATTGGTTTTATTTTAATGTATTCGGTGCATAAAATACCATATTTCTACTTTAAGGGAATCTCAATTTTAATGCTCCCTGTTGTACTGATTCTATTGCTATATACAGCAAGTCAAGGGACAGTAATTGATGGTGCCAATGCAAGTAGATGGATTAAAATACCCATAATTGGTTTGAGTTTCCAAACCTCAACCTTAGCTGCGGTTGTGCTGATGATTTTTACAGCAAATCATTTGGCTAAACCGAATTTAAGACAAATAAAATTTTCTCAATCACTCCTTCAGTTATGGCTTCCTGTTTTGGGCGTTGTATTGCTGATTTTCCCTTCAAACCTTTCCACAGCAGCACTCTTGTTTACCATGGTAATAATTTTAGCATTTATAGCTCATTATCCAATGCGTTATTTGCTTACAATTTGTGGGATGGGGTTGGCTTTTGTACTCTTATTCTTTTTATTGGTTAAAGCATTTCCGGGTAGTTTTCCAAATCGGATAGATACATGGGTAAATCGAATTGAAAATTTTAGTTCAGGAAAAAGTACTGATGGTAATTATCAAGTAGCACGCGCTAAAACTGCCATTGTTAGCGGAAAAATATTTGGGTTAGGAGCAGGAAAAAGTAGAATGAAAAATTTCTTACCGCAGAGTTCTTCTGATTTTATTTATGCGATAATTGTTGAAGAGTTTGGACTCATTGGGGGTATTGGTTTAATTGTGCTTTATATGTTACTCCTCTTTCGGGTAGTAGTAATTGCTCATAACACACATAATTTATTTGGAAAACTAACCGTGATAGGACTTGGAATTCCAATCATTTTTCAAGCTTTTATCAACATAGGAGTTGCACTTCAAGTACTTCCTGTAACCGGGCAAAACCTTCCGATGATCAGTAGTGGAGGAACCTCAGCCTGGATGACCTGTATTGCAATGGGTGTCATTTTAAGTATAAGCGTGAAGAGGGATACTGATGAAGTAAATGAGGACGGACAAGAACAAATTAATAATCCAATACATATACTCAGTGAAACCCATTAGATTAATTGTTTCTGGAGGTGGTACAGGTGGACATATATATCCTGCACTTGCTATTGCAACTGAGTTGAAGAATAAAATTTCTGGTTCTGAAGTATTATTTGTAGGTGCCCTAGGTAAAATGGAAATGGAAAAAGTTCCCAAGGCTGGTTATCAAATAAAAGGTGTTTGGATTAGTGGATTTCAACGATCTCTCTCACTACAAAACATATTGTTTCCTTTGAAGCTAATTGTTAGTTTGTTTCAGGCATTTTTTATCATCAAGCAATTTAAGCCAACTATCGTAGTGGGTACTGGTGGTTTTGCAAGTGGTCCAGTATTACAAGTAGCACAATGGTTGGGGCTTCCTA
>JAFMMH010000097.1 GCA_017851655.1 Flavobacteriaceae bacterium
ATAACGAAAATGATCTTTAACCATTCCACCCCAACTGGGCATGGGAGGTTGGGCCCCAATCCCTAAAAAACTCAATCCACTTTCCATTAAGATTGCACTAGCAAAATTTGCTGCTGAAATTACAATTAGAGGAGCTACTACGATAGGTAGAATATGACGTACTAAAATTCGATATTTGGAAAAACCTAAAGCAATACTCGCTTGAACATAAAGTTGTTCTTTTGTTGATTTTACCTGTCCCCTCACCAGTCGAGCCACTTCTACCCACATTGTTAGTCCAACTGCTACAAATACTTGCCAATAACCTCTTCCAAGCGCTAAAGTCATCGCAATCACCATAAGTAAAGTTGGGATAGACCAAACCACATTGATTAGCCAAAGAATAAACCGATCTATCCATCCTCCAAAAAACCCCGCAATCGCACCTAAAAAAACCCCTATGATTAATGAAATGAAAACCGCTACAAAGCCAATTGAAATAGAAATACGCGATCCAACAAGAAGTCTACTCAACAAATCACGTCCGTACTTATCTGTTCCTAAAAGAAATCGTGTTGAATATAAAAAATGCTTTTCAATTTCACTCTTAGTGGTAAAACCTTGATACTGATTGAATGTAATTTTTTCAAAATAGTCCGTAGTATTCCCGTATCTTTTAAATTCTAATCCATCATCTAACCATCGAATTTCACTGAGGGGAACTTCTTCATTTGCATTTACTTGACCACTGAAAAGCGTAATCTTATCCTCGGATGCTGCTCTTGGTATCAGCAACATATTGCAGGAAAAACCAGGGGGCTTTGAATGAATTGATAAATGCATTTGATTTGCATATTGAGTCTTATCAAGAGCGATAGCATATGCGAATACAGCAAAAAAGGTGACAAGTAAAATAAATGAGAAGCTTCCTATAGCCCAAGGGTCGCTTTTAAAGCGTTGCAAGAAGCTTTTCAAATTCAATCTTTCTTGATTTAATCTTTGATCTGAGCAATAGGTTGCTCTGTTTTAATTCTAGTTGAAAGGTCTTTTAATACTTCTACAGCTTCTGAAATATAAAGGTCTTTCTTGAGTGATTTTTCCCAACGGTTTCTTTTTTCAATCAAATCTTCATTTGGTGGTTTAGTCGCAGCTGCCTCTGGAAGCCATTTGAATTCCAATTTTGATTCATATTCTGAAAGTTTTTTAAACCGATCTGTGTATTGCTTGTCCGTTTCTTTTTTTGTTTTGTATGACTCGTATTCAAGAGAATAAATTTGGGTATCCTCCTGTTGTTTTTTAATCCATGAAGCTTGTTCTTCTATGAGCATCACAAATGGGTTTTGTGCCAATCTTTGCTTACTGCGCTCAACAGAGTATTCGTAATTTGTAAATTTCTCATAGGGTTCGAAGTCAGCAGGAGATATGCGATCCCAGGGAAGAGGATTGTCTTGATCTTTTTCACCCATATCGATCATAGCATAACGATCTGGAAATACAATATCACTTTTTACACCCTCTAACTGGGTAGATAAACCGTTAATTCTGTAAAATTTATCTGTAGTAACTTTCAAAGCTCCTAAATCACCGTAAGTACTTCCAGTAATCATTTTATTCAGATCAAAAACATTTTGAACTGTTCCTTTCCCAAAGGTTTGTTTACTTCCAAGAATAATCGCTCTGTTATAATCTTGCAATGCGGCTGCAATAATTTCTGAAGCTGAGGCTGAAAATTCATTCACTAAGATAACTAGAGGTCCATCCCAGACCACACTCGGATCAGTATCTTTTAACACTTCTTTTCTACCACCTGTACTTTTTACCTGAACAACTGGACCCTCTTCGATAAAATAGCCGGTCATATCAACGACTGTTTTCAGCGAACCTCCTCCGTTATTTCTGAGGTCAAGGATAATCCCTTTCACATCGTTTTGCTTGAGTTGTTCCAATTCTTTTTTTACATCTGAAGCTGCATTACGTTCATTATAATTTTCGAAGTTGATATAGAACTTAGGTAGTTCGATAAGTCCATAATTTCCAGTTTCATCTTTGATCAAAGAGGAGCGAGCATAGGTTTCTTCTAAAACAACAACATCCCTAGTAACCTCAACTACTTCTACAGTTCCATCAACTCGTTTTACAGTCAAATAAACATTCGTTCCTTTAGGTCCTTTGATCAATTTTACAGCATCATCCAACACCATTCCTGAAATATCTACAGCCTCTTCTCCATCTTGTCCTACCTTGAGGATTACATCACCGATTTCTAAAAGTTCCCCCCTCCAGACGGGTCCTCCAGAAATGACTTCTACAATTTTTACTTGCTGATTCCTTTTTGTCAAACGAGCTCCAATTCCTTCAAATTTTCCAGACATACTGGTATCAAATCTATCTTTATCACTGGGTGCTAAATAGAAGGTGTGTGGATCATATTGAATTACAAGTGAATTGATATACATGGAAAACCAATCTTTTCGTTTGAAATCGTTATAGTTTTCAAACAAATTATCCATGTTTTCTTTTAAATCTTCACGGACGCTCAACTCAATTTCTTTATCAGAACTTTTGATGAAGGTGGAGTCTTTCTCTGCCCTTTTAGATTCATCCTCCTTTTTAGAAATAAAGCTTTCTAAGGCATTTAATTTAAAACGCTTTCTCCATATTTTCTTTAATTCAGTCATGCTGGAGGCATAAGGTGCCTGGTCAAAGTCCAAAGTAATTTCTTCTTTTTTAGAAAAATCAAAAGGGGTACTGAGAATATCATTGTAAAAAAGTGCTACTTGAGCCATTCTCTCAGTGATTTTAGAATAGGTTAGATCAAAAAAACGAAGTTCTGCATTTTTGATTTCATCATCAATCTTATACTTGAATGACTCAAAAGAATTTATGTCTGATTGAAGGAAAAAACGGTGTTGACCATCTAAATTTTCGAGATAATCCATGTAAACGTTCTCAGAAAAAGAATCGTTAATTTCTTTGGGGTCAAAATGTCCTCGATCAAGCACATACGAAATAATCTCAAGTAGGAGTTTATCTTTATTAGGATCTTCATTTTTCAAATTAAATCCAAAAAGTAAACCACTAATGAGAATAGTGGAAAGAAGCCAAATAAAAGATTTCATAAAAGTCTTTAGTTAATTTAAATTTTCATAGCATATAAATATACGGATATTTAAAAACAGTACTGTTAATTTTAATCTAAAACCAAATAAGTCTAATTTATAAGAAAACTACCCTAAAGATCAATGGCTGAGTACCACTTAAAATCTGTGAAAAATGATTCTATTTATGAGCTGAAAAGATTCCTTACCTTAGAGGCAAGATTATGACAAAAAAAAGACCTTTAATATTGGTGACAAATGATGATGGGATCACAGCACCTGGAATAAGAACCTTGATCGAAATCATGAATGAAATTGGCGAGGTTGTGGTAGTCGCTCCAGACAGCCCTCAATCTGCAATGGGTCATGCAATCACTATTAACTCAACCTTACATTGTGAACAAATAAAAGTAGCAGATGGACCCCAGATAGAATATAGCTGTTCAGGAACACCCGCCGACTGTGTCAAACTGGCTGTTAACGAACTATTAGACAGAACTCCCGACCTCTGTGTTTCAGGGATCAATCATGGTTCTAACTCATCAATAAATGTAATTTACTCTGGCACAATGAGTGCTGCAATGGAAGCTGGAATTGAAGGTATTCCAGCAATTGGGTTTTCATTATTGGATTTTAATTGGAATGCTGACTTTAGCCAGATTAAAAGTTTTGTAAAGCAGATTACTATTGAAGCCTTAACCAATGGTATTCCTAAGGATGTGGTTTTAAATGTCAATTTCCCCAAGCTAAAAGAAAATGAAATCAAAGGAATCAAAATTTGCAGACAAGCTAAAGCAAATTGGGTAGAAAAATTTGATAAAAGAACCAATCCGATGGGAAGAGAATATTATTGGTTAACCGGTACTTTTGTCAATGAAGATAAAGGAGAGGACACAGATGAGTGGGCACTGAATGAAGGGTATGTCTCAATAGTTCCTACGCAATTTGATCTAACAGCTCACCACAGCATTCAACAGTTGAACACATGGAATTTATAAAAGACAAGTACTTTTTTTGGGGGATTTTTACAGGGTTTCTATGGACTACATTTGGCGTTATTCTTATTGTTTATTTCTTATCTGAAGTCCCCATTGAAGATAGTATTGAATACCTATACCAGCAAGGGCGTTTGGGAGGAGTAATTTCTTTAGCAGCTTTAATAAACCTACCTCTTTTTTTTATTTCATTACGCAAGAATAAGGTTCCCTTTGCCGCTGGAATTGTAGCTATTTCACTTATCACAGTATTGCTAATTGCTCTTTTAAAAATTAATTCTTAATTCGCAGACAGTGAAATATTATCTCATTTCTGGGGAGGCATCTGGGGATCTACACGGAGCTCATCTTATTTCTGCTCTTAAAAAGTTAGACCA
>JAFMMH010000098.1 GCA_017851655.1 Flavobacteriaceae bacterium
TTCGTTTGTTAGAAGCTGAACTGCACCCTAAAAAAAGTGTACCGATCAACCCAAGAATTATAAAACGAAACAGCTTCATTGATTTTGTTTTAAAGTTTGAATAAGTGCCAAGGTTTTTTTGACCGTATCAGTAAGGGTGTCATAGGCTTTATTTTGAACTACTTCTTTTGAAATAAGTTGAGAGCCTAATCCGACACAAGTGACTCCTGCATCAAACCAAGACTTGAGATTTTTTTCTTCGGTAGTCACCCCTCCCGTAGGCATGATGCTTGTCCAAGGTTGTGGTCCTTTGATTGCTTTGACAAATTGAGGTCCGTAAATATTGCCTGGAAATAATTTGACAATTTCTGCCCCAAGCTCTTCGGCACGAGCAATTTCAGTTAATGATCCACATCCTGGAGACCACAGGATTTTTCTTCGATTGCATACAATTGCGATGTCTTCACGGAAGACAGGGGTAACAATAAAATTAGCCCCATTCATCATATAGTAGCTAGCTGTCGCCGCATCAGTAACCGACCCCACGCCAATAATCATTCCAGGGAGGGATTTGATACTATATCCAATCAATTCTCGGAAGACTTCGTGAGCAAAATCTCCTCTATGAGTAAACTCTAAGAGTCGAGCTCCTCCGTCGTAACAAGCTTTTACTATTTTTTTTGAAACTTCTATGTCCGAATTATAGAATAATGGAACCATACTACTGGTTTGCATTTCGGTGATTACTTGATGTCTTGTATAGAATGCCATAAATTATTTTTATCGAGCGACTCGCCCAGAGGCGTCTCCACTCATTAGTTTTTTAACTTCTTCAACTGAAACAAGATTTGCGTCTCCTTTGATGGTGTGTTTTAAGCAGGATGCGGCAACAGCAAAGTTGAGTGCTTGTTGATCATCATCAGGAAAAGCAATTAAACCGTAGATTAATCCGCCCATAAAAGAATCTCCTCCACCAACACGATCAACGATATGGGTAATCTGATATTGTGGACTCTCATACATGGTTGATCCATCATAAAGTACCCCAGCCCAAGTATTGTGTGAGGCAGATAAGGAACCTCTAAGGGTAGTAATTACTTTTTTAGCTTTAGGAAATTTTTTCATCATCTGTTTGCATACTGATAAAAAAGCTTCAGCCTTGACTTCATGTCCCTGTTTGGTAATGTCCAGTCCTTCTGGCTGGATCCCAAAATGCTTTTCTGCATCTTCTTCGTTACCTAAAATAATATCGCAATAGGAGGTTAGCTCTGACATTATAGCTTCCCGATTCCCTCCGTAGTTCCAAAGTTTAGCGCGATAGTTTAAATCAGTTGAAACTGTGACCCCCATTTCACTAGCAATTTTGACAGCTTCTAAACAGGCATCTGCTGCGCCTTGGGAAATAGCAGGTGTTATACCGGTCCAATGAAACCAAGAAGTGTTTTTAAATATTGTTTTCCAATCAATCATTCCCAGTTGGATCTCAGCCATGGCAGAGTTTGCTCGATCGTAGATCACTTTACTTCCTCTGGAAACCGCACCTGTTTCTAAAAAATAAATTCCCAATCGATCCCCTCCTCTAAGAATGTGTTGCGTATTGACCCCTCTTTTCCGCATCTCCATTAAAGCGCAATCTCCTATATCGTTTAAAGGAAGACGACTAACAAAACTTGAAGCTACACCGTAATTTGCTAAAGAGACTGCTACATTTGATTCTCCGCCTCCATAAACAACATCAAATTGATTTGTCTGAGAAAATCTCAGAAATTCTGGGGGAGAAAGTCGTAACATGATTTCTCCAAAAGTGACTACTTGGCTCATATAAAATTTTAAATTTAGTGATTAAAATAAGACTTAGCGTTTCCATAACATATGTCTTGGACGATACCTCCAATCAATTTCATATCATTTGGCAATAACCCTTTGTCTATATCGTTACCGAAAATATTGCATACCAAACGTCGAAAATACTCATGTCTAGGGAAGGATAAAAAACTTCTTGAATCCGTTAACATTCCAATAAAACAACTGATAATCCCCATGTTTGAAAGAATATTAATTTGGTCTGTCATTCCATCCAGTTGATCTAAAAACCACCAACCCGATCCCCATTGAATTTTACCTTTAGCACTTCCATCATTAAAATTTCCAATCATAGTCGCCATGATTTCATTATCAGAGGGATTGAGATTGTACAAAATGGTTTTGGCAAGCTGGTTTTCTAAATCAAGGGCATCTAGATAACGTGAAAGTCCTAATGCTATTGGATAATTGCCAATAGAATCCCAACCGGTATCAGGACCTAGTTTATTAAACATTCGAGTGTTGTTATTTCTCATTGCACCCAAATGAAATTGCTGAACCCAACCTAATTTGTGATAAGCTTTCCCCAGGAAGATTAGTAGGGCTGTCTGAAACTGTTCCGTTTCTTTTTTAGTTGGTGACTGTCCTTTTCTTTTGTTCTCAAAAATACGTTTGACTTCTTTCTCCGAAGCTATTTCATAGGGAATGTACTCTAGACCGTGATCCGATAATCGACAGCCTTTTTCATGAAAGAAATCCATTCTCTTTTGTAAGGCCTCACATAAATCAGTATATGTGGCTATCTCAATAGTTGAAACCTGAGCAAGCTGATCGATGTAGGAATTATAATTTTCTCCATCAATAAATAAGGATTTATCGGGTCTAAAAGCAGTGCTCACTTTGGTTTTAAAGCTAGAGGTCGAAAGGTTAACGTGATGTTCTAGAGTGTCTGTTGGATCTTCGGTGGTGCAAAGCACCTCCACGTTCATTCGTTCAAGTAAAGATTGAGTTGAAAATTCTGAAGTTTGTACAGCAGCAGTTGTTTTTTCGTAAACGTTAACGGCGTTTTCTTTTGACAGTAGTTCCTCAATTCCAAAATAACGATTCAGTTCCAGATGGGTCCAATGGTACAATGGATTGCGAATCATATAAGGAGTTGCTTCTGCAAATTTGATAAACTTCTCTTTATCAGTTGCTTTACCAGTAATGTACTCTTCACTTACACCTAAGGTTCGCATTGCCCGCCATTTATAATGGTCTCCAGATATCCACAAGTCTGTAATGGTATTGAATTTAGTGTTTTCAGCAATTAATTTTGGAGGGAGGTGATTGTGGTAGTCTATGATAGGAAGTGTGGATGCATAGTCGTGATAAAGCTCTTGGGCTATTTTGGTTTCGAGAAGAAAATTTTGATGTATAAATGGTTTCATTGATGAAGTATGCTAATTATTCTTTGGCGAACAACTTAATGACTTTAAGTTTATGCATAAAATAAGACACTAACAGAAGTAAATTATCATTATGTTAAAGATTTCTTATTTTTTTTTAGAATAATTTATTTTTTATAGTTATTATTGTTAAAGTATTACTCGTTAACGTTAACGAATTTAATTAAAATAACTTAAAATAAATAAATAATGAGAAATTTTATTAAAATTACCCTCGCATTTTGTTTCGTACTCTGTTCCACAGTAGTACTTGCACAAAGCGGCGTTAGTGGTAAAGTAGTAGACTCTGAAACAGGGACTCCATTACCTGGGGTAAATGTTATAATACAGGGAACTTCTACTGGGGTTTCAACTGATTTTGATGGAAATTACCAAATTTCAGTCCCGCAAGGTGCTGTATTGGATTTTTCATTTATTGGTTTTGAAAATCAATCAATCACGGTCAACGGAGATCAAATCGATGTGACTTTAGTTCCATCAGCTGATGCTTTGGATGAAATTGTTGTAACAGGATACGGTACACAAACCCGTAGAGAAGTTACAGGATCGATTGTGAGTATTGGAAGTGAGAGTATAGAGAAAATTGCTACAGGTAGTGGTGTAGATGCCATTAAAGGACAGGTAGCAGGGGTCGATATTACTTCTGGAGGCGGACGACCAGGTCAAAACCCTGTAGTTCGAGTTCGAGGACGTCGCTCAATTTCTGCATCCAATGATCCGCTTTATGTTATTGATGGAATTCCACAAACTAGTAGTACAGGTGATGGAGCTATCTTTGACATCAATCCACAAGACATTGAGTCTATGGAAATTCTAAAAGATGCAGCTGCCACCGCTATTTATGGATCTAGAGGAGCCAATGGGGTTATCTTGATCACTACCAAAAGAGGTAGAACGGGTGATACAAAAATTAATTATTCAGGTTATTACGGAATTACTTCTGTTACTAATATTCCTGATATGATGAATGGCGAAGAGTATGCGGCAGGAAGACGTGAAGCATTCCGTCAAGACGCGAACAGCCGATATTCTTATGCAGGTACCATTCCTAACGACGAAGCCGTTTTCTTAGGTGATGCTGCTCAGTTGGAATCGATCAGAACAGGAAGATCATTCGACTATTTAGATGCCGTTTTAAATCAGGGATATCAAAATAGTCATCAGCTTTCAGCGAATGGTGGTTCTGAAAACACTCAATAT
>JAFMMH010000099.1 GCA_017851655.1 Flavobacteriaceae bacterium
TAACTCAATTGGCTCTTGCTTTTGTGAATGACCGACCCTTTGTTACCAGTAATATTATTGGGGCGACCACCCTGACACAATTAAAAGAAAATATTGATACAGCCTCTATCAAATTGAGTAATGAATTACTTGATGCGATTAACGAAATTCATGAAGCGATACCTAATCCTTCTACATAATTTTGAAGAATTGTAACAATTAATCTAATAACTCGTCTTACTATTTAGAATCCTAATTAACAAAAATCTAAAACATGAAAATTTATAACTTACTATCCCTATCGCTTTTATTTCTATTTAGCACACTCCATGTAACCGCTCAATCAGCAGAGGAAATTATTTCTAACTATTTCGAAAATACGGGAGGTTTGGAAAACTGGAATCAATTGAATGGGATTAAGATGATTGCCAAGATCAATCAACAAGGACTGGAAATTCCTTTGGAAATAATACAATTAAAAGACGGGAGACAAATGCAAGTTATAAACTTTCAAGGTAAAGAAATTAAGCAAGGAGTTTATGATGGCACACGCTTGTGGTCCCATAATTTTATGACTATGGAGGCAGAGGAAAGTGATGCTGAAGCTACAGCGAATTTTAAATTGGATTTAAATGATTTTCCTGACCCCTTTATCAATTACAAAGAAAAAGGCTACACTGTTGAGCTTATGGGTACTGAATCTTTTGGTGGTACAGAAACGTTTAAAATTAAATTAGTTAAAGAACCCAAAACTGTAGATGGAGAACTTGTTGATGATATTTCATTTTATTTCTTTGACATTGATAATTTTGTACCTATAGGGATTCAGAATGAAATCACCTCAGGTCCAGGGAAAGGGATGACCTCAGAAATATCGTTTAGTGATTATGAAGAGGTTGACGGATTGTATTTTCCTTTTTCAATGACGCAAGGAGTCAAGGGTCAACCTGGACAACCCATCACAATGAGTGAAATTATTTTGAATCCCGAAGTAGTTCCTTCAGCCTTTGAGTTGCCTGTAAAACAGTAGCCTTAAATCAGATTATCGCAATTCAAATGAAAAACTTTAGAACTCGTATATCCGCATTATTTATTGGCATCAGCCTGTTTTCTTATGCACAAAGTAATTCCATAAAAGAAGGAAAAGCACTTTTTGGAGACCTTACGGCAAGACACATAGGTCCTGCCTTAATGAGTGGAAGAATCAATGATTTAGAATTACACCCCACTAATGATAGGATCATTTATCTAGGAGCTGCTGGAGGTGGAGTGTGGAAATCAAATGATGGGGGAGCCACTTTTAATCCCATTTTTGATGATCACATTCAATCGATTGGAACAGTTACTTTAGACCCCAACGATCCCGATAAAACGATTTATGTTGGGACAGGAGAAACTTGGACAAGAAACAGTGTCTCTTACGGTGATGGATTGTACAAATCTACAGATGGTGGGTCTAATTGGAAAAAAATAGGTCTTGAAAATTCGGAACGAATTGCCAGTGTGATTGTCAATCCTGAAAATTCCAATGAAATCTATGTAGGTGCATTAGGCGACTTGTGGGGCGATAATGAAGAGCGAGGCGTATTTAAATCATCAGACGGAGGAACAACTTGGGAAAAAATCTTATATGTCAATCCAAAAACAGGCTGTGCCGATTTGGTCATGGATCCCAATAATCCTTTGATATTATATGCTTCGATGTGGGAGTTTAGAAGAACGGCTTGGTCTTTTGATTCTGGAGGTGAAAACAGTGCCCTGTACAAATCTACCGACGGTGGAAAAACATGGAATAAGATTCACAACGGGTTTCCTGAGGGCAAATTAGGCAGAATGGGAATTGCACTCGCACCAAGTAAACCTAGAACGCTTTACACTGTTATTGAAGCAGAAAAGAAAGAAGATAAAGGCTTGTACCGAAGTAATGATGGAGGTGCTAATTGGGAACAATTAAATAACGATTTTGAGATTACCGTTCGCCCTTTTTATTTTTCCAGAATCGTTGTTGATCCAAAAGATGAAAATGTAATCGTAAAAGGAGGTCTTTACGGTTCTATTTCAAAAGATGGAGGGAAAACATTTAAGAACCTTGGAAACATGCACAGTGATGTACATGACATCGTTTTTTCAAATACTCATTCAGATCATATGTTTTTTGGAACAGACGGAGGAGTGTACAGAAGTTGGAACGGAGGAACTACCTGCGAAATTGTAGAAAACTTACCCTTATCCCAATTTTATCAAATTAGCGTAGACGATAAGACACCTTACAATGTCTATGGAGGGCTTCAGGACAACGGCTCATGGTACGGACCCTCCTCCTCACCTGGAGGTGTGCAAGCAAGAGATTGGAATTCTGTGGGTGTAGGTGACGGATTTCGTGTATTAAAACACCCCACCCAAAACATCATTTATTCTGAAATGCAAGGAGCTGAAAATGTGTGGCGTATTGATACAGACCGGCAGCTTATTAAAACTATCCAGCCACTACCCTCAAGCCAAGATCAAAAGTTACGATTCAATTGGAACCCCCCTATGGCTGTTACCCCGCTTCATCCAGATAGACTTTACATTGGGAGTCAGTTTTTACATCAATCAGATGATCAGGGTGATACTTGGAACATTATCTCCCCAGATTTATCGACTAACGACCCCTCAAAACAGAATCAAGATAATTCAGGAGGTCTTTCAAAAGATAATTCAGGTGCTGAAAATCACACAACAATTTTTACTATTGCTCCTTCAGAGATAGACGCAAACATCATTTGGGTAGGTACAGACGATGGGAATGTTCAGATTACCCAAGACGGTGGGAAATCATGGACCAATACAGTTGCAAATATTCCAGATTTACCAAAAAACACATGGTGTTATCACATAGAAACCAGCACACTAGACAAGGCGACAGCCTATGCTGTCTTCGACGGCCATACCAACAACGACAAAACCCCCTATGCTTACAAAACAACAGACTTTGGAAAAACATGGACCAATATCATTACAGATGATGTAGAAGGTGTCGTTCGAAATATTCAAGTAGATTACGAAAATCCAGACTTACTTTTCTTAGGGACAGAATTGGGACTTTATATTACACTGAATGGAGGAGGGAAGTGGTTCAAGTTCACGAACAACATGCCTGCCGTGGCTACTCATTTTATTGACCTTCAAAAACAAACAAATGACTTGGTGTTGGGAACACACGGTAGAGGAATAATTATCATTGATGACATTTCTCCATTGAGAGAACTGGACGAAAATGTGATGAATAAAACGCTACACTTCTTTGAAAGTAAACCCACGGTAATAAAAGAAAAACAAAATTTTTCAGGAAATTTTGGGAATGAAACCCAGTTTGTCGGAGGTAATAAATCCAGCTTGGCACAAATCAAATACTTCTTGAAAAAACGACACACTTTTGGAAAAATGACAATGGCAATTGTCGATCAGAAGGGCGATACCCTCTCCGAGATAACACCAGGGAAATCAAAAGGGATTAATATTGTGAACTGGTCATACAGACGTAAACAGCCAAAAGTAGCGAAAGGAAAAACATTTTCATTTGGTGGTTTTACCTCCCCTTTATTGCCTGCGGGAAGTTACACGGCTAAGATTACAAAAGGACGGCAAACATTTGAACAACCTTTTGAATTGGTGTACGATAAACAAATTCAAATTCCTGAGGCAGATCGTAAACAAAAACAGAAAATAGTAAATGAACTCTACGATATGATCGAGTCTTTAGCCTATGCTGTTTTTCAAGTAGACGCTTACATAGCCGATGCTTCAAAATCAAAAAAACGAAAGTTAATAACCAAGTTGACAGAGTTGAAAGAGTCAATGGTCATTACAACAGGTGATAATTATGTGGGAGCTGCAGAACCCCAACTACGAGAAAAAATGACCACACTGTTTCAAAAAGTGGAGAATAACTACGGAGCCCCTACATCAAACGAGCTTGAGAATTTAGAAATCATTCGTAAGTACAATGCTGAGGTGATGCAATCATTAAAGGAGTTAAAAAAGAAATACAACCTTAAAAACAAAGTTCCTCTAAAATCTTTTAAAGTTTTTTTAAAAAGTGAATAAGTACAAATGATCAGGGAATCGCTTCAATTAACTTTTTTGTATAATTATTTTTTGGTTTTTCGTATAGAGCATCTGCCTCTTGAAGTTCAACAAGGGTTCCCTCCTGCATGACCATCACACGATCCGACATGTATTTTACTACTGCTAAATCGTGCGAAATAAAAAGATAACTCAATCCTAGTGCTTTTTTTAAATCATTTAAAAGATTGAGTACTTGAGCTTGAACTGAGATGTCTAGTGCGGCAACAGACTCATCACAGATCAGTACTTTTGGCGATACAGCTAGTGCTCGTGCAATGACTGCTCGCTGACGCTGCCCTCCTGA
>JAFMMH010000100.1 GCA_017851655.1 Flavobacteriaceae bacterium
GTGCTTCTCTATGGGAAGTGTCTGAGGAGTCAAAGGCCTCTAAAAAGGAGAATAAAGAAGATGCGTTATCAATCACCATTTTGCTAGAGTATCGTTAAAAATATCCTGAGTTATACGGTCAAAGATTTCTTTATGTGCAGTATCCTTTACATCGTAAACTTGAAGTTCTGCTGGAAAATCGTAAAAGAAAGAATATGTTTTAGAAAAATCATCTTCTTCTTTTTTTGTGTTAATAAATCTAAATGCAATTGACATTTTAAGGCGATTTTGAGCAGCTGTTATTTGAGCTGTAGCAGACATTGGGGTCACACTGTATTCTGTTATTTCACCTTCGTAGATCAGTTGTCCGTCTGAGGTGACTAGGTCAAGATTGGTCTGATTCATAATAAGATCTTGAAGTGCATTTGTGAATTCATTATCCAAACCAGGTTCTACCGTAGATCCAGGTCTATTCCCTGCATTATTTTCAAAAAAATTGACTTGAAATGTAGTCACTCCTGCGGGGATAGATGCCCCAGTAAATGAATAAATCCCGCAGCCTTCAAAAATCAAAAAGCCAAGTATTAAGAGGCTTTTTAAAGTGCTATTTAGTCTCAACATCTTGCAGGTCATATTGCTTAATTTTTCGATACAATGTTCGTTCAGAGATCCCTAGTTCTTTTGCGGCAAGCTTTCTTTTGCCGTTACATCTCAATAACGCTTGTTTGATCATTTCAAGTTCTTTTGCTTGAAGCGAAAGCGGTTCTTCTTCTTCTATAGTTTCAGCGTATGCGTATTTGTCCAATGTATTTACATTTGAAATTTCTGGAACTTTAGATTCAAATGTAGCAATGTCTAAAGAATCTAGTTCTGTTTCTTCAGAATCTTCAGGGGTTTTCCCATAAATTTTATCGATAAGCCCTTGGTTTTTTTCTTGAACACTATCAGAGGCCCCGTTTTTCATGAGATCTAAGGTGAGTTTTTTCAAATCATTAAGATCATTTTTCATATCGAACAGAACTTTATATAATATTTCTCTTTCGGAGGAAAAATCGCTTTCTTTTTCTTTTTTCCCAATTAAAGCAGGTAGCTGTTTTGCTCGATCAGGTAAATAGGCTCTCAAAATAGCAGCATTGATATTGCGTTCTTGTTCTAAGACAGATAATTGTTCTGCGACATTTCGCAGTTGTCGGATATTTCCGCTCCAGCGGTATTCAGTCAATAAGGCTTGTGCATGTTCATCCAATTGAAGTGCAGGCATATGATATTTTTGTGCAAAATCGGAAGCAAATTTTCTAAAGAGAAGTACGATATCTTCTTTCCTATCGCGAAGCGGAGGAAGGGTTATTTCTACGGTACTTAAACGGTAATATAGATCTTCCCTAAATTTTCCTTTGTCAATAGCTTCCATCATATTCACGTTGGTAGCTGCAACAATTCGCGCATTGGTTTTTTGAACTTTAGAGGACCCAACCTTAATGAATTCTCCAGTTTCAAGAACTCGAAGCAAACGGACCTGTGTAGGAAGAGGGAGCTCTCCTACTTCATCCAAGAAAATAGTTCCTCCATCAGCAACTTCAAAATAACCAGAACGGGTTTGAGTAGCACCGGTAAAGGCTCCTTTTTCATGACCAAATAGTTCGCTATCTATAGTTCCTTCAGGGATGGCACCGCAATTTACTGCAATATATTTGGAGTGTTTACGGTGGGAATATTGATGGATTATTTTAGGAATATTTTCTTTTCCTACACCGCTTTCTCCAATGACCAAAACTGAAATATCTGTAATTGATACTCGCATGGCTTTTTCTAATGACCGGTTCAAGGCAGTATTATTTCCAATTATTCCAAAACGTTGTTTTACACTTTGTAATGAATCCATTTTAAACTCTTTCTGAAAGGCCTACAGCTTCACCAATAAGGGTAGCTGAGGTACAATCTGTTATTTTAACTTCTACAAAATCTCCAATTTTAAAGTCTTTCTTAGGAAAAACTGTTACTGTATTTTGTGTTGTTCTTCCGCTCCAATCTTTATTGGATTTTTTTGATTCTTTCTCAATCAATACACATACTGTTTGATCTAAGTATTGCCCTGTTCTAAATCGACTGTGTTGTCTTTGTTTTTCAATAATCTGACTAAGTCGTTTCTTCTTTACGACTTCTGGGACATCATCTATAATTTTTCTGGCAGCATGTGTGCCGGGACGTTCTGAATAGGTAAACATGAAACCATAATCGTATTTAACGTAATCCATTAGGTCTAGTGTGTCTTGATGGTCTTGTTCTGTTTCCGAAGGGAAACCAGCAATCATATCATGTGATATTCCACAATTTGGGAGTATCTCTCGGATAGTATCTATTAATTTCATGTACTCTTCCCGTGTATGTTGTCGGTTCATTTTTTTTAATATCGCATTACTTCCAGACTGAACAGGGAGGTGAATGGAGTTACAGATATTATCAAATTTTTTCATGACTTTCAAGACATCTAGAGACATGTCTTGAGGGTTTGAGGTAGAAAATCGAATTCGAGTTTTAGGGTGAGCCTCAGCCACTAAAGCGAGAAGATCTTCAAAGCGTAATGCTGTTTTTTGTTGGAGAGCACTTGCTTTGACAAAATCTTTTTTTAGTCCTCCTCCGAACCATAAATAACTATCCACATTTTGCCCAAGAAGGGTGATTTCTTTATATCCTTTTAAGACTAAATCATTTACCTCTTCTAAGATACTTTTAGGATCTCTACTTCTTTCCCTGCCTCTTGTAAAAGGAACAACACAAAAAGTACACATATTATCACAACCCCTGGTGATGGACACAAATGCGGAAACTCCATTTGAGTTTAAACGAACGGGTGCAATATCACCATAAGTTTCTTCTTTGGATAAAAGCACATTTACAGCCTCTCTGTCTTGAGCTACTTCCTGAAGTAAATTAGGAATGTCTTTATATGCGTCTGGCCCTACGACAAGGTCCACAATTTTTTCCTCTTCCAAAAACTGATGCTTTAGGCGTTCTGCCATACAGCCTAGAACACCAACGGTCATTTTAGTTCTCCCTTTTTTTATTGAATTGAAATACTCTAGGCGTTTTCGTACAGTTTGTTCTGCTTTTTCTCGGATAGAACAAGTATTAATTAGGACTAGGGAAGCATCATGAATGCTTTCGGTAATACCATAGCCTTCTTTGCCCAGAATTGAGGCTACAACTTCACTGTCTGCAAAATTCATTTGACAACCGTAGCTTTCTATATATGCAAGTTTTAAAGAAGATTTAGAATCTTTATAAGAGCTTTGAATTCGGGTTCCATCATGATCCCGAGGATTACGCTCTAATTTTTGTTTTATATCTTCTAAAGGCATTTAATTGTTGGATTTTTGTTTCTAATGCAATGCAAAATTACAAAAATCCAAGTGATATTGCCATTTTGTCAGTCTTGAATCTCTTATTTGATTTTAAGTGAATTTTCTAAACGGAAGTAGGCGGGAGCTTAATGGGGCAATTTATTTGCGATACGACCATAGACCCAAGTTCCTAGTACAGCAAAAAAGAGAACGACAAGTATGGAATAAAAGCCAGCACCGATTAGTGTAAATATCGGTCCAGGGCAAGCTCCTGCTAGTCCCCAACCCAAACCAAAAATAATTCCCCCGTAAGCATATCTGGAAAAGCTCTTGTCTTTATCAGGAATGATTATCGTTTCTCCAAAAACAGATTTAATTTTATAACGTTTGATAAGTTGAATCATCAATACTCCTATAGCTAGAGCAGATCCAATAATTCCATACATATGAAAAGATTTGAATTGAAACATCTCATATATACGAAACCATGAGGCGGCTTCAGATTTGTACATTGTGATACCAAAAATAATTCCGATGAATAAAAATAGTAGTTGTCTCATTTGATTAAAGGATATAAGGAAGTAAAACGTGATTCATAAAAAGTCCGCCAACAAAAAAACCAATGACAGCATAAAGGGAAACCAATTGGAGGTTGCTTAAACCTGAAATGGCATGACCTGATGTACAGCCACCTGCATAACGTGCTCCAAACCCTACTAGAAACCCACCAATAGATAGGATTAATAAAACTTTGGGCTGCATCAATGCTTGAAAACTAAATAATTCTTCAGGTAAATAAGCCATTCCCGCACTTTCAATATTGAGCTCCTTTAATTTTAGGATGGTATCAGGATGGATGGCCACGCTAGAATCAAAACTAAGCCATTGGGATGCGATTGCTCCTCCAATAATAGCACCTAGTGAAACCATTAAATTCCATTGCTGTTTTTTCCAATCAAAATTGAAAAATTCAGATGATTTTCCTGCGCCACAAATGGTGC
>JAFMMH010000027.1 GCA_017851655.1 Flavobacteriaceae bacterium
ATACTTCAAGTGTGACTGATATGGTTGGTATGTTTTATGAAGCATCATCATTCAATCAAGACATAGGCAGTTGGGATACTTCTAAAGTGACTGGTATGGAACGAATGTTTTGGGCTGCTGACGCATTCAATCAAGACCTTTCAGGCTGGTGTGTTACCAATATTTCCTCTGAACCAGCTGGATTTGCAACTTCTTCCCTAACAAACTTTAAAAAACCTGTCTGGGGGACTTGTCCTTAAACCCCAGTCATATCATCTTCAGTAAGTTCTGGGATTTGTGATTCTATAAAAACAAGTTACGTTCTTAACCTTATAGATATCTTGCCAAAATCAATAGAATTACCCTCTGAAACTAAATTAAAAGAACTACCTCTTACAGAACAAATTAAACAGATATCTAAGTGTGTCGTTTTAATTAAAACAAGATAAACCTTTCCTTCATCTATCGCCCTAGGTAAAAATTAAACCATACATAGATAGAGGGTTATACCCGCAGTGCCGAAAACAACCCCAAACAAAACACGGTCGTACAAAACCCATTAAAGCTGATAGAATCAGTGGTTTAAAGGTAGCCTAATTCACTACAGATTTATTTACATTATAGTGTCGTTGACAACACTTTCAAAAGTTAAAGTAAGATGTTATTCCATTTCTCTTACCAAAGTATAAACAACACTAAATCTCCCCGCATCAGAAGCTGTAGTTGTCCCCTTAATGCTCCATCCATTATTTAAATAACTTTCAAGAGCCTCATCGCCTGTTAAGCCATCTCTAGTTTTGTCTTCTCGACCTTGGTCGATTACATAAGCTGATTCGAGTTTCTTACCCATCAATTTTAATATTATAACATCAACTTTTTCAGGCTGATTAAGACTAGTGAATGACATTAAAATAGCAGTAAATCCTATTCCTGCAAATATTCCTATTACTATGTCTTTGATGTTTTTCATTTTGTTTGATTTAAGATAAAACCATCAATATAATTAATGTGATGAGGTTTTTGATTATATACTATTATACCAGCTTTACTCTCAAAAGAAAAGTGGATTTAATTTTAGGTATGGGGGTCTTATTTCAGAGTTTTAGGGTGGAATTTTTTGGGAAAAACTGACAGTAATTACTGACAGATTTTGGTCATTTTACTGTCAATTTAGTGTCAGTTTCTATATATTTAGCAATTATTAACAGTCAGGAGGGTTAGTATCATCATCCCTGTATGGTTGGCTAATCCCAATAAAAAAAGGCCTTCAAATGAAGACCTTAGAGTAGCGAGGGCAGGACTCGAACCTGCGACCTTCGGGTTATGAGCCCGACGAGCTACCACTGCTCTACCTCGCGATTTGAAATGCAAATTTACAACTTTCTCTATTGTTGTGCAACTACAATTAAGTTTCATTTTTTAGAGTGAATCATCGAAAGGCATTCACTTTTTTTAAAAATCTTTAAAGAATTGAATCACACCCTTCCCCATAATTAAAGTACTTTTGCAAACAAATAAAGCGTATGAGCAGTATAGTTGCCATAGTTGGAAGACCCAACGTAGGAAAATCTACATTCTTTAACCGAATGATTCAAAGGCGTGAAGCTATAGTAGATGCAATAAGTGGGGTAACTAGAGATCGTCACTATGGAAAGTCCGATTGGAATGGTCGTGCTTTTACTTTAATAGATACTGGAGGGTATGTAGAGCGTAGCGAAGATATATTTCAGAAAGAGATTGACAAGCAAGTCAATTTAGCTATTGAAGAAGCAGATGCTATTATTTTTATGGTGGATGGTTCAGATGGAGTTACTGGTATGGATGAGACCATGGCAAAGTTACTTCGAAGATCTCAGAAGCCTATTTTTCTTGCGATCAACAAGGTGGATAATTCCATGCATCAAGAAAATGCTCTTGAGTTTTATTCGCTTGGTTTCGAAAATCTCTTTCCTATTTCTAGTATCAATGGAAGTGGAGGAGGAGAATTGTTAGACGAATTAGTAAAACAACTGCCTGAAGAAGAGGAAAGCGATACAGACGATCTTCCTCGATTTGCAGTAGTCGGAAGACCTAATGCTGGAAAATCTTCATTCATAAATGCTTTGATCGGTGAGGAGCGATATATAGTTACAGACATCGCTGGAACTACAAGAGACAGTATAGATACTCAGTATAATCGTTTTGGGTTTGACTTCAAATTGGTTGATACCGCAGGGATTAGAAGGAAGGCTAAAGTAAAAGAAGACATTGAGTTTTATTCGGTAATGCGATCAGTTCGAGCAATTGAGAACTCGGATGTTTGCCTTGTAATTACTGATGGAACACGAGGGTTTGATGGTCAGGTTCAAAATATTTTTTGGTTGGCTCATAGAAATCATAAAGGTGTTGTGATTTTGGTAAATAAATGGGATTTAGTTGAAAAAGACACCAATGCAGCAAAAGCGTTTGAAGCTCAAATTCGAGAAGAAATTGCCCCATTTACAGATGTTCCAATTTTGTTCATCTCTTCCCTAACCAAACAACGAATTTATAAAGCGGTCGAAACAGCTGTTGAGGTATATAAAAATAGGTCCAGAAGGATACCAACCAAAGAGTTTAATAATCAAATGCTTCCAATAATTGAAAAATATCCCCCTCCAGCATACAAGGGGAAGCATGTAAAAATTAAATTTTGCACCCAATTGCCTACTGCTTATCCTCAATTCGCCTTTTTTTGTAACCTGCCACAATATGTGAAAGATCCGTATAGAAGATTCTTGGAGAATAAACTCAGAACGCTCTACAATTTTAATGGAATACCCATTCAGATTTTTTTCAGAAAAAAATAATCTTAAAGTTTTCCCTTGAGTTCTTCAAGGGAGGCTTTAACTCCTTCAAGTTTGGCTAAGAGTGTTTGCTTTGAGGCAGAATTTGACTTTAATTCCAGTTGTTTTTTGGCTCCTTGAAGGGTCATGCCCTTTTCTTTGACGAGATGGTAAATAAATTGAATGGTCAAAATATTTTCTGGAGTATACTTTCGCGTTCCAGCTTGTTTTTTCTTAGGCTGAATTTCTTTAAATTCTTTTTCCCAAAAACGAAGTAAAGAAGGTTGAACATTAAATGCTTTTGCGACCTCGCCTATGGAATAATACCGTTTTTCTGGAAGGTCTATATGCATATTAATCCATAGATTGATTTTCTTGCTTGGACTGAGTGAGCATTGCATCAAATTCTTTTTGAGACAAGTTCCCGTAATAAAAATTTAGAGGATTAATACGTTTGTTATCCTTAAAGATTTCATAATGCAAATGTGGCCCCGCGGAACGTCCTGTGTTTCCAACATAACCAATGATGTCTCCACGTTTTACTTTTTGACCCCTGCGGACATTGTATTTATTTAAATGCCCATAAAGGCTGACATATCCAAAGCCATGGTCTATACGAATATGTTTTCCGTATCCAGAAGATCGGTTGTCTGCTCTTTTTACTATACCATTCCCAGTAGCATAAATTGGCGTACCTTTTTTTGCAGTAAAGTCCATCCCATAATGGAAACGTCTCTTTTTGGTGAAAGGATCTTTACGATAACCATAGCCTGAAGCCATTCGTTTTAGATCTTCATTTTTGATTGGTTGGATGGAGGGGATAGCCTCAATGAGTTCGGCTTTATTTGCTGCTAAACGTTCAATTTCATCCAAAGAACGTGATTGAACAACTGTTTGTTTTGAAAGAATATCAAGTCGTTTTGCAGTGTTAATGATTAATTCAGAATTATCATACCCTTCCAAATCTTTGTAGCGATTTACACCACCAAAACCTGCTTTTCGCTGTTCTTCAGGGATTGAACTAGCCTCAAAATAAACACGATACAGGTTGTTATCTCTGTCCTCAATATTTGAAACTACTGCCTCGATTTGATTCAGTTTTTTATTGAGAATTTCAAATTGTAATTCATAATTTTCTAAAGCTCTTTTTTGAGCTATTTCTGCAGGAGTATTAATCCATTCTGAATTTAATAAAATCATCAAAGAGACTATACCAAAAGCGAAAGACCCTAAAAAGAATAATGCGAAATTTGAGATTCGTTTCTTATTGGTTATAGTAATGGGTCTATAAGAAAGCGTTTCGGGATCGTAATAGTATTTAACTTTACTCATAAAGTTTTATAAATTTTCTTTTCTTTTGCACTAATAATTTTAATTGCACCTCAAAGTTATATATTTTGAGGTGGATAAACCAATATTAATCTTTTGCAAAGATAAGCAACTTTAACATTATAGAAGAAATAGGTATGAAATCTACTGAAGTTAGGCAGCAATTTTTAGATTTTTTTGAGTCAAAAGCACATAAAATAGTTCCTTCAGCACCGATGGTGATCAAAAATGATCCCACTCTGATGTTTACTAACGCAGGGATGAACCCTTTCAAGGAATATTTTTTAGGAAATGCCAAGCCTATTTCAAAACGCATTGCAGATACTCAAAAATGTCTTCGAGTCTCAGGAAAGCATAACGATTTAGAAGAAGTTGGGATTGATACCTATCACCATACATTTTTCGAAATGTTAGGAAATTGGAGCTTTGGGGACTATTTCAAAAAAGAAGCTATAGAATGGGCTTGGGAATTACTTACTGAGGTATATAAAATTGATCCCTCAAAATTATATGTAACAATTTTTGAAGGGGATGCAGAAGATAATATTGAGCGTGATAATGAAGCCTATAATTTTTGGAAAGCTTTAATACCAGAAGATCGCATACTATTAGGCAATAAAAAAGATAATTTTTGGGAAATGGGAGACCAAGGACCTTGTGGACCTTGTTCTGAAATTCATGTTGATATCCGAACTGAAGAGGAGAAGAGTAAAATTCCTGGCGCTGAATTGGTAAATAAGGACCATCCTCATGTGGTGGAAGTATGGAATCTTGTATTTATCGAATTCAATAGAAAAGCAGATGGAAGTTTAGAAAAATTACCTCAAAAACATATCGATACAGGAATGGGTTTTGAACGTCTTTGTATGGTGTTACAAGACAAAAATTCAAATTACGATACCGATGTTTTTACACCGTTGATCAGAGAAATAGAAACACTTACGAGGACTACATACGGAGCTTCCGAGACTACAGATCGAGCTATCCGAGTGATTGCGGATCACCTCAGAACTGTTTATTTTGCCATCGCTGATGGACAATTGCCCAGCAATAACGGAGCGGGATATGTAATTCGAAGAATTTTAAGAAGAGCCATTCGGTATGGTTTTACATTCTTAGATCAAAAAGAGGCTTTTATCTATAAACTGGTCAATACCCTCAGTCAACAAATGGGCAGTGCATTCCCGGAACTGATCAAAGAACAGCAACTTGCGTATAACGTGATTAGAGAAGAAGAACAGTCGTTTCTGAAAACTTTGGATCAAGGACTTGTACTTTTAGAAACAATTCTTCAAACCTCAAAAAACAAAATGGTAGAAGGAGCTAAAGCATTCGAATTGTATGATACTTTTGGCTTCCCTTTTGATTTGTCAGCTTTGATCGCCAGCGAAAGAGGCTATCTTATTGACGAGCAAGGTTTTCAAAAAGCGATGGAGGCACAAAAGTCTCGGTCTCGAGCTGCAGCAGCTTCGAAAGCTGGAGATTGGATAGTTTTACAGGAAGATGATGTGGAAGAATTTATTGGTTACGATCACCTGAACACCAAAGTAAAAATCACACGATACAGAAAAATGACTTCTGCAAAAGAAGGAGATTACTTTCAATTGGTTTTTAATCTAACCCCTTTCTATCCTGAAGGAGGAGGTCAAGTAGGAGATAAAGGTTATTTAGAGTCTTCTAATGGAGACATTACCTACATACTCAATACAAGGAAAGAAAACAACTTAATTGTACATCAGACATCAACGATACCAGACAAATTAGATGCTGATTTTACAGCAGTAGTTGATGCAAAACAGCGAAAGCGTTCTTCGTGTAATCATACTGCAACCCACTTGATGCATCAGGCTTTGAGATCAATTTTAGGAACACATGTAGAACAAAAAGGATCTATGGTACATTCTGGGATGTTTCGGTTTGATTTTTCTCACTTTGCTAAAGTAACTTCTGATGAATTGGCTGCTGTAGAACGTTTTGTAAATGCTAGAATTTTGGAGCAAATCCCATTGAAGGAAGAACGAAATATTCCCTATGAAAAAGCAATTGAGAGTGGAGCTATGGCTCTTTTTGGAGAAAAATATGGAGATACAGTTCGGACTATTCAGTTTGGTCAATCTATAGAACTTTGTGGTGGAACCCATGTCCAAAATACTTCGGACATATGGCATTTTAAAATCCTTTCAGAAGGTGCTGTAGCTTCTGGAATTAGAAGAATAGAAGCAATTACTGGTGAGGCTGTTAAAACTTATTTTGAAAAACAAAGTGAACTATTATTGAAAGTAAATCAATTGCTGAAACAAAGTCAGGATCCACTTAAAGCAATTGAATCTTTACAATTAGAAAACACGAACCTAAAAAAGGAAATCAATACTTTGTCTAAGTTAAAGACTTCCATGTTAAATGATGACTTAAAATCTCAAATGAAAGTTATTGAAGGAATTTCTTTTGTTGCTGCTGAGGTAGATTTAGACGCCCAAGGGATGAAAGATTTATCTTTTGAGTTAGGGACTGATTTTGAACAAGCGATTATCGTATTGGGATCAAAGAAAAACGAGAAAGCCTTATTGAGTTGTTATATTTCAAAATCAGTTGTAGAAGACAAACAAAAAAATGCCAGTACGATTGTTAGAAATCTAGGTAAATTTATTCAAGGAGGCGGTGGTGGCCAAGCTTTTTTTGCTACCGCTGGAGGCAAAAATCCAGATGGAATTCATTTAGCTATTCAGGCTGCAGAAGCAGAGTGTTTCTAGAAAAACTTATTCTGATTCGGGAGGATAATTTTTTATGATTTCTTGAACAAATAAAGCGATCCGTTCGTCTCTATTTTTTAAATTTTCCTGAATTCCTCCTCGGCCTTTTCCTTGCCAGATTAGTTGTTTGTTCACTCCATCAATCACATTTATATATAACGTTCCTTCTGTTCGTGTGCTAACGGTATTGTTATTTGGTCCCCAAAACCAGGGATTAAATCCCCATCCCCATCCCCAACCGAATGAATTCATGTTACTGATGTAAATTTGTTCTTTTGCACGTGTTGTGAAACCAATGAGTAAATCTGGTGTTTCAGATTTGGAGAGGCCTTTGCTGCTCAATTCTTTGTCGATGGCTTTTAATATTCTTCGCTTATCCAAATCGGAAATATCTACTTCATCAATTTGTGGTTTAAAGAAAGCGTATGTTTTGTATACTGAAAAATCAACTTCACTATCAAAATCAGAATACACCTGAATGGAGCTACAAGAAATAAAGAGTAAAATAATTGATAAAAAAGCGAGGTTCTTCATATGATCAGAATTTATTTATTATAAACAATAATTATGCCGAATTTTTCAGCTTCTTTTTGGATCAAAATTGTAAGGGCAGTGTCTACAATTGCTTTGACAGCAATAACCTCTTTTTAAATGGTATTGAACTGTAAAGACTTTATATCCCTCAGCCGAAAGGTAGTAATCTTCTTCTTCTAAAGGGGGTAAACTCTTACTCATTTTAATGTATTTTTGATCATGTCCTTTTTTAACTCTTTCAAAAATAGCACAAATCAGTTAGTTGACTCCCTCAATGGGTATTCGATTACAATAAAAAGAGAAGATTTAATCCATCCGATTGTTTCTGGAAATAAGTTTAGAAAGTTGAAATATAATTTTGAAGCGTATAGTAAAATGGATAATCCAAGAGTCATCAGTTTTGGCGGAGCATTTTCCAATCATTTGGCAGCCACAGCTCAGGCAGGAAAATTATTTAATATACCTACAATCGGTATTGTAAGAGGAGAAGAATGGCAAGATAAATTAGAGGACAGCACTACTTTAACATTTTGTAGAAGACAGGGGATGACACTTTATTGTGTTACTAGAGAAGTTTATAAGGAAAAAGAGAATTCTATTTTAGCACAAAAACTTTTGGCTGAGGATCCAGAGTTACAGTTGCTTCCCGAGGGAGGAACCAATGTGCTTGCAATAAAAGGATGCCGAGAGATTTTAGCTGAAGAGGATAGGAAGTATGACGTAATATGTTCAAGTATTGGAACTGGAGGGACACTCGCAGGGATAATTGAAAGTGCATTGCCCCAGCAGGAAATATTAGGATTTAATGCATTGAATAATTTCGAAGTACAAAACACCATTTCTGAATTCACAAAAAACTTAAAATGGGCACTTATTTCTGACTATACTTTTGGAGGTTATGCTAAAGTAAATTCTGAACTTATTGAATTTATGAATGAATTTTATCAACAATATCAGATTCCTTTGGATCCTATCTACACTGGAAAAATGCTTTTTGGTATTTTTGATCTTATTAAAAAACAAAAGTGGACATGGGGAAGAAATATTTTAGTGATACATACCGGGGGACTTCAAGGAGTAAAGCCAATGAATGCACTATTACAAAAAAAGGGGCTACTCACTTTAAACTATGCTTCGGAATTGTTTTGCTGATAATTTTAAACGGATTCACCTCCTGTGGAAGCTCGCGAAAAGTCATTATTGAAAAGCAGACTTCTCCAACCAAACAGACTAAAGCGGTTACTTCAACTAACCTGCCCAAGAAAGCAGATAAAGTGCCTGAAAAACCGCTTACAAACAAAGAGAAAATAGTTCGATACATTGACTTGTTTGCACCTATTGCACAACAGGAAATGAAGTCTTTCGGTATTCCCGCCAGTATTACTATAGCTCAGGGAATTTTAGAGTCTGGAATGGGCTTTGGTCGTTTGGCTGTAGAGGGGAATAATCATTTTGGAATAAAATGTCATACAGAGTGGGACGGGAAAAGAATTTATCACGATGATGATGAAAAGGGAGAATGTTTTAGAGTTTATGCTGACCCTAAAGATTCATTCAGAGACCACTCCTTGTTTTTAAGAGACAGAAGTCGCTATGCCTTTTTGTTTGAGTTAAAAATTGACAATTATAAGTCATGGGCTAAAGGACTGAAAAAAGCAGGCTATGCAACTGATCCAAAATATCCAGATAAATTAATCAGTTTGATAGAGCGTTTTGATTTAACTAAATATGACTTAAAAAAAAATGAACTGAAACTAGTGATCAATACTCCTAAGGTATCTAAAAAAACTTTTGTTCATAAAGTTGAAAAGGGAGATACTTTATATTCGGTTTCCAAAAAATACAACGTTACTTTAAAGCAAATTATAGAGCTTAATAACATTAAAGATCAAACCATTTTTTTGGGACAGTCTTTAACCATTCCTTCAAATCCATGATTATGCAATACCAAAGAAGCAGTACATTATTTAAAGAAGCCCAAGGAGTTATTCCCGGAGGAGTAAATTCTCCAGTAAGAGCATTTAAATCTGTAGGAGGAACACCGATCTTTGTGGAGTATGCAGAAGGGGCCTACCTTTTTGACGTGGACGGCAATAAACTCATAGATTATATTTCGAGCTGGGGTCCTATGATTCTTGGGCACGCTTATCCTCCAGTGATTGATGCAATCATGAAACGGGCGAAGCACGGAACATCTTTTGGGATGCCCACTGCTTTGGAAACAGAAATAGCTTCCCTTGCATTAGATATGGTTCCTAATATGGATAAAATCCGATTTGTAAATTCTGGGACGGAAGCCTGTATGAGTGCGGTACGTTTAGCAAGAGGAGTCACAAAAAAAGAAAAAATAATCAAATTTGCCGGCTGTTATCATGGCCATTCAGATGCTTTTTTAATTCAGGCAGGTAGTGGTGCCGTAACTTTTGGAAGTCCAAGTAGTCCTGGAGTAACCAAAGGCACTGCTCAAGACACCTTACTAGCGCCATATAATAATTTAGCCGCTGTAAGAGCACTTTTTTCTGAATACCCTGAAGAAATAGCTGCAATAATTATAGAACCCGTTGCTGGGAATATGGGTTGTATTCCACCTCAAGAAGGGTTTTTACAAGGCTTGAGAAGTCTGTGTGATGAATTTGATGCACTCTTTATTTTTGATGAAGTAATGACTGGCTTTCGTCTTGCACCAGGGGGTGCACAAGAATTGCTGGGAATCAAAGCAGACATTGTCACTTTTGGCAAAGTAATCGGGGGAGGTTTACCCGTGGGAGCATTTGCTGCAAATAATCATATCATGAGTCATTTAGCACCAGACGGACCTGTATATCAAGCTGGAACTTTAAGCGGAAATCCTCTAGCGATGGCTGCGGGATTGGCCATGCTCCAATCCATAAATCAAGATGCTGATTTGTTTGATCGATTAGCAGAGAAGACAAAATATCTGCATGAAGGTTTTGAAAAAATTCTGGCAACTAAAGCCATTCCATATCAAATCAACCGAATGGGATCTATGATTTCCTTACATTTTACTGATCAGCCTGTAGTTGATTTTGCTAG
Source organism: Flavobacteriaceae bacterium (assembly GCA_017851655.1). Classification (GTDB taxonomy): domain Bacteria; phylum Bacteroidota; class Bacteroidia; order Flavobacteriales; family Flavobacteriaceae; genus MS024-2A. The sequence continues at coordinate 10,451 of JAFMMH010000027.1, forward strand.
CTCAGTGAAGGGGAACAACGACTATTTTAAAAAGTATTTTCATGGAATGCTACAGGAAGGAATTTATCTCCCTCCAAGTGCCTTTGAAAGTTATTTTCTTAACGACGCCCTTAGTTTTTCTGATATTGATAAAACACTTGAAGGCTTCAAAAAAGTAGTAAAAGCATTATAAATAATTAAGGCTCGCATTGCGAGCCTTAATCGATTAGTGTTTTTTTTGTGAGCGCTCTTTGGCTTCATGAGGTCTTCTCCCTCTATGAGCCATTATTGCTTTTCGATGCTGTTGCATCTGCTTCCATTCTTCAAATTGTTTTTCACTCAATACGGTTTTCATTTCTTTTTGAAGAGCAATTTGATGATCCAATTGTTTTAGATCCATTTTATAACGATCGTCTGAGGAAACTCCTTCCCTTCTTTTTAAGCGCTCTGGGCGAGGATTTTTTTTGAGAATTTGAGCGACTTGTTCCTTCTGATTTTCAGAGAGCTCTAGAGCCAACTGCATTTTTTTGACATGCAAATTAATACGCTGTTCAGTTGTCAGTTGTTCGCCATTTTTTTCATGGTTTTGGTGATTTCTGTGTTGAGCCATTGTGGTCATCGGCAAGCTGAGTACAAGGGCAAATAGGAAAATAAAATGTTTCATAATAAATGTTTTTTGTTTTAATCTTTGATGAGAATCAGTTCACAAAGTTTAAAGTATTGACATTAATTTAACATTTCAATATATAAGCCATTTTCGTTTTTTACCACCTTAACCAGCTTTTTTTGAGTAAGCCCTTTGATACTCGCATCCCACTTTTTATTACTCAGCTGCGCTTCTTCTTTAATTGAGGGAAGTTCTTTTGAATTAGATTTTTTTATACAATTCAAAACAATTTTTTCTTCCTCATTTAGAGCAACAGCCTGTTTTTCAGGTTTCATTTGAGGGAAAAAGAGCACTTCTTGTATAGAACTATTGTTTGTCATAAGCATTACCAATCGATCAATACCAATTCCGATACCTGAGGTTGGAGGCATACCGTATTCCAAGGCTCTTAAAAAATCTTGATCTATGAACATGGCTTCGTCATCTCCTTTCTCGCTTAACGCCATTTGGGCCTCAAAACGCTCTTTCTGATCAATAGGATCATTTAATTCAGTATAGGCGTTCGCTAATTCTTTCCCATTAACCATAAGTTCAAAACGCTCAGTAAGTTTTGTGTTCGAACGATGCTCTTTAGTGAGTGGACTCATTGATTTTGGATAATCCGTTATAAAGGTTGGTTGTATAAAATGGTGTTCGCATTTTTCTCCAAAGATTTCATCAATTAATTTTCCTTCTCCCATAGTTTCATCTACTTCAAGACCCATATCAGTCGCAGCTTTTCGCAATTCATTTTCGGACATATTTGACACATCTACCCCTGTATGAATTTTGATTGCTTCTAAGATTGGAATCCTTGGATAAGGAGCTTTGAAATCAATAATATGTTCTCCTACGGTTACCTTTGTGGTATTATGCAAGTTAGAGGCAATTTGCTCCAATAAAGTTTCTGTGGTTTCCATCATCCAGAAATAATCTTTATAAGCCACATACAATTCCATAACGGTAAACTCAGGATTATGAGTACGATCCATTCCTTCATTTCTAAAGTCTTTTGCAAATTCAAAAACACCTTCAAAACCTCCTACAATAAGTCTTTTAAGATAAAGCTCATTTGCGATTCGCAAATACAGGGGCATGTTTAATGCGTTATGATGAGTAACAAACGGACGCGCAGCTGCTCCACCAGGTATGGGTTGTAGTATAGGAGTTTCAACTTCTAAATAATCTTTTTTAATTAAAAAATCACGTATAGTGGTAGTGATTTTGGATCGTTGTAAAAAAGTATTTTTTACTTGAGGATTTACTATGAGATCTACATACCGCTGTCTGTATCTTAATTCAGGGTCATTAAATTCGTCATATATATTTCCATCGGCATCTGTCTTTGGTAAAGGAAGAGGGCGAAGTGTTTTGTTGAGAAGGGTAAAGTGGGTTACTTTAACTGTTTGTTCACCTACCATTGTGGTAAAGAGTGTGCCTTCTATGCCAATAATATCCCCAATATCGAGTAATTTTTTATAGACCTCATTGTATAGTGTTTTGTCTTCTGAGGTGCAGATCTCGTCTCGATTAAAATATACTTGGATTTTTCCTTTACTGTCTTGTAGTTCAGCAAAACTTGCTTTTCCTTGAATTCTTCTGGACATAAGTCTTCCAGCCAAAATCACTTTTTTGCCTTCTATATATTCTTTTGGAAGATCACTTGAATAAAAATTAACTGGGAAAAGTGGTGCTGGATAAGGATCAATCCCGAGTTTTCTGAGATCTTGAAGTTTTTCTCGACGAATAAGTTCCTGTTCGGAAAGCTTTGACATATAGATAATATTTATCGCAAAGATAAGCAGACTAAAAAAACCTGAGAAGTCAAATTTTATATCTTTGTAGTAATAGAATTACTTATGACTTTTTTTCGTGTATTGTTGTCTATTGTTTTCCCTCCTCTTGCCGTTATTGATCAAGGGTGTGGTTCAGTTTTAATTGTTTTTATACTTACTTTATGTGGATGGGTTCCAGGGGTTATTGCAGCCTTGGTAATCTTGAATAACCCTGAACGATGGAGCCGAGGAACATAAAATAGGATGAAAAAAAATAAAATTGTTAAAGTTTTGGATTTGGGTTTTAAGCCTTATGCTGAAAGCCTTACTATTCAAGAGGATTATTTCAATCAAATTATTGATTTAAAACGCTCTAATAGGAACAAAGAGAGACAAGACTTAACAGATAATTATTTGTTGTGGGTAGAACATCCTCCAGTTTTTACACTTGGGAAAAGCGGTAAAATTGAACATTTACTAGTTGATCAAGCTGCTTTGGAACAAAAAGGAATTCAATTTTTTAAGACAAATCGAGGGGGCGATATTACTTTTCATGGACCTGGACAGCTTGTTGCTTACCCTATTTTTGACTTGGATAATTTTTTTACTGATATACATAAATACCTGCGTTTTTTAGAAGAAGCAATCATAAAAACACTAGAGGAATTTGGGCTGAGTGCCACCAGAAGCCCGGGTGAAACAGGAGTTTGGTTGGACGAAGGCACACCCTTTGCAAGAAAAATTTGTGCTATGGGTGTACGAGCTAGCAGATGGGTAACTATGCATGGTCTTGCTTTGAATCTAAACACAGATTTGTCCTATTTTGATCACATTGTGCCTTGTGGAATTCAAGGAAAAGGAGTTACTTCTCTAGCCAAAGAATTAGGAAAGCCTGTAGATGCTGAATCTGTAAAGGAAAAACTAAAGCTACATTTGGGAAGTCTTTTTGAAATAGAGGAGTTTCAGATTAATTAATCTGATAGATGAAAAAACCATTACTTTCAGATTGAACCACCATTTCAATAGCGGAGTCATTATCTGAATTTATTAAATCGGGCTCCCCAGTTCCATACACAGGAAATCCACCAACTAAAGTTCCATTACTTAAATAAACATAAACTTTTTGAGTATCTAATTCTGTAAGCGCCACATAAAGGGTGTTCTTAATGTAGTGAATTTTGGGAGCAGTGTATTTGCCATAAGGAAGACTGATTGGTATCCCTTTAATATTTAACATATTTTCATTTATGTAGACTAAAGACTTTGCAGTCATGTCCATAAGATGGTCTTGCCCCATTCCCAATTTATTGCGAGTAATATTTCCTTTAGAATCAATTTGAAACATGTCTCCCGAACTTGTGGTGCCAGCAAATGTATTTCGGTATTCAAAAACAGGATTCTTCGAAGTAGTCAGGGATTCTTTCAGTTTTATGCGATCGGTACCTTGACGGTTTAATAGTCGAACAGTACCTTCTTTGTCTTGGATAAGGATATAATCTTTGGATCCAAAACGGATATGTTTTGGAGGGTGTAAAAGTTCATTTTTAAGGGTTTTTAGACGAAATCCTGAAACTATTTTACCTCGATTATCTAGCATTTTCACTTGCTTCCCATCGACAATTATAAAACGATAATTACGGTTAAGATCGTAATCAAAAACAGCCAGATGCGGACTACCTTCCCCAGAGAGTTTGATGTCAAATGGAGAAACAAGCTTTCCATTCCGATCTAAAACCATAAATCGATCGGAGGTTCTAAAAGCCATTTGTAACCTTCTGTTTTTATACAAATCAATTTGTTCTATTTTTCCAATGATGGGTCCAGAAAGTTCTTTTTTCCAAAAAAGCTTCCCTGTATTAGAAAATAAATAAAGAACATTGTTCTGATCTTGTATCACGATATCCATCGTCTTATTCCGATGATTTTTAATCCATTGCGGTGCTCTGGCTGCAGGAGCATCTAGTGAAAAACTATACTGATTGAAAACACTATTTTTTTGTGGATTATCATTCTTTTTTTGGGCAGCTAGGCGTGTTTGTATAAAATTATTTTCAGAGATACCCTGTAAAACAATAAGCGGGTACGCTTTTAAATTGATTTTATCCCAAGTAAGTTCAATCTCTTTGGAAGATGTTTCCCAGTTTTTTTTCAGGTTGGGAGTCTTTCCCAGCCATAGAAAAGAGCTTTTATCCGCTAAATCTTCTCTAAGTGTTTTAAAATTAATATCGTTGTAAAGGGTATTGTTATCTAAGTAATTCCCTATGATCTGTTTGAGGTGAGACTCTGAATTAGAATAAATTAAAAAATCATCTATCTGTGCACTCCATTCTCCTGTTTTAAACGATCCCATAGTATTAAGTAGAAATTGGAAGTCTTCGGGCAAAGTTTGTTCGTAAATAGCAACATCTCGAAAACTACTTCTTAATTCTGAATAAGAAAATAGTTCAGGATGTACCGTTTCGGTATTATTCAAATGTAAAAGTATGGATTGACTCTCTTGAAGTTGAACCCAAGCCAATTCGTCAACCGTACTGAGAAGATCTAAATTAATTGAAGGTAGAGGTATGTTTAGGTGTCTGCTGTATTGTTTAAATTGATCCTCTAGGGCTTTGTAGTCGTTCAATGAAAGTGCTAAATAGCCATCAAAATTTTGAGGAACTAACTGAGGACTTATAAGTCTTTGTGGATTTTGACCTTTTAAAAGGGAAAGTTTATCGGGAATAGAATCGTTTATAAAGCTAATTCCATCCAGTACAAAGGGTTCTTTTTTAGTATTAAAATCAAATGAAAACCAACTTGATCCTAGAAAAGGAAAAAGTGAAGTATTTGGAAAAACGGATTCTATGGTTTTGCCAAAACCTTGATTTAGAAAAAGGTTGAGTGGAGCGTTCTCATCACTAATCTTTGATAGGTCATACAAAACTCCTTCCTGAATTCCGAGGCGATTGTTTTGAGCATTTCGAATACTATTTTCCAAAATTAGTTTGGAAGTACTGCTTATCGAGATTCCCTTGATGTGGGCATGGTAAATATCTTTATCATTTACTTCAGTTACAACAACATTGATGTTATTGTACTGGAAGGTTTCTCCTTTAGGAAGACTGATGCTGTCTTGAGGTTGGAGTTTAAATAAAAAGGTAACGGCCATTTCAGCTTTCCCTTCTGGAGTAAAACAAAGTAATGATTTAGAAGTAAATTGTTTTGGTGTGACAGCACTTGCATCAGAAAATAAGTTGGGATCTACTTTTAAAATTTGACCAATAAAAGGATTGCTTGACTGGCTGTTATTCAACATGTTTTGGTCATTAATCTGAAGAATTGCCAGTGTGTTTTGGGGAACACAACTCAATAAGTCTGGAGCTTTTTTTTCCGCAGAAGAACAAGAAAGGAAAAAGGTAATTAAACTTAATTTTATGAGTATTCGCATAGGAATCAAAATTAAAAAACTCCTCCGTTCATTTTTATTTTTTCACAAAATGTTATCAACTGATTTTCGTTCAAAAAAGAGATTATAAATTCAGTTTTAGTTGTTTGGGTAAAAGCTGAAATGATTTTCTGTGATGAACAGTAATACCAAAATTTTCTATTGCTTTACGATGAGCTAAGGTAGGATATCCTTTATTTTTTTTCCAATGATATTCAGGGAATGTCTCATCGAGTTTTTTCATGAAATCATCTCGATAGGTTTTAGCGAGAACAGAGGCAGCAGCAATATTTAAATATTTTTCATCTCCCTTTATGATGCATTCATGGGGAATTGTGTTGAAAGGTTTAAACCGATTGCCGTCCACTAAAATGAATTCAGGCTTTAAAGACAATTGCTCTAAAGCAATTTGCATTGCTTTTATTGACGCGTTGAGGATATTGATTGCATCAATTTCTTCTTGAAAAACATGTGAAACTGCAAAAGCTAATGCTTGTTCCTCTATTAGAGGACGGAGCCTGTATCGTTGTGCATCCGTAAGTTTTTTTGAGTCATTTAAAAAAGGAAGGTCAAAAGATTTGGGAAGTATTACCGCAGCAGCAGTCACTGGTCCTGCCAAACAGCCTCTTCCGGCTTCATCAGTCCCAGCTTCGATCCCTTTTGTTAATTGTCTTTTTAATGTTTTCAACCTTTCCCATTTAAGTTTTTCAAGTCGTAGAACAAATTACTCACATTTATCATAACTTCGCAAACAAATAATTTGGCATGCGCATCGGCCTTTCGATTAGTTTTTTTGCATTATCAATTCTCCTCTTTAGTCAAGATTTGCCTGTAGTGACTCAAGATAGTTTGCCAAAAACGATCGATTTAGTTGAAACGCGTAATGATTCTTTAGATATAGGAGAACTACTTCCTGAACAAAAACTAGATTCCCTTACAATTTTAGATAAAGGAAAAGAAGAGCAGAAGCAATTACCCAAAAAACCTAAAAAGAAACGGTACATCCCTTACATTAAAAGCATGGATGAAGTTGCCATTTCCGATTATAAAATTCTTTACCTAGACGAAACTGAAAAGTCTGTAGACACTTCACTCTCAATAGAACGCGAATTCACCTTTAATTTTTTACAGCAAGACTATTTTGAATATTTGCCGTTACCCAATATGGGAGAAGGGTTCAATAAACTGGGCTATGATTTTCACGAACAATCCTTCACTCCGCAAATGGGTGCTCGAGTAAAGCATTTTGGATATTTTGAAAAAGAAGATGTTCCATATTACGAAATGCCTTCTGCCTATACGGAACTCTTTTTTAAAACAACCTTTGATCAAGGGCAACATCTCGACGCTACATTGGCGATAAACACTTCACCAAAATTCAATGTTGCTGTTTCTTTTAAAGGATTTCGTTCTTTAGGAAAATACTCTTCCTCCCTAAGTAGATCACGTCAGTTCAGAATGAGCACTCAATATCAAACTTATAATCAGCGATATCGAATGCGTTTACATCAAACAACTCAATCCCTTGAAAATGATTTTAACGGAGGACTCACAAATGAAGCTGTTTATTTCTTTGAAAACGCACCTAACTATGTTATTGCAGACGAATCTGGTCAGCCGATACTCAATGAAAATGGTGAGGAAGAATTCGTTTTTTATGATGGGTTTTTAGATCGTTCACAGTTGAGTGGTCAGGTCGCGGGGACTAATGTTTTAGAAGGGAAACGCTATTTTATGGATCACCAATACCGCATGTTCCCTTTAGCAAAGGATACAACAGCTTACCAAATGACAGTTGGTTATCGGTCAAACTTTGAAACCAAAAATTACCAATTCAACCAAACACGAGTCAACTCTTATTTTTTTGAAACCTACACCAATCAAGTAGTGGCGGATACGACAAACTATTCAACATTTGAGAATTCCGTTTATGCTAAATTTGATAATTCTTTATTTGGCAAATTAAAACTTGATCTTCATCATATTCAATGGGATTATTCATTTGCTGAAAATGATTATCAAAAAGACACGATATCCCCAAATGGAATTAATGCAAGCCAACTTGCTTTTGAAGCGAAATGGTCAAAATCTATTTTTGGTGCCCAATTAGATGCTGGTCTCTACAACTCATTAAAGGAAGCTTATGGGACTAAAGCATGGAATGTAAGTATAAGTCGTCCCTTATTTAAGGACATAGCATTACAGCTTAGCTATAAAGACCGATCTCAGCCTTTAAATTTTAATTTTTATTTATTTCAAAGCGATTACAAAGAATACAATTGGAGTACTCTTGATATACAAAATCAAGAGTTTAGGACTCAAAGTGTTGTTTTGTCACATCCAAAATGGGGGCGTGTTTCTGGAGAATGGACCACTTTGGATAATTACACTTTCTTTAATAATACTACACCCCTTAGAAACCTTAATGAAAAATTTAAAGTAGAGGTACTGCAATTAGACAAAAGGATTGATTATTTCAAAGCTCGTTTTGATCAACGTCTTGATTTTAGGAAATTCTCATGGATCAATAATGTACAGTTTCAAGAAGCCATTCAAGAGAAAAATACAGAGGAGCTCCTTTCGGGACCAATCGCCTTAAATGTTCCCAAATGGTTGATTCGAAGCACCTTGATGCTCTCTTCCTCTATGTTCAATAAGGCTTTGTTTTTTCAATCTGGGGCTACTTTTGTTTTTTTTACAGACTATTATGCAGATCAATATAACCCTTTGCTTGCAGAGTTTGTTACTCAAAATAATACCAAGATAGGGGAATACCCTCGTGTAGACTTTTTCTTTAACGCTAAGATCCAGAGTTCACGAATTTTTGTTAAGTTGGAAAATATCTCCTCCACGGTAGAACATTTGCTTTTTCCTGACACACCTTACGATTATTATGCAGCTCCATTTACTCCATATCGCGATTTTTCCTTAAGAATTGGTTTGATATGGAATTTTTTCGAATAGAATAACCCCTTATAACATCTTGATTTCACTGACATTTTTGGGGGATTAAAAAAAAACTAAAAAAACAATAGCAAAAGGCATTGTAAGTAACTAAAAGGGTTTTATATTTGCA
>JAFMMH010000101.1 GCA_017851655.1 Flavobacteriaceae bacterium
ATTATCTCTCAGATCACTTTTTAGAAGAACTCGTTTACTCCAATGGAAACCTTATCCTTCCTGGCGGAACTTACAATGCTTTGATTGTACCCAAAACAAAACATCTGCCCTTAACATCACTGAAAAAATTAATTCAACTCAAAAAATTAGGGGCTAATATTATTTTTGAAGCGTACCCTGAAACTGTTCCCGGGTTTATGAACTACGAAGAAAAAACAAGTGAAATGCAATCCCTGTTAACTTCTGAAAACACAGTCTTGAAAGCTCAAGAGGAGTGGACCGATGCACTGGTTCAATCTGGAGTTCAAGCAGAGGAATGGGTAAAGTCAGGATTGAAGTTTATTCGAAGAAAAGCAGAAAACGAAACCCTCTATTTTATTGTAAATCACACTGCAGAAACTCAAGAAAAATGGATACCGCTGAGTACTCAATCCGATCAAGTCATCCTCATCGATCCCCTTACGAAAGAGCAAGGTTTAGCCCAAACTAAAACTCAAAACAACCAAATCCATACTAGAATTGAACTCGCCTCAGGAGGTTCAATGATCCTCAGGGTAGTTAAACACTCCAATTTAAAACCATGGAACTATTTTGAACCTCATGCTGAAACAAGGCTCCTAAAAGGTAGTTGGAATTTAAGTTTCCTTAAAGGAGGACCCAAACTTCCAGCCCCCATCCGTATAGATTCTCTTATCTCTTGGACTGAATTAGGAACTGACTATGAAAATTTTTCTGGAACAGCTCGCTATGAACATGAGTTTTATATTGAAGAAACAGAGTCAGAAGGTTGGTTATTACAACTTGATGACGTTAGGGAATCTGCGAAAATTTGGATGGATGGAATTTATAGAGGGTCTATTTGGGCTCATCCCTTTGAACTGCGCTTACCCAAACTAGCTAAAGGCAAACACAAACTCACAATTCAACTCACTAATTTAGGGGCAAATCGAATTCGAGCTAAAGAAATCCGTGGAGAGGAATGGAAAAATTTTTATGAAATCAATATGGTCAACAAAGACTATCAACCCTTTGATGCCACTCGATGGAGTCTTACACCTTCCGGCTTAATAAATACCCCAAAATTAGTACCTTTAAGTTTAAGTAGTGAATAGAATGAATCCAACAAGTTTAAGGTAAAAGAGAAAAAATAAAATGTCGTTAATCAGCAAAAGTTTGCTGAAATCACAAAAGTAAATTAAATGAAAGACTACAAATACGTCGATTATCTCTGGGACGATAAAAAAGCAGCAGAACTCAATGAAAATCAATTGGAATTGTTTTTATATCGATCCAATCTTCTTGGTGCTGATCTTCGAATTACGAACTATGGAGGTGGGAATACAAGTTGCAAAACCCTAGAAAAGGACCCTTTAACTTCAGAAGAGGTTGAGGTGATGTGGATCAAGGGTTCAGGAGGAGATATTGGCACCCTAACACGATCGGGTATTGCTGGACTTTATACGGAGCGACTTAGAAACCTTAAAAAGGTTTATCGGGGACTTGAGGATGAAGACCGTATGGTGGGCTTATTTAATCATTGTATTTTTGATTTAGAGAGTAGAGCACCCTCTATCGACACTCCTCTTCACGGTTTACTTCCTTTCCCCCACATTGATCATTTACATCCCGATGCGCTAATCGCCATTGCGGCTTCTAAAGAGGGTGAAAAAATAACAAAAGAAATCTGGGGAGAAACCATGGGCTGGGTTGACTGGCAAAGGCCTGGCTTTGACCTGGGGCTTCAATTGGAAAAATGTCTTTTAGAAAATCCGTCTATTCGAGGTATCGTATTGGGAAGTCACGGGCTTTTCACCTGGGGACAAACTTCGTTGGAATGCTATCTGAATAGTTTGGACGTCATTGAACAAGCGTCCTCCTATATCACTGAAAAAATAAAGAAAAATGGATCGGTCTTTGGAGGAGAAAAAAGAAGTGCATTAGAGCCGAAAAAGAGAAAACAAAAGGCAGCAGATCTGATGCCGCTTTTGCGCTCTCTTTGCAGTTCAGAACAAGCGATGATAGGCCATTTTAGTGATGCTCCTGAAGTGCTTGAGTTTGTAAACAGCAACGACCTCGAACACTTGGCCCCCATGGGGACTTCCTGCCCGGATCACTTTTTAAGAACCAAAATAAAACCTTTAATTCTTCCTCTAAATGCTGACATCGAAATCAAAGACCATGAAGAATTAAAAAAGCGGATTGAAGCTGAATTTGAAGCGTATCGGAAGGACTACAAAGCCTATTACAATCAGTGTAAAAAAGACAACAGTCCTGCCCTTCGAGATCCCAATCCTGTCATTTTATTATTTCCAGGAGTGGGATTGTTTAGTTTTGCTAAAAATAAACAAACAGCACGTGTAGCTTCTGAATTTTACTGCAATGCAATTAATGTCATGCGAGGTGCTGAAGCCATTTCTTCCTATATCGCTTTACCCCTTCAGGAAGCCTTTGATATTGAGTATTGGCTTTTGGAAGAAGCCAAATTAAAACGAATGCCTAAAGAACAATCGCTGTCTAGAAAAGTAGCCTTGGTTACGGGTGCAGGAGGGGGTATAGGAAAATCTATCGCGCAAAAACTGGCATCGGAAGGGGCAGTTGTTGGACTTTTAGATATTTCTGAAACCAACCTCAATGAGGCTCTAAAAGATTTTTCAAAGGATAATGCAATTGGAGTTGTTTGTGATATTACCCATACCAACGCTATAGAAGATGCCATTAAAAAAATCTGTCTTGCATTTGGTGGGATTGATATTGTTGTACACAGCGCAGGTCTAGCGATTTCTAAAGCGCTGACAGAAACCACAACCGCCGACTGGGATCTGTTACAAGATGTTTTAGTAAAAGGTCAGTTTGAATTGTTTAAACAGGCTGCCACTATTATTCGTGTTCAAGGTATGGGTGGAAACTTTGTGACAATTGCCAGTAAAAATGGACTGGTAGCTGGACCCAACAATGTGGGCTATGGAACCGCAAAAGCAGCACAACAGCACATGGCGAGATTATTAGCCGCTGAATTGGCCAAGGATCAAATCCGTGTGAATACTGTAAATCCAGATGGGGTCATAGTCGGTAGTAAAATCTGGGAAGGAGCTTGGGCAAAAGGAAGAGCCGAGGCGAATGGAATTTCAATAGATGAATTACCTGCATTTTATGCCAAACGTAACTTATTAAATCAAATAATTACACCTGATGACATCGCCCAAGCTGTCTTTAGCTTGGTTGCCCTTTTAGATAAATCCACAGGAAATACCCTAAATGTGGACGGAGGAATGGCTAACGCTTTTGTAAGATAATTCAATATTATGCTGAATCAAGATCAAATTCAACAACTGAATAAACTCGAAGAAAATACACATCATACAGAGTTTAAACAACTGGCGGAAAGGATGACCAGTCAGGGAATCAATGTAGAGGGTGTTTTAAACCAACTCAAGACCTTTCAAGTTGCTATTCCAAGTTGGGCTTTGGGTTCTGGAGGAACACGATTTGGTCGTTATCTTTTTGGAGGAGCACCCCGGAATCTGTTTGAAAAAATTGAAGACGTTGGTTTACTCCATCAACTTACCGCCAATGCAGACTCTATTTCGCTTCACATCCCTTGGGATATACCTAAAGACATAACAGCTATTAAAGAAGCAGCATCCGCACACAAACTTCGCTTCGATGCAGTAAACTCGAATACGTTTCAAGATCAAGTGGATCAACAATACTCCTATAAATTTGGTTCGCTCAGTCATGTAGAAAAAGAGGTTAGAGCACAGGCCATAGCTCATAATAAAGAAGTGATTCAACTCGGAACTGCATTAGGATCAAAAAGCATCACCGTTTGGTTGGCTGACGGATCCAATTTTCCAGGTCAAAACAACTTTCAAACGGCTTTAGAACACACCCAAAATAGTTTACAACAAATCACTCATGCCTTACCCGATGATTGGAAAATGTTCATCGAGTACAAACCCTATGAACCTCATTTTTACAGCACGGTTATCCAAGATTGGGGGACTTCCTTTTTACTGGCAAATGCTTGTGGTCCCAAGGCCTTCACTTTAGTTGATTTAGGCCATCACTTACCCAATACCAACATCGAACAAATTGTCGCAACTTTGATGATGCAAGGAAAACTAGGTGGTTTTCATTTTAATGATAGTAAATACGGTGATGACGATGTTACGGTTGGAAGTATACAGCCATATAAACTTTTTTTAATTTTTAATGAATTGGTACATGGTATGGCAAAAAACACCAACAATCCGCATTTGTCAT
>JAFMMH010000028.1 GCA_017851655.1 Flavobacteriaceae bacterium
AACTTCTTCAAGAGTGATGGTCGTCGTTTGAGAAGGTGATTGTGCCATTAGAAAAGCAGGGGTAAATAACAAGCCTCTTTCTGCATAACGCTTCAAAAATGTAGCTACCTTAATAAAATTCTTTATCAGCATTTTTTAAATTTGTGCTAAGATAACGAATATGTACCTCTCAGAACTTGAAGAACTTGTCGCTTATTTAGCTTGTATTGCTATCGTTATCGGCTTTGGGGTCACTACATACAAAGAGATTAAAAACACTATTGCTGAAGAAAAACAAAAAGCTGCTGAAACTAAAGAAAATGAAGAAAAAGTTAAAACGCTAATCCATTACTTCAACACGAAAAAAAAACTCATTGATAATGTCGCCAAACTTCAAGAGTCAATCAAAAAAGAGAAATCCGAAAATTAGTCTTACATTTGTGCCTACAACAGTTAAGTTCTAGAGCACTATTTATGAAAACGATATTTCACCCTTCTTCCTCCAGAGGAGAAGCCAACCATGGTTGGCTCCATGCGAAACACTCCTTCAGTTTTGCCAATTTTTATGACCCTAATCGGATTCAATTTGGGACCTTGAGAGTACTAAACGATGACATCATTGCTCCAGGGATGGGTTTTGGAACGCATCCTCATGATAATATGGAAATCATTACGATTCCTCTAGAAGGAGCTTTAGAACATAAAGACAGCATGGATAATATTGGTGTGATTGAGTCAGATGAAATACAAGTAATGAGTGCTGGAACTGGAGTATATCATAGTGAATACAATAAAAATAAAGATCAACCGTTAAATTTATTACAGCTTTGGGTTTTCCCTCATACTAAAAATGTTACCCCACGTTACGATCAAAAAAACATCAAAGAGCTTAAAATACCCAATGCCTTCTATCCTATAGTAACACCAGATCCAAAAGGTCCTGCAATGTGGATTCATCAAGATGCTTGGTTTCATTTAGGCGAATTTGATCAAGAAATAACCCTTGAATACAGTATAAACAAACCTGGTAACGGTGTGTATGTTTTCATGATAGATGGGGAAGGAAGTATTGCTGAACAGTCATTGAGTAAAAGAGATGCACTAGGAATCTGGGAAACGGATTCATTTTCAATTTCTATCAAAAAAAAATCGCGAATTCTTCTTTTAGAAGTGCCAATGCAACATTAATGGAAACGAAATCACCTTCTGCTTTAGAGCTTTTAAGCCATATTGATCAAAAAATTCAATCAGGAAACTACTATGATAGTGTTCATAAAATCAAACTGATGACTGCAAAAGACATGATTGAAAAAATCCTCTCCACAGAGTTTTAATTCACACTTTTCTGTTTTAAGGAAATTCTCCTTTTAAGAATTATCAATCTATAGGTGTTTTAAAAGATAGCTTTGTACTCAATAAATATTAGCGTCCCCTATTTTAACAGGTGATTAAGTTAAAGCTTTTACTATCTTTAAGCTCATTGAAAAAACATGGATTTAATTCCTAATTCAGGCTTTACTTTTATTTCGCTTCTCAGGGGACTTTTGGGTATGCTAGTCCTCCTTTTTATTGCCTATTTATTAAGTAATAATAAAAAGCAAATTGCATGGAAGACGGTAGGTTTGGGTTTATTGGCCCAAGTGATCATTGCTATTGGGGTTCTTAAAATTGATTGGGTAAAAAAGGTCTTCGAAACAATGGGTAATTTTTTTATCAATGTTTTAGAATACACAGGAGAAGGAGCAAAAATGCTATTGGGAGAATTAGGCGATGTAAATCAATATGGATTTATTTTTGTTTTCCAAGCCCTACCGGTGATCATATTCTTTTCTGCCCTTAGTTCAATTTTATATTATTTTGGGATTATCCAAAAAGTAGTTGGCTTTTTAGCCTGGGGATTGACAAAACTGTTGAAAATATCTGGTCCTGAGAGTCTTTCTGTGGCTGGGAATATTTTTTTAGGACAGACCGAAGCCCCTTTAATGATAAAGGGGTACTTAGAAAAAATGAATCGCTCTGAAATCTTTTTAGTTATGGTAGGTGGAATGGCTACCGTTGCGGGGAGTGTTTTAGGTGCATACATTGGGTTTTTAGGAGGGAATGATCCTGTACAGCGTTTAGAATTTGCTAAAAGTCTTCTAGCGGCATCTGTTATGGCAGCACCAGGAGCAGTTGTTATTGCCAAAATCATTTACCCCCAAACTGATAAGATCCAAACTGATATTCAAATTTCAAACGAAAAAATCGGTTCAAATTTTCTTTCAGCCATATCTATAGGAACTGGAGAAGGTATAAAAATGGCCGTAAACGTAGGTGCTATGCTTTTGGTATTTATTGCCCTTATCGCTATGGCAAGCGGAATACTTTCTAGTTTGGGAGAATCTAGTGGACTCAATAGCTGGATTGCAAAAAATACTATTTATACCAATTTTTCAATTGAATTTATTTTGGGGTATCTATTCGCTCCCCTAATGTGGCTCGTAGGAGTAGCAAAAGAAGACATGGCTCTCATGGGACAATTAATCGGGATAAAATTAGTTGCGAGTGAATTTGTAGGTTACACCCAATTAGTTAGTTTAAAAGACAGTGCAAGTACATTACATTTAACCTATCAGAAATCAGTAGTAATGGCGACCTATATGCTTTGTGGATTTGCCAATTTTGCATCTATCGGAATACAGGTAGGGGGAATAGGAATCATTGCCCCTAAAATTCGAAAAACACTAACCGAACTCGGTTTTAAAGCGATGATTGCAGGAACATTAGTCTCCCTTATGTCCGCAACCATAGCGGGGATAATTTTAGGGTAGTACTACAATATTTTTACCCTAATTTTTTTCCAAGTTTTGATTAAAAAATATGCTGAAACAATTGCAAGAGCAGATAACGGTAATGCCAATTGAAATTCACCATAAATAAAATATCCGGTAGCAAACATTGTACTATAAATCATCAAACAGCCCAATAACATTGCCACAATACCTGAGGGAACTGTCCATCCTGTTTCTCCTTCAGTCAAGTCTATAGAGTCTTTATCTGCGGCATCGATTACCTTTTTCCAACCTGGACCTCCTGGTTGAATTTTCTTATAAAAATCCCTTAAAACCTTATCGCTTTCGGAAGGGGTTATATATGTTGCCAAAATCCAAAGAGCAGATGTAACAGCAACTACAAAAGGAAATTCTGCCCAAGCAGGGAAAACACCATCCGCTCCAAATAGGGCTTCTTTAATTCCAAAAGAAGGAATAGCCAGAAGTAAAGAAATTACTCCAGAAGCTACCATAGCAGTAATTTCGCTCCATGCATTGATTCTCCACCAAAACCATCTTAGGATGAAAATTAGACCTGTTCCTGCGCCAAAAACTAAGAGGAGATTAAACAACTGCATCGCATTCTGAAGTAGAAGTGCTAACAATGTGCTTAGCACCATCAACAATACTGTTGAGAGTCTTCCCACAGCGACTAGTCTTTTCTGAGAAGCATCCGGATTGATTTGCCTTTTATAAAAATCATAAACTATGTATGAGGAACCCCAGTTAAGTTGAGTAGATATGGTGCTCATATAGGCAGAAATTAGAGAGGCCAAAACTAAACCTAAGAGCCCTGTAGGGAGTTTTGTTAGCATCGCTGGGTACGCCAAATCATGTCCTAATTTATCGGCTGTAATGTTTGGGAATGCTGTTTGGATACTTTGTAAATCTGGAAAAACAACCAATGAAGCTAATGCCACCAAAATCCATGGCCATGGTCTTAAAGCATAATGCATAATGTTAAAGAAAAATGTTGCTCCAATGGCATGGTTTTCATCTTTAGCAGCAAGCATTCTTTGTGCGATATATCCCCCTCCTCCAGGTTCTGCTCCTGGATACCAAGAACTCCACCACTGAACTGCTAAGGGTATAATTAAGAGGGTGATTAATGCTTCTTTATTCCCAAAGTCTGGGAGTATAGAAATTTTATCAACTACATTCTCATTGGTCAATAAGGCTTGCATACCGCCCACCTCAGGAAGATTTACAAGATAATAAGCCGCTCCTATAGCGCCCCCCATCGCAACAAAGAATAAAATAACATCCGTGTAAACAACACCTTTAAAACCTCCAATTGCACTGAAAGTAACCGTTACTAATCCTGCTGTAATTACAGTTTGCCAAGGTTCTAAACCCAACATAATCCCTCCAATTTTTATGGCTGCAAGGGTAACTGCTGACATAGTGATCACGTTAAAAATTACACCTAAGTATATGGCTCTGAACTTACGAAGAAAACTAGCTGGCTTGCCTCCATAACGAAGTTCATAAAACTCCAAATCCGTATTTACATTAGATTTTCTCCAGAGTTTAGCATAAACAAAAACCGTTAATAAACCGGTAATTAAAAAAGCCCACCATACCCAGTTTCCAGAAACACCGTTGGTACGAACAATATCCGTAACTAAATTTGGGGTATCTGTAGAAAAAGTAGTAGCAACCATCGAGAGTCCAAGGAGCCACCAAGGCATACTTCTTCCTGAAAGAAAAAATTCATTCGCACTTTTCCCAGATGTTTTTGAAACATAAATACCAATTCCCAGAGAGACTGCAAAAAACAGAAAAATAATTAGCCAATCAAGTGTTGCTAATTCCATAAGTTAAATTCTTTTATTGACTTAAAGATAGCTAAAAAAGGGAATCTAAATTAAATTGTTGTTAATTCACTTGAGAATCAGATGAAATCACCCTAGGTTTGTGATGACTTGAATAAATGACCAAGGATGAAAAACCTATTTTCCATAACGAGTTTTTTGCTATTGCTAGGGATGCAATATATTCAAGCACAAATTATAGGTGAAACTAAAGAGCCTAAAAAATTGATTCTTCCTCCCCCCGAAAATAATGCGCCAAGTTTGTTAGCTCCAAAAAAGCAAAAACAGTTTCTTTCTGAAGATTTTTTTAATCCCACAATAGAATTTAAAGACCCTAAAAATGATGTAAATAATCCTCCGATTAATTTTGGGAAAAGTGAACAATTTCTTGACCCTGGCAAACAATACTTAAACAGACTAAATCGACGCCCTGAAAAAGAGAAGAATCCAAATCAATTTAAAGTAGACCAATATTTAGGAGATTTTAGAAACAATGGTAAATTCGTTCAAATTGCAGTTCGAGACCATGAATCTCCTGACGGAGATTTAATTCGAGTCATGCTAAACGACAAAGAAGTTATTCCCAGGGTGCTTCTTCTAGAGCGCTTTAAAACCTTTTCAATAGATCTAATTGTCGGCTTTAATAAAATTGATTTTGTCGCCTTAAATCAAGGAGAATCTGGGCCTAATACAGCGGAAGTTCGTGTGTTTGATGATGAAGGAAAACTGGTTGGTGCCAATCGTTGGAATCTTGCTACAGGTGTAAAAGCAACTTATATTATTGTTAAAGAAAAATAGCTTTTACGACTCATATACTTCAAGCATTCCTTTTATAAACAAATCAACTTCTTCTAGTGTGCCTGTACTAATTCTACACCAATCGTAGAAAGGAGGGAAAGGGCGTCCAATTCGAATTCCTTTTTTTAACATCGCTGGCCCTAATTCGCGTATGTCTCGCTTGGAATGGAAAAAGATAAAATTGGTGTGAGAGGTTACATAATCCAAATTAAGATGATCCAATAATTTATAAATTCTTTGTTTTGCCTCTTTATTTTTGTTGAGTGAGAATTTATAAAATGCATCGTCTAGGAGTGCTTCTTTAGCCGCTTCCACTGCCAAAACATTACTCATGGCAACGACATTTTGCCGAATTTTATTGGCAAGTTCTGGCTTCGCAATAAGGTAACCTACTCTTAATCCAGCCATGCCATATACCTTTGAAAAGGTTTTGGAAACGATCACATTGTCTCCACGTTTAACGGCTTCAATCATACTTGGATAATTCGGTGTTTCTATAAAGTCATAGTATGCTTCATCAGAAAAAACAATCGTTTTTTTACTGGCAACTTCACAAAAATCTACTAGCTTTTGTGCAGGAACTAATGTTCCCGTTGGATTATTGGGATTACATAAAAATACTAGTTTGGTTTTTGAAGAGATTTGTTTTTCTATTGCGTCGAGATCGTAGCCTTTATCTTCTCCAACAGGCACCCACTTTACAGTTGCTCCCCATTGCTTGGCATAATCCATCATGGCTAAAAAAGTAGGCTGGCCTGAGATGATTTCACCGCCATCCGCAGCAAAAGTTACTCCCGTAATTTTTAATCCTTCTGTAGATCCGCCAGTAACGATAATGGATTCTGGTGAAACACCGTGTTTTTTTGCTAGCTGAACAGCTAAGTCGTCAGAATAAGCATAGGGATATCTACAAGCGTGGGCAAATGAATTTTTAATTCGATCTTGAACTCTTTGAGAGGGTCCATAGGGATTCTCATTTGAACTCAATCGGATAATCGGTTCTAAACTTCTTGGATGAAAATCCTTTTTTTCTTGGGCAGTAATAAGCGAGGTTGGGGTGAATAGTAATCCCCCTATTCCCACTGAGGCTCTTAGCCAATCTCTTCTTGTTTGCATTTTATAGATTTTTATAAAGTTCATTTTTTTATAATTGAAAACAAAATTTAATCCTTATTTTTCAAAATGAGTCATTGGATATTCACCTTAGAAAATTTATTTAAACTTATAATTAGGCCTTTAGAATGGGTTATGCTGGTTGCTGTAATTGGTGGGGGTGTGTTTCTTTTAGTTCATAGTAAAGGAATTCCTCTTTTAAAACTTAAGCCTGCTTTTCGTTTGCTTTTTTTAAAAGAAAAAGCTCAAGGAATTTCACGTTTCCAGGCCCTCTCCGCGGTACTTGCCGCCACGGTTGGCTTAGGAAATATATCAGGAGTTGCTATCGCTATTCACATGGGAGGTCCTGGAGTTTTAGTATGGATGTGGCTCACAGCGTTGATCGGAATGATTATCAAATTTTACTCATGTACACTCGCTGTCCAACTCAGGGAGAAAGAAACCAACGGCGATCCTTTAGGTGGGCCAATGTTTTATATGCAATTGGGGATAAAGAAATGGGGGAAACCACTTGCAATTTGGTTTTCTGTAGCAGGACTTTTTGGGGTTCTTCCTGCTTTTACAGCAAACCAGCTAACACAAACATTTATAAACGTTGTCCAACCAGATTCTATAGTTACATTAGGCGCTTTTCAATGGAAATTCATAATCGGAATTTTATTGTCTATCTCTAGTTCTTTTGTGATTTTTGGTGGATTAAAATCAATTGTTCGAGTAACCTCCAATTTAGTTCCGGCCATGGTTGGGCTTTATTTAATGATGGGGATTTTCATCCTTTTTTCTAACAGTCAAATGGTTTTTCCTACCATTGGACTTATTTTTAGAGAAGCTTTTAATATGGAAACTGCAGTTACTGGAGGATTTTGGGGATTGGTGATTTTAGGTGTCCGTCGTGCTGTGTTTTCAAATGAAAGCGGCGTCGGTAATGCCCCAATGTACCACGGTCAATCACAAAGTTCAATGGGAACAGACGAAGGCTTGGTTGCCATGCTCGGTCCATTGCTTGACACTGTTTTGGTTTGTTCAATTACTGGGCTTATTGTAATCATAAGTGGAGCATATCTGTTGCCTGATCTAAATGGGATTGTACTCACCTTAGAAGCCTTTAGACGATTGTTTTACGGTATAGGTGACCAGCTGTTACTTCTTATGGTGTTTGTTTTTGGTGTATCAACTTTATTTACCTATTCCTATTATGGGGTTAAATGCTTTGGATTTTTAACGCACAAAAAATGGGGACACTATTACAACTATTTTTATGTCGGAAGCATTATCCTATCAGCTCTGGTAACTGTAGAAGTGGTAATTGGAATCATAGACATCGCTTTTGCTTTAATGTGTATTCCAAATATGTTCGCCCTTGTCTATTTGGCTAAAGGGGTTAAAAAAGAAATGCGTGAACGCAAATGGCTCCGCTATTGATTTCAACTTATTTTTATTCTTCCCCAATTGGAGGTGGTCCAGGAGGGAGCATCGGTGTGTACTGATAGTCTCCTTTGCGAGTTTTAAACTCCGCTTTTACCTCTTGAAGTAATTCTTTGTCGGTAAACAAATCTACCATTGACATGCCAAGAGCTTTAGCAGCATAAACCATCCCTTTATGCCCAATAGACATTCCTCCGCATGCAACAACAGCCCAAGAATGCCAAGGCGTTCCTTCTGGTGCTACTGTTGCACCCAAGCGAACTACAGGCACTAAGAAACTAACATCTCCTACATCTGTTGAGCCTCCCATAGGATGCTCAGCTGTTGGTTTTAAGGGTTTTATTTTTCCATCAATCCCTAGTTTGGGTTTAGAAGTTGCTTCTTGAATTTGATAAGCAAAGTCAAGTTCTTCTTTTGTGTAAGTTAAATCTCCAAGAGTCTCTAGGTTTTTTTGTACCGCAGCACCTCCTGTTCGATTGGGTAAGATTTCATGAATTCCTGAGATTAAGCTGATTTTGTAATCTACATTAGCTAAAATTGCCGCTCCTTCTGCCATTGCTTTTACCCTTTCATAAACTTGATTCATTCCTTCGCGTTTTGTGTCTCTTACACGAACCCATAAACGTGCATAGTCAGGAACTACATTAACGACCTGTCCGCCGTCTTGAATATGGTAGTGCATTCGTACCGTAGGTTTCACATGCTCCCTGTAAGCGTTAATGCCATGGGTATATAATTCTAAAGCATCGGAGGCACTTCTTCCATTCCATGGATCACCTGATGCATGAGCCGTTTGACCAAAAAACTCTACTTTAAAATCTACTAACGCCAGTGAACTCTGAACGTCTGCCTCTGTAGTATCAGCAGGGTGCCAATCTAAACATGCATCTAAGTCATCAAATAGTCCAGCTCTTGCCATCCATAATTTTCCGAAAAACTTTTCCTCAGCAGGTGTACCAAAAAACTTTACAGTTCCTTTAAGTTTGCCAGAGGCAATTAAATTTTTAATTGCTACCGCAGCTCCCAGACTTGCAGTCCCATACATATTGTGACCACATCCATGCCCTGCTGCACCTTTTACTAAAGGAGTTTTTTGGGGTACTGCTTTTTGAGAAATTCCAGGAAGTGCATCAAACTCTCCTAAAATTCCAATAACAGGTTTCCCAGACCCATAGGTTGCTACAAAAGCAGTTGGTGTTTCAGCTACGCCTACCTCAACATTAAATCCATTCGCTTTCGCATAGGCAATTAATGTTTCTGAAGATACTTCTTCTTGGAAAGCAATTTCAGCTGCTTCCCAAATTTTATCACTTACAGTAATTAAGTCTTCTTTTTGTGATTCTATAGAAACAATCACCTCTTTTTTTAAATTCTTTTTGTTCTGACCGTAAATAGGAAAAAGCAATAGGCTTAAAAAAATTCCTAAAATTGTATTTTTCATTATCTATTCTGTTTTGATTTTTTTCTTTTTTCGAGGAATCAAAAATGCTACTCCAAATAAAATTAGCCCACCTATAACATAAGGCCAGTCTACAAAGGAAAGTTTGGTGTACATAATTCCTACAACGACACTACAAAGGACAGCTGCCAATCCAAATAAAACTTTTAATATCCACCTGATTTCCATACTTGTCCTTTAATCTTCAATTTACACAATAGTTCGGAAACTTACTTATTTTTGCTTATGATTCGAATCTATTTTATTGGACTTTTTATTTTAATTTCCGCAATCATAGCTAATTTTTTAGCTGCTAAGATGCATCTCAAATCTTGGTATGACTTGCTTAATGGAATATTGAGTTCTAAATCATATTGGAGTCTTGTTACCCTTAAAGATGGTTTTTGGCTCTTTTTAGTTTATCCTCTTCTTTTAGGCATAGGATCTTCTCTTGGCAATCTTATTTACTTTAAACTTTTTTCATCATGACCAGTACTGTAACTTATCTTGGTGCACTTCGCACCGAAGCCACCCATGTAGCTTCTTCTGAACAACTCATTACCGACGCACCGAAAGACAACCAAGGAAAGGGTGAAGCTTTTTCTCCAACAGATACCGTAGCTACTGCACTTGCTTCTTGTTTATTAACCATTATGGGTATCAAAGCAAGAGACCTTAATCTCTCACTCGATGGAACAAAAGCCAATGTTCAAAAAATTATGGGAACTGATCCCAGAAGGATTATTGAAATAAAAATTGATATTGAATTCTCAAACAGTTTCGATTCCAAGTTTAAAATGATCCTTGAACGTGCTGCTAAAACCTGCCCTGTTGCAAATTCTTTACATCCAGACCTCAAACAAAATCTTACCTTTATTTGGCCTGAATAAAGGCTTTTCTTCCAAAAAGAAAAAGACTATAAATCAAAATTCCTACAGGGCCCAACATAAATGTGAACACCAGTGGAATTACTACAAATAAATGTTTAATACCTTGTTTTTGGCTGTGTTTAATGATCCAAGCTCCCATCCAAAAGTCAAATGCTAAGTAATGTAACCACCCCGCTGCCGCTGATTCTGGTGTCGCTTTTTGAAATAAAACAACTATACCCTCAAGGCTACTAAAATCAGCCTCAGTAATTCCGCCTGAGACAATTATAAAATAGAGATAAAAAAAACTAAGGCACAAAGGAATCCAAGGATAGGCTATTAATCGAGCCGTAATTTTTTGTTTGGGGAAAAAAAGAACCATCCCCCAAACTAACAGAATAAGGGAGTTGCAAAAATTGAATAAAATAGTTGTCATAAAAAGTCCATTATTTTCAGTAAACCAAATTAGTCTTTTTAAATTAGTCAATATGTTGCTTTTTAAAGACATCAACGGAAATGTTGTAGATCCTGTAAAACACACCTTGGAGGTTATTAGGAATTATCCCTATGCAGAAATTCATATCGGAACTGATTCTCAAAACATCAACAAAGAAAGCCGATACACTACCGTGATTGCATATCGATTAGGCTGTAGAGGAGTTCATTATATTTTGAGCAAAACCCACATTAATATCATACGGGATATGTGGACTCGCCTATGGAAAGAAGCTGAATTAAGTATAGATACCGCAGAATGGTTAACTAAAAAAGTGAGTGTTAAAATTCAGATCGACATGGATTACAATAGTGATGAAAGTTTTAAATCCCACAAACTGATTTCAGCTGCAAAAGGTTGGGCAAATTCTTTGGGCTATAAGGTCAATGTAAAGCCTAATAATCAGATTGCCACTCGTGCTGCAGATTATCATTGTAAGTGACTAGCGTGTTCTAAAAACTTGTGTAAAATATGCGACGCTATCTTTTGTAAAAACAACACCTACTCCTAACTCTTTGAAATCCCCAATCATGTTTGCAAAATGCCCTGGTGAATTTTTCCATCCTTCTACTACACATTCTGCGATAGATTCAGCGCTTCGGGTATCCCCGCAGCCCGTTACATTTTCAAACCAAGGTGTATAGGCAATGTTTTCTGCTATTCTAGTCCAAGCATAATTTAAATCATCGGCTCTATTTGAAGGAGATTTACCCTGATGATCTGTATGAGAAAAAAAATCAAAGTTGATCATATTTTCACTGTGCAGTGTTGCTAACACATCCATCTCGTCATCTTGAATTAAATTATCAAGCCCCTCTGATTTTCTAATAGTATTTGTTTTTGCGAGAATTTTTTCGGCAATAACTTTATTTAGATCATCTGTTGAAATCGTATTTTCTTCGGCATCTCCTTTTGAACATGCTAATATTAAACAGGCAATCAGTGGAAGAAATATTTGTTGAAGTTGCATGGAGTCGTATTATTTGTTTAAAAATAACCAATTTAACTATCTTTAAGAAGATCTAGTAAATTAAATCTTTATGCGTTTTATTTTGATTGCCCCCCCGGTACCCTCTCAAAAATGGAAAGAACAATTTGAGAAAATTGCTCCAGAGATTCCGCTGACTATAGGTGCAATGACTGACCGACCTGAAGAAGTAGTTTGTGCTATGGTTTGGAAGCAAAAAAAGGGGGTCTTAAGTCCATTTAAAAACTTGAAATTAATTTTCTCTATGGGTGCAGGCGTTGATCATATTATGGAAGATGATTCCATTCCACACCATATCCCTATCTGTCGGGTTATAGATCCACAAATGGCATTCTCCATGAGTAATTATATTTTGATGGCAGTTCTAAATCATCATCGCTCTTTCTATGATTTTCAGAGGGCGAAGCAAAAAAAACAATGGGCACAATTTGAATTTGGTGAAAAAGAATTAAAAATTGGCGTATTAGGAACTGGTTTTTTGGGAATGGATATCGCCACAAAACTAGATGCATTGGGTTTTTCGGTTGTTGGATTCAGTACCACCCCAAAGGAAACGTCATTTCCTTCATATTCAGGAACACAACTGGATTCCTTTCTTTCTGAAATCAATGTTTTGATTTGTATTGTTCCTTATACCCCAAAAACACAAAACCTTTTAAATTATTCGTTTTTTCAAAAATTAAAAAACCCAACCTATTTAATCAATGTATCCAGAGGGGGTGTTCAAGTAGAAAAAGATATTTTGAGAGCCCTCGATGAAGGGCTTCTGAATGGTACTTTTTTAGATGTATTTGAAGAGGAGCCCCTTCCCAAAAAAAGTCCCCTATGGGATCATCCCAATATTCAGATCACTCCTCACATTGCAAGCCTAACCTATCCTGAACAAAGTGTTCGTCAGGTACTAGACTGTTTTGAGCGAGTTGAAAAAGGGCTTCCTCTCCCACAACAAGCCGACAGAAAACGCATGTACTAATTAGAAGAAATAATATCCCCAATTTCTTGCATCCCATAACGAATTGGATCCGTTACAGGAATATTTGTTTTTTCTTCCAATTGTTGAATATAATTTTTTGCCTCCTCTTCTGAGAACATACTCGTATTCGCAGCAATTCCAATCACTTTTGCATCAGGATACGTTCCAAATACCGAGCAGAGTGATTCGTTTAATGCAATAAATTGGTTGATGTCAGGTATCCTAATGTCTATTGGACTTCTCAATGTTTCCTTTTCTGCTCTTAAACACAAAACAAGATGAGTAGGGCAACTACCACGCATAAGCGGTAAAGTCGCCGTACTGCCTGGGTGTAAAAGTGAACCTTGCCCCTCAATTAGGACAATATCCTTGTCTTTTTGATCAACAACCATTTGTTCTACTGCCCCACAAGCATGATCTACTTTAAATGCATCTAAAGGGATTCCTTTACCAGTAATCGTAATTCCAATCTGACCTGTAGCTACAAATCCTACATTGGTATCTATTCTTAAAAGATAGGAGTATAACTCCAAGGCTGCGGTCATTTTTCCTACAGCCATATCAGTTCCAACAAAAAGGACACGCTTATTAGAAAGTGCTGCAGCTTGAGCTGTTGCAATTTGCGGAACAAACTGAGGAACTCGAACATCCCAAATCCATTGTTTTTCTGAGTTTTGAATATGTTTACCCCATGTGGGCATTAACAGATCGTGTAGCCCATTTACAATGCTTAAGCCAGCATTTAAAGCGTCTTCAATCACAGGATTCCATTCTTTTGGAATTTTTCCACCTGATGGTGCAATTCCTAAAATTAAAACTTCAGCACCACTCTCAATAGCTTCTTTAATACTCCCTAAAATGGGAATATCTTTCGTGATTGGCATAAACGCTTTTAAAGATTTGCCTGCAAGTTTTTTATCAATTACACCAACAATAGGGTTTGTTAAATAGCGTACTACTCCGGCGCCCATTTTGCCATAATCACTGTCTATATGGCCTTCCATATAAACAGCAATTTTATGATGAGATTTAAGCATAAAATTCTTTTTTTAATTCGGCTCCATGTCCTGGTATGTCTGCTGGTAACGTTACTCCATTGAACATTGGTGCGCCCATAGATGGATCTGGTTCTAAATTATAATGAGAGTCTAAATCAATATGATCTATCCCTCCAGAGAGTGCCGCTGCCGCAGCAATAGCAACAGAAGATTCACTCATACATCCAATCATTGTTTTTAACCCGTGTGCTCTTGCGGTTGAGATAATACGGAGAGCTTCAGTAATTCCACCGCATTTCATCAGCTTCATATTCACTCCATCTACGTAGGGAGAAAAAATGGGGATATTTTCAGCAAACCTACAGGATTCATCTACATAAATTGGAAGTGGTCTATTTTTGTACAAGTATTTAAGTTCTAATTCTTCCCCTTCTTTTAAAGGCTGTTCGATATAATCTACTTTTCGATCTGCAAGCCATTGCATCATCTCTATGGCTTGAGGGACATCCCATCCCCCATTCGCATCAACTCGTAATTGGACATCGTATTTCTTAGTGCTTTCAACTACCTGTTCAAACATGGCTTTATCTGCCTCAATTCCCTCAGTTGATCCCAGTTTTATTTTTAAAGATTTTACAGTTGTTCCATCTAAAAGTAACGGAATCCGTGTTCTAACGACCTCGGGTGGGTTAATTCCAATTGTAATTGAAGTAGGGGTATGTGGTTTCGAAAATCCAAGCATCTGATATAAGGGAAGCCCTGCTTTTTTTGCTGTCCAATCCCACAATGCTGTATCTAAAGCTACGTATGCGCAGGGAGGGATCCCCGCTTTTCTTGCCTTATCATAAAGTGCTTGAATTGATTCTCCTTCAATTCCTTGGGATATAAATTCTTCCAAATATTGCCGTATTTCCTCAGTTGTACTAGCGCCCTCAGTACTCCCCGGTGCAGCTTCACCCCATGCTTTGATTCCGTCTTTTTCGATGCATAAAAAAAGATTCTCCGAATCATATCTAATCCCTCTACTGATGGCAAGAGGAAAACGCTTTACAAGTTTAACTTTGTGATATGTGATTTTCATATTTTAGTATGAGTCTAATGAGCTTTTAAAGCTACTACTCCTTGTTTTTTGAAGGATTTACTTCCAATATTGTTGCAGAATATTTTGTGTTTGTTGGATCATCTGTTCTTAGAGTTAAAGTTTGATATGGCGCGTTAGGGAAAAAGATTTCTGTCATTACAGCTTCTCCTGAATCATAAAATAGCTCAATTGACATTTTGTCTAAAACAAATTCCAATGATATCATATCATCGTCTGAAAAACGAGGTGCTGTTGAGGGACCTTTGGTAAATTCTGGTGAAAAATCTACTTTTCCTGACTTACTTCGATTTATAAAAAACTGCTTGGCTTTGTGATCATATCCAAAAGAAAGTGTATCACCATATTGATTTGCCAGTTCAAAAATATAAGTAGTTGATTCTAAATTTTTAAGCTGAATATTAATTTTTGCAGCACTCAGATCTAAAGTATTTGGTGGTACAATTGTGGTATTTCCTTCAATCTTCGTTTCTACTATGTTTCCTTTATTTGTGGTAAATGAATCCCAATCCACTGCTAGAGTAGACTTTAAAATATATCCTTCTTTCGTTTTAGAGAGTTCCAAGTTTCTGGGTAATGTCATTGCACTTCTCCAATTATAGGTCGGTACTATTGTACCATAAAGCCAATTCGACATCCATCCTAAAAAAAGTGGCTTCTTCTTGTCATCGGTTCTCCAATTCGAAAAAGTAACTCCAGCATAATTATCTCTTCCAAAGTCTGCCCAAAAGCGATGACTTTTTTCAATATCAACTTTAAACTCTGGGTCAAGAGTAAATTGATTTCCATCGAAATCACCAATAAAATATTGAGTTGCACTTCCTCCATTGGGACCTCCCGGATTGATACTCACTAAATGCACCCATTTCACAGTTTCTGTTCCCTCGATTGTAAGCGGGAATAGATCCGGACATTCCCAAACCCCATTGTGGTTGCCTATGCCTGTTCCAAAAGACGATTTGTACGACCAGTCTATGAGATTTTTTGATTCGTAATACTGGATTTCTTGTCCAGCTGCAAGTGCCATGATCCATTTTTGCTGGTTTTCCATCCAAAATACTTTGGGATCTCTAAAGTCTTTAATACCAGGATTCTTCACCACAGGATTTTTACTGTATTTAGTCCATGTATATCCTTTGTCATTAGAATATGCAATACTTTGATTTTGAAATGTAAGGCTTCCTGCTTTTTCTCCATCAGCATCATGATTGGTGTAGATTGCTACTATGGGTGGATTTTCTTTTGTTCCTAAACCTGATGTGTTTTGATAATCTACTACAGCACTTCCAGAAAAAATTGTCCCCAATTCATCCGGAAAAAGGGCAATCTCATGCTCTTCCCAATTCATTAAATCCTCACTTGTAGCATGCCCCCAGTGCATGGGTCCCCATACATTAGAATCCGGATGATGCTGAAAATACAAGTGAAATTTTCCGTCCAAATAGAACATCCCATTGGGGTCATTCATCCAGTTTTTTTGAGGAGTAAAGTGAAATGCCGGCCGATACTGTTCCCCTTCATTTACTGCCTCTGTTGATGAATCAGAGCCTTTTTTGGAATTAGTATCAGAACATGCGTTTAAAAAAAGAAGTGAGTTTAAAAGAATGATTGAAATAAAAACCATTGAAAACTGGTTGAGGAAAATAGTTGGGTGTTTCATAAATAATTTAGTAAAACTCCGAAGTTAAAGGCTAAAAAAAGAATCCTTTAACCAACGGAATGAATATGTCATCTAATTTAATATTAAACAAAAAGCCTTATTGTTTTGTATGTCATAAAAATAAAAGAATAAAACACACACTCGCTTTATCAATCAATTTATTTCTAAACACTAATTCATTGAGCCTGAAAAGTTCTTTTAAACACTGTATATTTATAACAAATTGATTTATTATGACCTTTTTCAAAACTTTATTTAGTGCATTCACACTTGTATTCCTTATTTCGTCCTGCAAATCTGATGCTATTAAGCCAAAAATTGCAATAGCTGGTCTAGCAATTGAATCTAGCACTTTTTCACCTGCAACTACAGAGGCGAGTGCTTTTCTGGCTCGTAAAGGCAATGATATATTTAACTACTACCCTTTTTTAAAGGAAAATAGTCCCCAACGAAACGCTGCACAATGGATTCCTACACTGCGAGGACATGCTCTCCCTGGAGGAATTGTAACCCGAAAAGCTTATGATTCTTTAGTGGGAGTAACCCTAGAGTTACTCAAAGAAAACATGCCCTATGACGGGCTGTTTTTTGATATTCATGGTGCTATGAGTGTCCAAGGAATTGATGATCCTGAGGGTGATTTCATTGAAAAAATTCGAGCACTAATTGGTACAGAAACATTGATTTCAACCTCTATGGATTTACATGGTAATGTTTCTGAGCGTCTGGCAAAGCACACTGATTTAATTACTTGTTATAGAATGGCGCCCCATGAGGATGCCTTAGAATCAAAACAACGTGCGGTAGATAACCTATTAGAAAGGTTGCAATCTGGAAAAGGAAAACCCAAATACAAAGCATGGATTCCAGTACCAATATTATTGCCAGGTGAAAAAACAAGTACCCGAATAGAACCAGGTAAAAGTCTGTATGCTAAAGTTCAGCCAGTTACCGAGAGAGAAGGTGTAATTGATGCCGCAATTTGGATCGGTTATGCATGGGCAGATGAACCCCGAAATCGAGCAGTAGTCATGGTAACTGGTGACGATAAAACTGCGGTTAGTGAAAGTGCTGAAATGCTCGCAAATCATTTTTGGGATGTCCGGGAAGAATTTGATTTTGTCGCTCCTACAGCCACTTTAGAAGAAAGTCTTGAGCTTGCTTTAAAAGCAACTAAAAAGCCCTTTGTAATTAGTGATATGGGGGATAATCCAACTGCTGGAGGGGCTGGTGACGTAACTTGGACATTGAGAGAATTATTATCTCAGCCAGAATTTCAATCTGCAAATGGTCCTGTACTTATTTACGCATCTATCCCGGGGCCTGAAATGATTAAAGCCGCCATAGAAGTGGGTGTTGGAGGAAAAGTAAAAGCTAATGTCGGTGCTTTAGTAGACGACCGCTTTGCTCCTCCTATTCTTTTAGATGGAGTAGTAGAGGCTATACATGAAGGTGACATACATGCAGAAGTAGAAGCCGTGATTCGGGTTGGAAGTATTCGAGTAATTGTCACTAAAAAACGAAAGCCATATCACCATGAAAAGGACTTTACCCAACTGGGGCTTGATCCAAGATTAAGTGACATACTCGTTGTAAAAATCGGGTATTTAGTTCCTGAACTCTACGATCTTAGAGGAGATTGGATTATGGCACTAACGCCAGGTGGAGTTGACCAAGATTTGGAGCGTTTAGGATACAAAAGAGTAAAACGACCTATTTTTCCTTTGGACAAAGAAATGACTAATGTTGATTTGAACACACGATGGATAACTTCTTCTGAACTCCCCTAGAAAAAATCAAATAAAAGTTATTTTTTAGCTTAGGCCTGCTTATTTACTTTCAAGGTGTTTTTTGATCCGTTTTCAAAAATAGTATGCTTAAGAAAAGTCTGAAATAGTATTCAAATAGACTCGGGTTTAATTATTTGAATAGGTCGGAATCTACTACCCGTTTGAAAAGATTTCTTTGAAAAATTCAGCAATACTTTTGTGTTGTATTGACGAATAAGATCTATAAAATTTAATTGTTTTTTAATTCTTTACCGTCAAAACGATAACTCACCTCGTTTCCATTTTCATATATTTTTTCAATCCTTAAACGACCCGATTCATCGTAGTAAAGAAATTTACCATGAGCAATCCCATTTACGTAATTTTCTTCCCAACCTATTGATCCGTTGGGATGATACCAAAAAGATTTGCCTTCTTGTATCCCATTTTGGAAATTATTTATTGTTTTAATTTGACCTGACTCAAAATAATGAACCCACTCACCATGTTTCTTCCCTTCTACGAGATTCCCTTCGGTTTTAATATGGCCACTATCGAAATAGGTTCTGTCCATTGATTTTTTAGATTGGCTCATTAGCACAAATGGAATACATACTATGAAATAGAGAAAAGGATTCATCCATTGATTGGTTATGAGCATGATAAAATTAAGTTAAAATTTTCTTTGTATTGATGAATATGCCTTGTAAACCCCTATCGTTCAACACTTTTTGTTATTTTTCAAACAATGTGTTCATTAAATATTTTAATCCCTTAAATAAAAAAAACTTCTTCATGGTAGGGTAAAACACCTTTCAATTGTTCTATTACAAAAAACAACAAATCACATGAAAAAATTTATTTTACTTACCGCACCTTTTCTAATCTTCTCATGCTCTATTTCTGAAATGGAAGAAGTTGACAAGTTGAATGAGCAGATTG
>JAFMMH010000001.1 GCA_017851655.1 Flavobacteriaceae bacterium
TGTAATGTACCGACTAAGCATAAAAAAACCGCTCAAAAAAAATTATTGAACGGCTTTATATAAGAATGATCCGTGGTTTATTGAACCGCTTTTGATTGATTCATTTCCATTTCATGATCGTATTGACAACAAAGTGGTAATTTTTCATAGGCAGTTAAATCTCCACTGACTTGATCTGTATCGTATCCAGAGGCTGCAATAGCATTGTGTATCTGAATGATTTCTGGTGAGGATTCGTCTAAAGCGACTTCAATGGATTTTTTATTGATATCCCATGTTGCTTTTAGAACACCCTCGATACTTAAAGCAGCAGTTTCAATTGTTTTTTTACACATGCTACAGTTACCGCGAACTCCAAAACTGACCACTGACGCTGCCATAATCTCCTGAGATTCTGATTGTACCGCAGTCATTTTTTCTTTTTTAGTATCGTTTTTGCAACTAATCATTCCAACTGAAAAGAGCAAGATTGCGCTTAGAAAGAGTTGTTTCATTTTTTTTGGTTTTAAAGGGGTTAAAACATTAATTATAACGCAAGTTAATGAATAATCTTCTTAATTTTTAGTTACACTATAATTTATGTTATGTAAAATAGAATTATTGAATTCATTACTGTTTATTTTATTGTAATTTAGACGTGAATTTTAAACCTACTCGATCATGAAAATTTTAAAAATTAGTATTGGAATACTTGTAAGTCTCATAGTGCTTGCTGGGCTATTTTTTGTTTACTCACTCTACATTAATCCAAAAAGTCCACTAGGTAATATTGAGTTTAAAAATGAGAATACGGAAATGTCTGTTCGTTATTACCGCCCTTATAAAAAAGACCGCCTTATTTTTGGTGAATCTGCTGAGGGTGCTTTAGTACCCTATGATGTATATTGGCGTTTGGGAGCAAATCTGACCACTAAACTCACTACCAATAGAGACATTTCGTTTGCTGGAAGAAACCTTGCTGCTGGATCTTATGGTCTATACGTCTATCCTTATGCAGAGAATTGGGTGATTTATGTGCATACCAAAACGGGAGGTTTAAGTGCTATGGAACCTGACCCTAGTGGAATTCTCATGAAAATAAATGTACCTGTTCAAACTCTAGGTGATGTAATTGAGCAACTTACGATGGATTTTGTAGATTCAAATCTGCGAATCCGCTGGGACACAACCCAAGTTGTAATTCCAATTGAATAATGCGGAGATTTTTCAAGCAGTTTTTTAACCTTTTAAAGCTCACATTTGCCCTTTTATTTCTGGGCGGGATCACTTATTACATCATTGATAAAATTCAGGAGAAAAATAATCTGATGGATATTGAGGAATACAGTCCAAAATCCACATTAATCATCAAAGAAACACCTGTACTTCGTTCGAAATTTCCTTTTGTAGATGTTCACAATCACCAATTTGATATGCCGGTTAAAAACCTGGATAAATTGGTGGATGAAATGGATGATTTAAACATGGGCTTTATGATTAATTTAAGTGGATACCGAGGGTTATATTTAAGAAAATCATTGGAAAACATTCGTGAAAATGCACCAAATAGATTTGGCTTATTTTTAAATATTGACTTTGAGTCCATAGATGATGCTGACTTCAAGGAAAAGCAAGTCACTTTGATAGATTCTTCAGTTGCAGCGGGTGTTATGGGGTTAAAAGTATACAAATCTTTAGGGTTGACCAGTCAGGATTCTAGTGGCAATCGTATCGCAATTAATGACCCTCGACTTGATCCCGTATGGAAAGCATGCGGTGACAATAACATTCCCGTTTTAATTCACTCCGGTGAGCCTGCCTCATTTTGGGCTCCTAAAGATGCTTTTAACGAGCGATGGCTGGAACTTCGACAGAAACCAGGAAGATATAGAGATCCTGAAAAGAATCCTTCCTTTGAGGAAGTATTAGCTGAACAGCATGCCGTTTTTAAGAAACATCCCAATACAACTTTTATAAATGCTCATTTAGGCTGGATGGGAAACGATTTAGATCGTCTGGGAACACATCTTGATATCTACCCGAATGTGATGACTGAAATTGGAGCTGTATTAGCAGAATTGGGAAGACAACCCAAACGTGCCCGTCAATTTTTTATTGATTATCAAGACCGAATTCTATTTGGAAAGGATAGTTATAAAGTCAGTGAATATTACACCTATTTTAGAGTACTGGAAACCGACGATGAATATTTTGAATATTACCGGAAGCGCCATGCGCATTGGAAAATGTATGGGCTTGCCCTACCCGATTCTGTCTTGCAAAAATTGTACTACAAAAACGCACTAAAATTATTTCCAGCTATAGATCAAACCCTTTTTTATCCTTAATTATGCTAATAGTCACCACTCCTACCGTAACTAATAAAGAAATAACAGAAACTCTGGGCATTGCCCGAGGAAGTACCGTAAGAGCCCGAAACGTAGGCCAAGACATTTTTGCAGGCCTTAAAAACATCATTGGAGGAGAAATCAGTGAGTATACCAAACTCCAAGCGCAATCTCGGGAGCAAGCTTTACAACGCATGACAGAGGATGCTGAAAGATTAGGAGCAAATGCAATAGTAAATGTGCGTTTAACGACCTCCATGGTCATGCAAGGCTGCTCTGAAATTTTAGCCTATGGAACCGCTGTAATAATTAAATAATGCTAGAGTTTCTCTTGTTTTTTGGAATAATTTCAATAGGATTTTTCTTTCTTATCAAAAAAATAAAGACTGAAAAAAAGGAAAATTTCGAGGATAGGGAAAATTAGATTTTAATTTTTTATACCTAGGAACACGTTCACCCCTTTTGGGATCGGATTACCAGATGTTCTTCGGAAACTGACTACTTGCCCTGTATGATAGATGGCGTCAGCAAGAGGTCCATTTAGTAAATTCCAAAGCGGGAATTTTGAAGTTTTTCCTTCCCTATCAAAAATAACTTTTTGTTTAGAGAGCTCTTCATCATTCATGTTTTGAAAAATCAAAGAAGCCGTTTCTAGTTGCGTTAAGGTTAATTTTCTTAATTCTATCAAAGAACTTGGTACTGACTTGTTGGGACGTTTAGAACTTTTGTTTTTTGCTGTATTGAGAATAACCTCGCTCAAACCAAAAATATGCTGTATGGTTTCAAGTGTATTTGAGGCCTCTTTTGAAGGACGGTATTCCAAATCTTGAACCGTTAATCCTTCCGTAGCCCAATAATACCTGAATCCAAGTGCTTGAATCATTCGACTAATTGAAGCTCCCACAGTTAAATTTTCTGGAGCTTCAGGTATAGAATTAAAAGGAAGTTCTTGAGCCATAACCGAAGTTGTAAAAATTAAAAAAAGTAAGAAGGATCGCATTGTTCTCTTTTCTTCTAAAATAGTATTTTAGCTCTAATTATCAATCGCTTATGTCTAAAAAGTTAACAAGTTTAGAAGATTTAGCAAAAATTCAGTTTGAGAATTTAGCACCCGACCCAGAACCCCTACCCGATTCCGAAGCCGAATTTAAAGTACAGCAATTAGAAGCTCATTTTAGTAATAAAGGACGTGCTGGGAAAACGGTTACACTAATACGTGGTTTTGAAGGTACTGATCAAGAATTAAAAGTACTAGCGAAATTATTAAAGCAAGCCGTTGGTGTAGGTGGAAGTATTAAGGATGGTGAAATCATCATTCAAGGAAATTACCGAGAGCAATTGATAGAAATTCTCCAAAAAATGGGGCATCGTGTCAAACGTATTGGAGGTTAATTTTTTTTTGATTCGTAAAAATTTGAATAATCAATGTAAAGGAGCATTGAATTTAACTAAACCTATCCCCGTATCTCCTATTTTAATCCCATTGAATTGGTGTTTTTCCTTTCGATTGTAAATATGTATTACACTTGCTAAAATGCTTATTCCCAAACCATAAACCACGATTTGCACTTAAGGGAGAAGGATGCCCACTCATTAAAACCAAATGCTTTTGGGTATCAATTAATTTAATTTTCTGTTTTGCAAAACCACCCCAAAGCATAAAAACAAGACCTTCTTTTTGTGTAGAAATATTTTGAATAACCCTATCCGTAAACGTTTCCCATCCTTTTTTTTGATGACTCCCTGCTCGATGCGCTTCTACTGTTAGGGTAGCGTTTAATAAAAAAACGCCTTGCTTTGCCCATCGCAAAAGATTTCCACTGTCAGAAATTTCATACCCGAGGTCACTTTCAATTTCTTTAAAAATATTTCGAAGAGATGGAGGTTTTGGAGTATGCTCTTGAACAGAAAAACAAAGCCCATTGGCTTGATCAGGGCCGTGATAAGGATCTTGACCAATTATAATTACTTTAACTTCATGGAAAGGGCAACAGTTAAACGCATTAAAGATTTCCGATTCGGGAGGGAAACATTGTGCATTGAGATATTGTGTTTTTACAAAAGCTATAAGATTTTGAAAATAAAGACTCTCGAATTCGGACTGCAATACCTTTTCCCAGCTAGGATGTATTTGAACCTGCATGAATTTATTACTTTTGCAGGGCTAAGATAAGAAAAAACAATGCTGAGTATTCCTGAAAAATCCTTAGAGGATCTTGAGTATAATGAAGTACTAAAACAATGTGCTGACTTTGCTATTACCCCTATGGGAAAAGAGAGGATTTATTTATTAAAACCTCTGACAGATAGTGCTGTTGTTTTGAATGATTTACAGAAGACTTCGGAATATAAGGCTTCATTTGATAATGAAAATCGAATTCCAAATCATGGGTTTGATGACCTCTCTCCATATTTTAAATTACTCAAAATTGAGAATAGTGTTTTGGAATTGGAAGCTTTTCGAAATTTGGCTCGCAATACAGAAACCACGAATACCTTAGTTCGTTTTCTTGAAAAATTCAAAACCTATTACCCTACCCTTTACGGATGTTCAGAGAGTTTGTATGAAGAAAAAGAAATAAAACCTACTGTAGATGGAGTCATTGACCGTTTTGGTGAGGTACGCAACGATGCCTCAGAGGCTCTTTTTAGTATTCGAAAACAAATCCAACAACTTCGAGGAAAAATCAGTAGCAGCTTTAATAAGGCTTTGAGCCAGTTTGGTAATGCTGATTATTTAGATGATATCCGAGAATCAGTTATTGAAAACCGTAGAGTTTTGGCAGTTAAAGCGATGCACCGAAGAAAAGTAAAAGGAGCTATTATGGGGAGCTCAAAAACAGGAAGTATCGTATTTATTGAACCTGAAGCTACGAATGCTCAAACTAGAGAATTAAAAAACTTAGAATTTGAGGAAGGAGAGGAAATTAAAAAAATACTCAGTAAGCTCACTGACTTTTTCAGACCTTACCTCCCCTATCTCGAATTGCAACACAGCTTTCTATTAGAGTTAGACATTATTCATGCAAAAGCCAGATATGCGCAGGAAATAGGTGGTCTTTTACCCGAAATAATCGAAGACCAAAAACAAATTATTTACAAAAATGCCTACCACCCTCTGTTGCTTCAATCACACAAATTAGAAGGTAAAGTTACACATCCCCAAGACATCGAGTTGGACTCTGATAACCGTATTGTAGTTATATCAGGTCCCAATGCTGGTGGAAAAAGTATTACTCTAAAAACAGTAGGACTTTTACAATTGCTACTTCAAAGTGGAATGCTGATTCCTGTTCATGAGCGTTCTAAAGCAAGCTTTTTTGATAATATCCTCACAGATATTGGGGACAATCAGTCAATTGAGAACCATTTGAGTACCTACTCCTATAGACTCAAAAACATGAAGTACTTTTTGAGAAAGTGCAACTCCAATACTCTCTTTCTTATAGATGAATTTGGAACAGGATCAGACCCAGAATTAGGAGGTGCCCTTGCTGAAGTTATGCTGGAAGACTTCTACGAAAGAAAAGCCTTTGGGTTGATTACCACTCATTATTCCAATCTTAAGGCCTTAGCAAATGAACTCCCAGCCATGGTCAACGCCAATATGCAGTTTGATAATAAAACTCTAGAACCTGTCTTCAAACTTGTCATGGGGGAAGCAGGAAGTTCTTTT
The DNA here is from genome assembly GCA_017851655.1 of Flavobacteriaceae bacterium. Classification (GTDB taxonomy): domain Bacteria; phylum Bacteroidota; class Bacteroidia; order Flavobacteriales; family Flavobacteriaceae; genus MS024-2A. Next base: position 6,004 of record JAFMMH010000001.1, read on the forward strand.
ACTTTTGAAGTTGCTCAAAAAAACGGTTTGCCATTTAATTTAATCAATCGTGCAAAAAAGAAAATTGAAAGAGGTAAAGTTCGATTTGATGCTACCATAGCCAAACTTCAAAAGGAACGATCTGCAATGATGAAGACTGGTCAGTCTCTAAAAGAAAAAGAAAGTAAAGTTAAAAGTGAGTCTGATCGAATGGAAAATATGAATGCCAAACTTAAGGCAAAGTTAACCAGTTATCAGGAACTCTTTGATCACAATCAGCGCATGATTGTTTTAGGAAATAAATTGAATGAACTTGCTGAACGTTATTTTACAAATAATAAAAAGCGACCATTGATCGCTGAACTACTCCGATTGGTAGAAACAGAAAATGCAAAACGTAAACGTAAAACTGCAGCGGTTAGCAAAAAAGAACGAGAAGAAAAGAAAAAACTCAACGAGGAAGTAAAACAGGATTTAGTAAAGGTTCGGAGAGAGAAGAAGAAAGAAAAAAAAGAGAACAAAATTGTTGAAAAAGCAAAACCCAAACTTGCAGTTGGGGATCAGGTTCGTCTTTTTGACGGGCGTTCTGTAGGTAGTATTGATGCTATAGAAAAACAAAAAGCAATCGTCAATTATGGAGCTTTTACGACCCAAGTAAGTTTAGACCTTTTAGAATTAGTACAAGCGGTTAAAAAAAGGAAGTGAAACCCATAATTGTATTTTTTGATGGTTACTGTGTCCTCTGTAATTTTTGGGTGAAAAAACTCTGTAAGTGGGATAAAAAGGACAGATTACGATTTACAACTTTAGACAGTAAAATGGCTTTTGACCTAAAAGCTAAATCAGGTTTTGATTTAAAAGAGGTGGACTCCATATTGGTTTGGGATCAGCAAAACAAACCTTTAGTAGAAGCCGCTGGAGTATTCAAGATTTTAGAAGCACTTGGTGATTTTTGGAGAGTTTTCCTTATTTTTAAAATATTACCGCTGACCGTACTCAATAGAATTTATAGAGGGATTGCTAAAAATAGAGTTCGGTGGTTTGGAAAAAATACGAGTTGTCCTCTGCCAGACACTTCTTTTCAACATAAATTCATTTAAATTACAAGTATATGCTTCATCTAATCAAAACCCCTTTCAACGAATTTAAAAAATTCATCAACCGTGGAAACGTAATCGATATGGCCGTAGGCTTAGTTATGGCGACCTATTTTGGTGCTATTGCAAAATCATTGATTAATGATGTAATCATGCCCCCAGTAGGAATGCTGTTGGGTGGTGTTGACTTTTCAGCCCTTAAAATAGTCATTCAAGAATCACAAGGCAATGTGGAAGAAGTAGCGATTCACTATGGCGCTTTTATCAATACCATACTTACATTTTTGATGATTAGCTTTGCTATTTTTATCGCCGTGAGGTTATATAATAAAATGCAGGAAAGTCTCTTAAATATTGAAGATACAGCACCAGAAAAAAAACCTATTCCAACAAAACAAGAGCTTTTACTTACGGAAATTAGGGACTTACTGAAAAAATAGATTTATTTCAGTTTCCCTATTGATTTGCCTACTATCATTGAAACTGCTGCATCACCAGTGACATTCACAATGGTTCTACACATATCTAATGGTCTGTCTATTGCAAAAATCAATGCTAAACCTGCTTCTGGAATTCCTGCTTGAGCCAAAACAATTACTAGCATTACGATACCAGCACTGGGGACAGCTGCGGTTCCAATAGAAGCCAAAGTTGCGGTAAATACTATTCCGAGTTGTGCGCTGAGGCTTAGATCTAAACCAAATGCCTGAGCAATAAATACTGCTGCAACACCCTGATAAACTGAGGTGCCATCCATATTTATAGTCGCACCTATAGGCAATACAAAACTTGCAACTTCTTCATCTACACCCAAGTTTTCCTCAACACACTCCATAGTTACCGGAAGAGTAGCAGCACTAGAACTAGTCGAAAAGGCCAAAAGTTGAGCTGGAGCGATACCTTTCATAAAGAAATTCATTTTCTTATTTGTGTAAACACGAACGATTATAATGTATACTCCAATCATAATTGCCAAACCTAACAATAAGGTAATTGCATACAATGCTAATGCTTGAAATAACTCTAAACTAGGAGCCTCAACAACTAAAGCTGCTAGCAATGCAAAAACACCATAAGGTGCCGCAAGCATTATCAAATCAATCATTTTAAGAATAATAGAATTGAAGGAATCAAAAAACTTTTTTACTGGCTTTACTTTTTTAGAAGGAATTAAAATCATTCCAATGCCAAAAAACAAAGCAAAGAAAATGACTTGAAGCATATTTCTATTATTGGAAGCCGCTAAAAAAACGTTGGAGGGAACTACATCTACAAGGGCCTGCAGGGGTCCTGCTTCCTTCTGTTTTGCTGCAACTGCTTGTTTCTCTTGGGTGTTGGTAGCATAGGCTTCCACAAGTTCATTTCGTGTTTCAACACTAATTGATTTCCCTGGTTGAATAATATTTACTAGGATCAAGCCAATAGTAACTGCAGTTAAAGTAGTCGCTAAATAAGTTAAAATAGTGCGTCCTCCCATTTGGGACAATTTGGAAATGTCTTTTAAATCAGAGACTCCTTTTATTAAGGATGCTAGTATTAATGGAACGGCTATTAGCTTTAATAGATTGATGAAAATTGTACCAAAAGGTTTGATATAATCTTTAATAAAATCAGGCCCACCTGATACCAATGACAAAAGGACCCCAAAGAGTACTCCTAAGACCATTCCAATTAGTATTTTCCAGTGTAAAGCAAGTTTTCTCATTTGATAAATTTAGGGGATTATATTTTATTCGTCCGCTTCAGCAGTTTAAAATCGGCAAGCACTAAAGCCGCCATAGCTTCTACAATGGGAACGGCTCTGGGTACTACACAGGGGTCATGCCTTCCCTTACCCTGCATTGCAACACGCTCTCCGCTAGAATTGATTGTTTGCTGATTTTGCATAATTGTTGCAACAGGCTTGAAGGCCACGTTGAAGTATATATCCATGCCATTTGAAATTCCTCCCTGGATCCCTCCAGATTGATTGGTTTTTGTTGTGCCATCCAGATTGAATAAGTCATTATGTGCACTTCCTTTCATCTGAGTTCCTTCAAAACCACTGCCATACTCAAAACCTTTCACAGCATTTATCGAAAGCATCGCTTTACCCAATTCAGCATGGAGTTTGTCAAAAACTGGCTCTCCAAGACCAACAGGAACATTTTTAATAATACAACTAACTACTCCACCTATGGTATCCCCTTCTTTTCTAATTTGTTTAATATAGCTTTCCATCTCAGCAGCCATTTCTGGGTCTGGACATCTTACAGGATTGTTTTCTACTTCACTCAAATCAAGTGAAGAAGGATCGGAATTCAATCTAAGAGGACCTACAGCCGAAACATAAGCGTGAAATGTAATAGGAGCTAAAAATTGTTTAGCAATTGCCCCTGCAACTACTCTACTTGCAGTTTCTCTAGCAGAACTTCTTCCACCACCTCTATAATCTCTGATTCCATATTTTTCATCGTAAACATAGTCTGCATGAGAGGGTCTGTAACTATCTTTTATATGAGAATAGTCGTTCGATTTTTGATTTGTATTATGAATTGCAAATCCAATTGGAGTGCCTGTTGTTTTTCCCTCAAATATCCCTGAAAAAAATTCGACCTCATCAGGTTCTTTACGTTGAGTAACAATTGCAGATTGCCCTGGCTTACGGCGATCTAAATCATACTGAATGGCTTTTAGATCGAGTTCTATTCCAGCTGGACATCCATCAATAACTCCTCCAATTGCCTTCCCATGTGATTCTCCGAAAGTACTGAGTTTAAAAATTGTACCGTATGTATTCCCTGCCATGACCTTAAATTGAAAAACAAAGATAAAACTAAAGTTTTGGATTGACTTTTAGGAGCTCCTTTTTTTAATCATGGCCTCATATAAAATACTAACTGGATGCAAGCTTTCTCGTCCAGTTCCGTCAAAAATCTGGTGTCTACAACTCGTCCCATTTGCTGCTATTAGTGTATTTGAACTGCAATTTCGAACCGCTGGAAAAAGGCGCTCCTCTCCTACTTTCATGCTGATGTCATAATGTTCTGCTTCAAAACCAAAAGAACCAGCCATCCCGCAACAACCTGTATTCATAAGGCGAACTTCATAATTTTTGGGGAGATTTAACATTTGAAAGGTCTCAGATGGATTTCCTAATGCTTTTTGATAACAATGTGCATGAATTCTAATTTCCTTTTCTTCGTCGCTAAACTGATCAGAAGTAATTGCGCCAGATTCAATCTCTTTTGCAATAAAGGAATCTATCAACATGCTGTTTTTTGCCAATTCTTTAGATTTATCAGGAAAAGAACTCAGTTTTGGGTATTCATCCTGAAAGGTATAAATAGCAGAAGGTTCAATGCCGATCAGTGGTGTGTTTTCAGAAATGAGATCAGCATACAGTGATACATTGTGATCTGCACATTCTTTGGCTTGTTTGAGAAAACCTTTAGAAATATAAGTTCTTCCACTTTCTGAATGGGGTAAAATCAATACTTGATATCCAAGACTTTCAAGCAAAGCAACAGTTGTTTTTCCAATTGATGTTTCATTGTAATTTGAAAATTCGTCAAGATATAAATAAACACTTTTAATTGATTTGTTTAAAGTTTTGATTTTAAGTATTTTATCTAGTCTTTTATCAAGTCTTGGAAAGCTTCTTTTGGGGCTGATTCCCAAAGCAAATGCAGCAATTTTTCGTGTCATTTTCTGCTGGAGCAGACCGTTTTGAATTCCACGAATTGGTTGACAAAAAGCATTTATCTTTCCAAAGTATGCAAAGATTTTATCTCTGATTGAGCTTCCATTCGTTTTTTGATACTGATATAAAAACTCTGATTTATAGGTTGCTATATCTACACTACTTGGACATTCTGTAGCACATGCTTTACAACTCAAACATAGATCAAAGACTTCTTTAAGTTCTTTACTATCAAAAGCATTCGGTTTTATATCTTGACTCAAAACTTCTCTCAAGACATTGGCTCTACCGCGAGTATTGTGTTTCTCATCCAGAGTGGCTCTATAACTAGGACACATTGCTCCTGAAGGAAGGGTTGAGCGACATTTACCAGCACCATTACACTTCTCCGCAGCCCTCAGCAGTCCTTGATCCGCTGAAAAATCAAATTTAGTTTTGTGTAGGGCTGTTTCTTTGTTTTCAGTTCTCAGATTTTGATCCATAGGAAAAGGATCTACGATTTTCCCGGGATTAAAAATTCTATTTGGATCAAAAGCTGTTTTAATAGACTTAAAAAGTGTGTAATTCTTTTCCCCTACTACTATAGGAATAAATTCGGAACGAACAATACCATCGCCGTGTTCCCCACTCAAAGCGCCTTTATATTTTTTGACCAGATGAGCTACAGCCAGTGTAATGGCTTTAAAATCTTGAACTCCTTTGGTTGTTTTTAAATTTAAAATCGGGCGTAAATGCAATTCTCCTGCACCAGCATGAGCATAATAAACTACTTCTTGATTAAATCCTTTCATGAGTTCTTGAAACTCCTCTATATAATCCGCTAAACGGTCTAATGGAACCGCCGTATCTTCTATACAAGCAACGGCTTTATGATCCCCTACTAAATTTCCTAGAAGACCCAAACCTGCATGACGCAATTCATTGGCTTTATCAATAGCTTCATCCCAAAGTGGAATAGCAGCATACGCTAATTTCATTTGAATTACCGATTTTTCCAGTTCTGCAAGTTGCTTTTTTAAAGTCCCTATGTCATCCGAACGAAGTTCGAGTAAAAGAATAGCCTTAGGATCACCTTCTATAAAGAAACGATGTTCTTGATATCCCGGATGTCCTTTGGTACAATCTAAAATTGTTTTGTCCATTAATTCACAGGTAAATAACTGGTGCTTCATCACCGGGACAACAGACTGCATTGCCTTATGAATACTATCGAAGTGAAGTGCCAAGATCACAGCTTGTGATGGAGGTAATGGCTCAAGCTGAAGTGTAATCGATGTGGTAATTGCTAAAGTACCCTCACTACCCGTTAGAAGTTTTGATAAATTAAAATCAGTACCCGAAGGGTTAAAAGGTTTTTGGTTAATTAATGCATCTACAGCATAGCCTGTATTTCGACGATGTACACTAACCTCCGGAAATTCTTCACGAATCTGTTGCTGAATTTCTTTTTTGGATAGGGTATCCTTAAAAAAACGATACAAGGAACCCTCTAATGAATTTAGTTTTGTTTTGCTAACAAATTCTTGTTCGCTGAGATTGGAAAAAATTACTTGATTACCATCTGAAAGCAATACATCCATTGACAAGACAGTATCTCGAGTAACCCCATAACGAATGGAAGTTGTGCCAGAGGAATTATTCCCCACCATTCCTCCCATCATGCAATAGGCTGAAGTAGATGTATTGGGTCCAAAAAAAAGACCGTGAGGCTTTAAATACTCATTCAAAGCATCTCGATTCACTCCGGGCTGTAGACGAACAGTTCTCTTTCCTATATCTAATTCTAAAATTTTGGTGAAATACTTTGACAGATCAACTACAATTCCACTACCAACACATTGTCCTGCTAATGAAGTCCCTGCAGTACGTGCTATCAAACTTGTTTTGTGATCTTTTGCAAATTGAATTAGCAGTTGAAGATCCTTTACATTCCAAGGGAAAGCCACTGCTAGAGGTCGCATTTTGTATACAGATGCATCAGTGGCATAAAGCATTTGATGTGTCTCATCCCAAACCAACTCACCTTCCATTTGGGTTTTGACATCTAAAAGGTTTCTCTCTGTTACTTCCATTGGATTAAATCATAGCTAAAATAGGGATTAGTTTTCATGTTCCTTTTCAATTGTCTAAATTTACCGTCATAAGTCATAATCAAATCAAATGAAAAACATTCTTTTTTGCCTCTTTGGAATATTTGCTTTATCCATCGCCTGTGATGGCTCTTCTAATGATATTAGAGTTAAGGGGACCACAGACCTTGAAAACGGAAGCAAAATATTCCACATTATTGCTGATCTGAATAACCAACCCAAGATACTTGATACGATTCAAGTAAATGCTGGAAAATTCTCGATTGATATTTTAGCTGAAGAACCCAGTATTCACTTTTTTCAAATTGAAGGAATTCAAGGGAGCTTTCCATTTGTTGCTGAATCTGGAAATGTTACAGTAGAACTCTACAAAGACAGCATTGGATCTTCTAAGGCTACGGGTACGGTTTCCAACAATGACTTTATGAAATATAAAACGGAAACACAAGTATACATCACTTCATTAAATGCTATTGGCAATGATCTTCAACAAGCACTAATTTTAAAAGACTCTTTACTTTCAGAAGATCTTAAAGAACAATATCAAGAAGTAAGAAATCAGATTCAGAATTATGAATTAGAATTGATTAAGGCTTCACCAAATTCTTTTATTTCAATTTTAATTCTAGAACGTTTTGTAGAGAATCAAATCATCCCTAACGCTGAAGCAAAAGCTATCTTCGATAATTTTGATGAGCGGATCAAGAACACTGCCTCTGGCAGAACGATCTCCACTAAAGTCAATGAAACTCCAAAAGCTAAAGTGGGACAGATCGCTCCCTTTTTTGAAGGGCCAGATCCTGAGGGAACTTCCTTTAATTTAGCTGATCGCTTGGGTAGAGTAACCATAATTGACTTTTGGGCAAGTTGGTGTCGCCCATGTCGCGTAGAAAACCCCAATTTAGTTCGCCTGTACAATAAACATAAAGATAATGGACTAAATATTATCGGTGTTTCTTTAGATAGAACTAAACCAAAATGGGTACAAGCAATCGCGGATGACGGATTAGTCTGGGATCATGTCTCGAATCTACTATTTTGGAATGACCCAATTGCAAAAATGTATCAAGTCTCTGCAATTCCAGCAACCTTTATCTTAGACGAGAATGGAATAATTGTTTCAAGAGACTTGAGAGGAATTTCACTTGAAAGAAAAATAGATGAGTTGCTTGGTGTAAACTAGTATGATCATTGTTGTTTGTAAAGCAATACACCGGCTACAACAACAGCAACACTTAGTATTCCCAACATCAAAATAGAAGTATAAATCACTTCTGGCATCACAAATAATGTTATCACAATACCTCCAATAGCGCCTCCAAAATGTGCGGTATGCCCTATGGTATCATTTTGAGCTTTCATCCCATAGAGCGTATATAATAAATATCCAATTCCGAAGAGGTATCCAGGAATGGGAATGGGAATCAAAAAAAGCATCAATTCAATTTCAGGGTACAAGAGTAGTGCACTAAATAAAACTCCTGTCACTGCACCACTTGCACCTACTGCTGAATAATATGAGTCTTTAAAGTGAAAGTAGTACGCAAAAAAATTACCTGCTAAAAGACTCCCAAAAAAAAGTAATAAAAAGGAGAGTGAACCTAAGATACCAACAACAATATTTACAAAGAAATAGAAGGTAAACATGTTAAAAAGTAAATGGGTTAAGTTTACATGAAGAAAACCCGAGGATAATAATCTGTAATATTCTCCTGACTTGATTTTACCAATCTGAAAACGGTATTTATCAAAAAAAACATCATTTTTAAAGCCAATGAAGGTAAAAAGTATATTTAAACCAATAATGAGCACTCCTTCTGGAGGAAGACTTTGTATCATGGTTCAAAACTAAGTTAAATTCAAATGACAAGCCTTATAGATCAAAAACAATTCCCTGTGCTAAAGGAAGATCATTCGAAAAGTTGATTGTATTGGTTTGCCTTCTCATATATGCTTTCCAGGCATCAGAGCCACTTTCTCTTCCTCCCCCAGTTTCTTTTTCTCCTCCGAAAGCACCACCAATTTCAGCACCTGATGTTCCAATATTCACATTCGCAATCCCACAATCACTCCCCCAGTGGGATAAAAAAGTTTCTGTTTCTCGAATATTTAAAGACATAATGGAGGACGAAAGTCCTTGTTTGACTTCATTCTGAATTGTAATGGCCTCTTCAACACTTCCTTTATATTTCATAATATAGAGGATGGGGGCAAATGTTTCTTGATGAACAATCGCAGCGTCGTGATTAATAACAGCTACAGCAGGATTTACATAACATCCACTTTTATAGGCAGTTCCCTCAAGTTTCCCTCCAGGAACTAACCATGTTCCGCCCTGTTTTTCCACTTCAGTTAGGGCATTGAGATAGATATTTACAGCATCCTTGTCTATAAGGGGGCCTACGTGGTTATTTTCATCTAAAGGGTCGCCAACACGAAGTTGAGTATATGCTTTTTGAAGATTTTTTGTAAACGCTTCAAAAATTTCTTCATGAACAATAAGTCTTCGAGTAGAAGTGCAACGTTGTCCACAAGTACCCACAGCACCAAATACTGCAGCTCTCATGGCAGTATCTAAATCAGCATTTGGGGTGATGATAATCGCATTATTTCCTCCGAGCTCCAGCAATGATTTCCCGAGCCTAGCCCCAACACGCTGGGCTACTTCTTTTCCCATTCGAGTAGATCCTGTAGCAGAAACCAAAGCAACTCGATGATCTTCAGTAAGCCACTGCCCTACTTGAGCTCCACCTGATAATACGGTAGAAATCCCTTCAGAAAGTCCATTTTTGCTTAAAACTTCACTGATAATGTTTTGACAAGCGATACTGCACAATGGAGTTTTTTCACTAGGTTTCCAAACACATACATTCCCACAAACCCATGCCAAAGCAACATTCCAACTCCAAACAGCAACAGGGAAGTTAAACGCTGAAATTATCCCAACAATCCCCAGAGGGTGGTATTGCTCATAAAGACGATGCGATGGCCGTTCGGAGGTCATCGTAACACCGTGTAACTGTCGTGATAGTCCTACGGCAAAATCACAGATATCTATCATTTCCTGAACTTCTCCAAGTCCTTCTTGTAATGATTTACCCATTTCCCATGAAACTAATTGACCTAATGCGTCTTTTTTTTCTCTGAGAGAATTTCCCAATTGTCGAACTAGTTCTCCTCGTTTAGGAGCAGGGATCTTCTGAAAACTTAAAAAAGCATGTTCTGCTTTTGTAATTGCGTTTTCATAATCTTCTACCCCAGCAGCCTGAACTACTCCCAACAAAGAACCATCTACAGGACTATGAGATGTAATTTCTATTCCGGTACCAAACCACGTTTCTCCTGAATGACATCCTTTTTGATTTGCGTGAATATTAAGTTCTTTAAATAGTTCGTCTATTTTTTTCATTTTTATTTTTTTAGTTGGGAAGTGAAGGTACTCTCAAAAATTCGATCTGCATTAGAAGTTTCAAACCCTTCTCTTCGGTGCTTTCTTTGAAGTTTTTTAGGGTCTATGTCTAAGAACTCTGGCAATACACCACGTTCTGCAAACTCAACATAGCTCCCAGCAATTTGCTTAGTTTCTCCTTCGGAAAAAATTGCTTCTACGTGGTTTGCCACAGAACTTGATTGTCTCAAAAGTCCGTCTTTACTTGTTTTAATTTCCCCTCCAGAATCATTTAATTGTATCCCCAATGATTTTAAAAATTCATTAAATGGTTCAAGGGTATTGTAGGGATGTGGAAGGTCATGAACACTAATAGTGTAATGATTCAAATAATAACGATTATAGATTACCCAAGCGGCATATTCACTCTCTTTTAGTAAATTTTCATAATCTTCTTTTGTGGGTAATGACCATAAAGGTGTTTGAAAAAAGTTTGCTACAGTTCTGATATCATTTAGATCTAAGGCATCCACGGGGTCAGATTCTATAGAGTTTGTGTATTTTTTTATAATTTCTTGAGCTTTATTGGTTAGTAACTCTACTTTTAATTCACTGATAAAGACACGTGGTAAATCAGATGTAGGTGGTGCATACCAATGGGCATCCAGTTTCTTAGAATCAAAATGATAAAAATCCATTCGAGTATAGCCGTGGAAAAGAAAAATCTTTTCAAAAGAAGCTATCCCAAGATTAGGAACACCCATCGTTCGAAAAGCAATGTGATCATTGATAATATCCGATTGATCTTTTACCATCTTTTGTTTGATCATCGCATTGGTTATTTTACGCACATCCGGAACACGTGCTTCATATACCTGAAAAAGGAGATCCAAAATTTGAGTTAATGGGGTGGTGTTTTTAAATTTCATTTAAATTCATTTATTAAGATAAAAATAAACTTCCTGTTGGAGTTTCCAAGAATTTATCAAAAGGAATTTCTTCTTGTTTTAAAAAACCCTTTTGTGGTAAAGTTTTAGATGCAACCATTTCTACAACAGCCACAAGTGATGCAGCTGTTGTCCATGAAATAGCACGCCACTTTTTTCCTTCTATTTCCATAGGATAAAAAGCTTTGAAATATTCTTTTCTAGAAAGGGTGTCATTATGCCATCCCTCTACTATCGCATAAACATAAACAACGTCTTCTTCTACAGGGGGTTTTGCATTACTCAAAATGCGCTCTAATTGATCTTTGTCTTCCTTTAGAATTAGTTCATACATTAAAAAACGCATTAATTTTCCGTGTCCAGGATAACGAATGGTTTTATAATTTAAAGTATCTACTTTACCTTCGAAGGTTTCACAGAGGGTTCCTAGACCTCCTGAGGTGGTAAAGGCTTCAAATTCTTGCCCCTCTATATTAATATATTCAAAGCCGTCAAGAGAAGGTACCAGCTTCCTTTTTCCATTATGTATGGCTTCTGCATCATTGACATACTCATTGATCACTCCATGAGGAGACCAAGTAAAAGAATAAGCTAATTGCCCATTGGGATATCGTGGCAAAGCTCCTACCCGCAATTCAATGTCGCGAATTTTGTCAAAAGACTTTGTCAAATCCATCCCAATAATTCCAATCAATCCCGGTGCTAATCCACATTGGGGTGCGAGTATTTTTTTAGAAGTACTAGACAGACTTTGAATGAATTGTGTAGTAGGCACGTCTTCTGTAAGATCAAAATAGTGCACTTCCAAATCATGTGCAATTTGAGCAATATCCTTATTTAAATAATAGGGCAAAGCAGAAACTACTGCATCGTGATTTTTGAGTTCCTCTTTTATAAATTCGAGGTTGCTCACATCACCTTCTATACATTCAAAGGGTAGATTGTATTTGTAATGTGGCCTTTTTTTATCTATCGCCTTAACTTTAAATTTTTTACTCAATAACACCCCTACCAAGCTTCCAACTTTTCCCATTCCAAGGACTAAAATATCTTTCATTTATAACAATTTTGAATGAATATGTTTTATTTATAACAAAAATAAGAAGGTAAATGTGTTTTAAAAATTGAAAAGCACAACTTCTAAATAAAGTTTTTAACAAATGGTATGACTGAAAAAAGGTAAATTAGCGGCTTAAACGAATTATGTGAACGCCTTAATTTATTATCTAGCTTTTCCTTTCCTCTTTATAATTTCACGGTTGCCTTTTCCGATTTTATATTTATTTTCTGATGGTATTTGTTTTCTGGTTTACAGAGTCATTGGCTACCGTAAATCGGTTGTTCGTTCTAATATCAAATTGGCGTTTCCAGCTCTTGAGCGAAAAGAATTACTTCAAATTGAGCGTCAATTTTACCGTCATCTATGCGATCTCTTTTTAGAAATTATCAAATCCATGGGAATGTCTAAAGAGGAAATGATTAAGCGCTTTAAAGTTCACAATATTGAGGAATTAACACAGTTTGAAGCTCAAAATCGTTCTGTTTTTTTAATGTGTGGTCACTATGCTAGTTGGGAATGGATGATGTCTTTAGGATATCATATGCAGCACAAAGGTTATGGTATTTACACACCTATCCGAAATCCATATTTTGATAGATTGATTAAAAGAATAAGAAGTCGCCACGATGCTTATATGATTCCTCAAAAAAAGGCAACTTTAATTATCAAGCAAATGGAGGAAGCAAATGAACGTGGTGTTTTTGGTTTTGCCAGCGATCAGTCTCCAAGACCAAAACCGCTTACCTATTGGCGTCCATTCTTAGGAATCGAAGTACCTGTTTATACGGGAGCAGAACGGTTAGCAAGAGAGCTTAATATTCCCGTGGTTTACGGAAAAATAAATCGCAAAAGAAGAGGGTATTACGAAGTAACTTTCAAATGCATAACTGATGCACCAAACAGCCTGTCCCCTAATGCAATTACAGATACGTTTACCGAATTACTTGAAAAACAAATTAAAGAAGATCCAATTCAGTATTTCTGGACCCACAAACGTTTTAAACATGCCAAACTCAAAAAAGCGCTTTAATCTCTTTAGCAAATCTAACTGCAAGTTCGTCAGCCTCTGATTGCGTTTTGGCTTCGGTATAAATACGAATAATAGGCTCTGTATTAGATTTACGCAAATGTACCCATGACAATGGAAAGTCAATTTTCAAACCGTCTATTGTGGTGATTTTATCTTCTGAATAATTTTCTTCCATTGATTTCAAAATACCATCAACATCCATTCCTTCTTGTAAGTTGATTTTATTCTTACTCATAAAATAATCTGGATAAGATGCTCTGAGTTCAGAAACGGAACTATTACGTTCTACCAAAAGGGACAAGAATAAGACAACTCCAACCAAGGCATCTCTTCCGTAATGAGAGTCAGGGTATATAACTCCTCCATTCCCTTCCCCGCCAATAACAGCGTGAGTTCTTTTCATCTCTGTCACTACATTTACTTCGCCAACAGCACTGGCACTATGGCTTTGACCATGCGTTTTGGTGACATCAGCCAAAGCTCTTGTGGAGGAAAGGTTAGAAACTGTTTTCCCAGGAGTTTTACTAAGAATATAATCTGCACAAGCTACCAAAGTGTATTCTTCACCGAATAACTCCCCTTTTTCATCTACAAAAACCAAACGATCTACATCAGGATCTACTGCAATTCCAAAATCTGCTCTGTGCCTTATTACGGCATCGCAAAGATCAGTCAGATGCTCTTTTAAAGGCTCAGGATTATGTGGAAAATCTCCATTAGGAGTACAATGAATTTTGACAACTTCTATGCCTAGGGAATCTAACAATTGAGGAATCGCAATTCCTCCCGAAGAGTTGACCCCATCTACGACAACTTTGAAAGAAGTCTGTTGAATTTTTTTGGTTTGAACCCATTTCATAGCTAAACAGGAATCAATATGCTTCTCTATCGCATCAGACTTAATTTTTATTTTTCCTAAAGCTGTAACTTCAGCATATTCAAAGTCTTCTTTTTCTGCAAAATCTAGAACTTTAGCTCCGGCTTCAGCATTAATAAATTCTCCGCTTTCATTCAATAATTTTAATGCATTCCATTGTTTTGGATTGTGACTTGCAGTTAAAATAATCCCTCCCTGTGCTTTTTCTTCTGGCACCATCAAAGCGACTGTGGGAGTTGTGGAAAGTCCTAAGTCAACTACATCTACCCCCATTCCCACAAGTGTTTGGTTCACTAAATTATGAACCATAGCACCCGAGATTCTTGCATCACGTCCCGTTACTACTGATAATTTACCTTTATGATTTTGTTTTAGCCACTGGGCGTAAGCGCTAGTAAATCGAACCACGTCTAGAGGCGTGAGGTTTTTTTCTGAAGCACCACCGATAGTGCCTCTAATACCTGAAATGGATTTGATTAAAGTCATTTTTTTTTCAAATATAAAAATTAATAAAATTCACCAACTATAATTAAAACGCACCATTCCCATTAATGCGTTAGGAATATTGCTATTGGTGCCTGGGTTTATCACATATTGAACATTTGGCTGTAAAAACCATCGGGTATTGGTTACCAACCGATAACTAAATTCAAAAGCGGTTTCATTTTGTATTCCATCCGTAAAACTTGATCGATAGGTTTCTGAAAAAACGTTGTGCGCCAAAGCAAGTCCAATAGCATCTTGACTTCTTTTGGTGGATATCCCTTGGTATAGGACTCCTCCTCCTAAATAAGACTTCACTGGATTGTGCTCATTTAATGAAAAGCCAAGTTGCGAAAAAATACTGAGTACACCCTTAGTATTTTCATTTCTAAACAACACATGATCACTGATGCCATATATTCCATGGCTGTTTGAAAACAGAGTATTTTTGACAATTTGATCTTGAGTATGTTTCCAAAAACCAATTTTATAGGTTGCCTGAGTCTCAGTTTCTTTTACAACCTCATATTGTAGTTCATTTATTAATAATGCTCCGTCCTCATTGCTTAAACTCCATTTTAATGAATTTGGATTTTCAGACTCAGAACCTGGATCACCATCATACATGGCATGAAGTACTTTGAAGTTTTCTCCAATCCTCCATCGAATAACAATTCCTAATGTTGCCAAAGGAAAAATTGAGGTTGGGACATTTGTGGAGAGGTCAGGCTGAATCCCAAAGGAACTGTTGACAAAGAAAAAACCAGTGTCAGTTTTAGCAAAGGTGCTGTTAAGATCGTGTTGACCTACCAAAACGGACCAGAAACTAAAATTATGCTCATACCACAATTCATAGAGTCGGGTATTGGATTCGGCTTCAATATTATTAGCGACTTGAAAATCTCCCATTAATTCTGACAGAGAATTTCCATGATTGTTCAATAAATAAACAAAAAAATGTCCCCCTTTCCAGAGGTTTAGTGCCTGAGTATCAAAATCAAAATTCAGATCTATATTCCCTAAATAGGCAGTTCCTTGATCAACGCCTCCAGCCACATTCCCCGCTAAATCAAAAGTATAACCTCCTGAAAAGGTTATGGGAGGGGGTGTATTGTCTTGTGCATACAAAAGCTGCAACAGGAATAAACTGACAATACCTATAAATTTATTGTAAACTATGACCTAAAAATTAAATTCAAAACATAACTAAATAGCATCAATTGAACGTACTAGAAAATTATAATCCTGCAAATGTAGTTATTCTATTATTCAAATAAATTATAGTCCTATTAATGAATAAAAAAATTAGTTTTATAGCATGAATTTCTTGGCTCACGTTTTCTTGTCTGGAGATGATTTTCCGTTGGCATTAGGAAATCTTATTGCAGACAAAATCAAAGGAAATGAACTCAAGATTTATCCTCCCTCGGTTCAGAGAGGAATATTCCTTCATAGAGAAATAGATCACTTTACGGATACACACCCCCTATTTAAAGCTTGCGTAACTTTACTCTTCCCCACTTACAGACATTACAGCAGGGTAATTGTGGATATGTATTTTGATCATTTTTTAGCTGTTCTATGGAATCGCTTTCATCCTCTTGAATTAAGTGAATTTTCAACTCAATTTTACACCAAACTAAACACCACTGATATAGAATTTTCAGAGAAAACAGAACGCTTTATCGATGCATTAATCACTTATAATTGGTTTGAACAATACCAAACTATTCAAGGACTGCATTCGATACTTTTACAAATGGACAAACGCACTCGTTTTGATTCAAATTTAGCCAATTCAACAACCGAGTTAGTTGAAAAATATTCTTACTTTCAAAATAATTTTCTGGATTTCATGCAAGATTTGATTAGATTTTCAAAATTAAAAACATTGGAATTATGACAAAAAATCAATTACTAAAATTTAATTTACTTCTAAGCATAGCATTCCTTATCGTTTCTTGTAGCGTAGACAAACCAATCAAAGGTGCGGTTGTCAGTGCTCGAGAGGAAGCTTCTAAAATTGGAGTAGAAATTATGGCAAAAGGAGGCAATGCGTTTGATGCAATGATCGCAACAGATCTAGCCCTTACCGTTTGTTATCCTAATGCAGGGAATATTGCTGGCGGAGGTTTTCTGGTGTACCGTTTGAATAATGCAACAACAGGAAGTTTGGATTATCGCGAAAAAGCACCTTTAGCTGCTTCTGCAAACATGTATTTAGATGAGCAGGGCAATGTGATCGAAGGTAAAAGTACTTTAGGAGGAATGGCTGTAGGAGTTCCAGGAACGGTAGCTGGTTTGGAGGCCATTCATAAGAAATTTGGAAGTTTACCATGGAAAGATTTGGTTCAGCCGGCAATAGATTTGGCAAGAAATGGCTACCGCGTTACCACTAAACAAGAAGCCAGCTTTGAGAGTAAAAAAGATGATTTTATCCAACTTAACGGAGAAAACACCTTCTATGCCCAAGACTTTAAAGCAGGAGATCTTGTCCGAAATACTGCCTTAGCAAACACCTTAGAGCGAATAGCAACAAAGGGAAGTGCTGGATTTTATCAGGGTGAAAATGCTGAAAACTTGATTAAAAGGATTCAGGAAACTGGGGGGATCATGACTTTAGAAGACTTGCTCGCTTACCAGCCTGTTTGGAGAGATCCGATTCATTTTCAATACAAAGATCTTGATATATTCACGATGGGACCACCCTCTAGTGGAGGAATTTGCTTAGGACAAATCATGAAAATGGTAGAACCATTTGACGTTGGACAATATAAACAAAACTCTATGGATGCCGTTCAGATTATTGTAGAAGCAGAACGTCGTTCTTATGCAGACCGAAGTTTGTATTTAGGTGACCCTGATTTTGTAAATATCCCTGTTGACAGTCTTTTGGACCAAGAATATTTAACAAATCGAATGTCAGATTTCAGTTTTG
Organism: Flavobacteriaceae bacterium; assembly: GCA_017851655.1. Classification (GTDB taxonomy): domain Bacteria; phylum Bacteroidota; class Bacteroidia; order Flavobacteriales; family Flavobacteriaceae; genus MS024-2A. Next base: position 23,575 of record JAFMMH010000001.1, read on the forward strand.
ATCATGCATCAAAGTCTTCAGAAATCAGTCCTGGAACAATACTATGGGAGGAAAGTGAAGAAACTACACACTACTCTATAATCGACCCTATGGGAAATGCAGTAGCGGTAACTACTACCCTCAATGGAAGTTATGGCTCAAAAGTTTTTATTGAATCGGGAGGGTATTTTTTAAATAATGAAATGGACGATTTTAGTAGTAAACCCGGAGTTCCAAATATGTTTGGACTCATCGGTGGGAAGGCTAATGCGATCGCTCCTCAAAAACGTATGTTGAGTGCAATGACACCCACAATAGTTGAGAAGGATGGGAAATTATCAATGATTGTTGGGACTCCGGGAGGATCCACGATAATCACCTCTGTCTTGCAAACTATCTTGAATGTCTATGAATTTAAAATGTCTATTGAAGAAGCGGTTAGTGCACCGCGATTTCATCATCAATGGTTACCAGATGAAGTAACCTTTGAGCCCAATCGATTTGATTCTAAATTCATTGATAATCTTCAAGCAAAAGGATACGACATCAAAGAAGAATACTCTCGTATTATCGGTCGTGTAGATGCAATTTATTTGTCTGAAACGGGTGGAATTACTACTGGAGCAGATCCAAGAGGAGACGATAAGGCTGTACATTATTATTAATTCTTTTCCTTTCAGCAAAAGACTGTATTATTATCTTATTTTTGCAGTCTGTAAACTATGAGGAAAAAAACCAATACCATTCGCATTGAAGGCGCACGCGCCCACAATTTGAAGAATATCAACTTAGAAATCCCAAGAGATGAATTGGTTGTGATTACCGGTCTATCTGGTAGCGGCAAATCCTCTTTAGCCTTTGATACTCTCTATGCTGAAGGACAGCGAAGGTATATGGAAACTTTCTCTGCCTATGTAAGACAGTTTTTGGGGAATATGGAACGGCCAGATGTAGATAAAATAGACGGCTTATCACCTGTGATTGCAATAGAACAGAAAACTACTTCAAAAAGCCCTCGTTCTACAGTAGGAACTATTACAGAACTATACGATTATGTCCGTTTATTATTCGCTCGTGTAGGAACTGCCTACAGTTATGTAACCAATCAAAAGATGGTGAGCTATAGCGAGGAACAAATTCAAGACCTTCTTCTGGAAGACTACATTGATCAGAAAGTTATACTCCTTGCTCCCATCATCAAGTCAAGAAAAGGGCATTATCGAGAACTTTTTGATTCGCTTTCCAAACAAGGATTTTCAAAGGTAAGAATCGATGGGCATGTTGTAGATTTAAGCCCAGGAATGAAAGTTGATCGATACAAAACCCATGATATTGAGTTGGTTGTCGATCGCTTTACTGTCAAAAACGATAGTGAGTTCTTAAAACGACTCAATGATTCTCTTATTACTGCCTTACATTACGGCCAAGATATTCTGATGATCCTCAATTTGACAGATAATAAAGCCCGTTATTTTAGTAAAAATTTAATGTGTCCAACTTCTGGAATCTCATACCCTGCTCCGGAACCCAACACATTTTCTTTTAATTCACCAAAAGGTATGTGCCCCGGCTGTAAAGGTCTTGGAGTGCAGCATAAAGTGAATTTAAAAAAAATAATCCCGGACGATAGTCTCTCCATAGCGCAGGGAGGTCTTGCCCCCTTGGGAACTAAAAAAACAAGCTGGACTTACAAGCAAATTGAAACCATTGCCACCTGTTATAATTTTGATTTGACCACTCCAATCGCTAAAATTCCTGAAAAAGCGATGGAAATTATTCTCAAGGGAAGTCATGAAAAATTTGAAATTCCCTCTACTGTACTCGGAATTACACGTACCTATAAAATCGATTTTGAAGGCTTTGAACACTACATTGAATCATCATACGAAGAAGCGGCAACCGCTAGTATAAAAAGATGGGCTTCCAATTATATGGACACTTATGACTGTGATAGTTGTAAAGGCTCTCGCCTTAGAGAGGAAGCTCTTTATTTTAAAATTAACAAGGCCAATATTGCTGACTTAGTTGCAATGGATTTACACGATCTGTTCAATTGGATTTCTAAATTGGAAAAAAACTTAAATAAGAACGAAAAAAAAATTGCCACAGAGATCATAAAAGAAATACGAGTTCGTCTTGAATTCCTATTAAATGTGGGCTTAGAATACTTACAGCTTAATCGATCTTCTAAATCCTTATCTGGTGGAGAAGCACAACGTATTCGTTTGGCAACTCAAATAGGCTCACAGCTTGTAGGTGTTTTATACATATTGGATGAGCCAAGTATTGGTCTGCATCAACGGGATAATGATCGCTTGATTCATTCACTTACAGCACTTCGTGATCTTGGGAATTCAGTTTTGGTAGTAGAACACGACAAAGACATGATGCTCCGCGCAGATTATCTAATTGATATGGGACCTTTTGCTGGAAAAAATGGTGGAGAAATTATTTCAAAAGGAACTCCAGAAGAAACCTTAAAACAAAATACACTCACTTCCCAATATCTCAGTGGGAAAAAGGTAATTGAGGTGCCTCAAACCCGAAGAGAAAGTAATGGACAAAGCCTTATACTCAAAGGATGTACTGGGAATAATCTCAAAAATATTGATGTTGAATTTCCTTTGGGAATCATGATTGGAGTCACAGGAGTTTCAGGAAGTGGAAAATCAACACTAATTAATGAAACCCTATATCCTATCTTAAATGAGCATATTTTTAATGGTGTAAAAGTTCCTCTTCCCTACAAAAAAGTATCAGGGTTAAAATACATCGATAAAGTTGTGGACATCAATCAGAGTCCTATTGGTAGAACACCCAGAAGTAATCCAGCGACTTATTGCGGTGTTTTTAGTGAAATTAGAACGCTTTTTACTTTAACACCCGAAGCACAAATACGAGGATATAAGCCTGGGAGATTCAGCTTTAATGTAGTTGGAGGCCGCTGTGAAACTTGTCAAGGAGGTGGTATGAAGGTTATTGAAATGAACTTCTTACCCGATGTTTATGTAGAATGTGAAACTTGTCAAGGAAGACGCTTTAACAGAGAAACTTTGGAAATTCGTTATAAAGGAAAATCCATTTCTGATGTTCTGAATATGTCCATTAATGAGGCTTGTGAATATTTCAGTGCACTTCCAAAAATTTATCGAAAATTAAAGATGATTCAAGATGTTGGATTGGGTTACATCACTTTGGGTCAGCCTTCGACCACCTTATCTGGAGGAGAAGCACAACGAGTAAAACTGGCAAGTGAGCTCTCTAAAAAAGATACTGGAAGTACGTTTTATATACTAGACGAACCCACTACTGGACTTCACTTTGAAGATATTAGAGTACTTTTAGGCGTATTAAATAGATTGGTAAACAAAGGGAATACTGTTTTGATTATTGAACATAATTTGGATGTAATAAAACAAGTAGACTACATCATAGATATAGGCCCAGAAGGGGGTCGAAAAGGGGGTGAATTACTTTTTAGCGGTAAACCTGAAGATCTTATTCATCACAGCAAAAGTCATACAGCACCATTCTTGGCGAAAGAATTAGAAGTTGATATTAAGCCTATTGTAATATGAAAAAAATTAAACCTAAAAATTGGAGTGAAATCAAATCAAACGATTCATGGGCATTATTTAAAATCATGAGTGAGTTTGTGGAAGGTTATGAAACGTTAAGTGCCATTGGTCCTTCAATATCTATTTTTGGTTCCGCACGAACACATGAAGACAACCCTACTTATCAATTGACCGTGGATATCGCAGAAGCAATTGCTACATCAGGATATGGCATCATCAGCGGAGGTGGTCCTGGAATCATGGAAGCAGCAAATCGCGGTGCTCAAAAAGCAGGTGGAATATCTGTAGGGCTTAATATTGAATTGCCCTTTGAACAACAGAGCAACCCTTACATCGATCAAGATAAACTGATTAATTTTCAATATTTCTTTGTTCGAAAAGTAATGTTTGTAAAATACGCTCAAGGTTTTGTTGTGATGCCGGGAGGAGTGGGCACACTAGACGAATTATTTGAAGCCTACACACTCATTCAAACTAATAAAGTGACTAAATTTCCTATCATCCTTGTAGGTCGAGAATACTGGAGCGGATTAGTCGACTGGATCAAAAACACACTTTTAAAAGAAAAAAATATAAGTCCTGAAGATTTAGATCTAATAGCTTTGGTGGATACCAAAGAGGAAGTTATGGAATGCTTAAACCGTTTTTACACTAAAGACAATTTCAAACCTAACTTCTAAATGAGAGCAACCAGCTTTTCCCTTATAATTTTCCTTCTAATATTATGTTTAGGGAATTTTTCATGGTCTCAAAATACCTATACAATAGATTTAGAGCTGGATATGGAGGAAGAGAGTATGATCGTCTCACAAACAATTGAATACACCAATAAGAGCAATCAATCGTTAAACTCAATTTTTCTTTACGACTGGGCAAACTCCTATCAAGGGGCACCAGCACCTTTGGCCAATCATTTGGCAAATGAATTCAACCGAAGTTTTTATATCAGTTCAAATAGTAAGTTGGGTTACACTCATCTAGAAAAATTAGAGGTTTCTTCAACTCCACAGAACTGGAAGCGCCTAGAAGATCAGTTAGATATTATTCAATTTGATTTATCTGAACCACTTGCTCCTGGGGAGAACGTAAAAATTAATTTAAACTATGTGGTCAAAATCCCCGACGACAAGTTTACTGGTATTGGAATTAATTCAAATAAAGGAATTTTACTTCGTGATTTCTTTGTCAGTGTTGCACCTAGATATAATGATAAATGGTTACTGAATAGTAATCTTGGTTTTAGAGATTATAGTGCTAAACCTAATAATTATATCATCCATTGGACATACCCATCCAACTATTCATTGGTAAGCAATCTTTATGAAGTAAGCACCGAAGAACTCAATGATCAGTTGCTTAAAAAATCTATTTTTAAAGAAGATAATATCATTAGTCCTGAATTTGTATTTGACCTTAAAGACACCTTTAAAACGATCAAAATCAATTCAAACTTTTCAATAGTTACAGATATTTTACCTTCAAAAAATTCTGAATTTGATTTTCAGCAATCGATTCAAAAAATAGATGCCTTTGTCAAAACCATTCTTGATCCGATTGAGAATAAAAAATTACTGATACTCAAAAAAGATTATTCTAAAAATCCTATCGTAGGTATAGGAGAAGCCTTATCGTTTTTGAACCCTTTCGAAGAGAACTTTAGTTTTGAAACTAAATTTCTAAAAGCCTATTTGGGTTCTTACCTAAATGAGTTATTAATCCTCAATAAACGAAAAGATCATTGGATTACTGGAGGTATTCAAACTTATATTTCAATGAAGTTCGTAGAGGTCTATTTTCCTGACAGTAAATTTCTCGGAAACCTACGTAAATACAAAGTTCTCGGCACTACTCCGTTCAATGGTTTTAGTGCTGCGCAAATAGGATTCAATGAAAGTTATTCTTTTATTTATGAATTTAGTGAGCATGCTAACGCTCAACAGCAAGACACCTTAGGCAAAGAACGCTTAACCAAATCCAATGAATCATACACCATCCCCTATCATGTAGGGTCTGGGCTAAGTTATTTAGACGCTTATCTTGAAGAAAATGTCCTAGATAGTGCACTGAAAGAATACAGTCAAACTAGAGGAGAAAAAGAATTAGAAAGCATCCTTAATAAAAAAACAAAAAAGAATACTGAATGGTTTTTTAAAACTTACCTAACGGACAGAAATGCCTACGATCTTTCGATTAAAAAGGTCATCAAAAATAAAGGAATGATCCGAATTACGGTATCAGAAAAAAATGCCAAACCGCTTCCTTACAAATTGGATTTGATCAAGGACGATAAAATCATCAAAGAACATTGGATCAATCATTCTGGAAAAGACACCATTTTAGATTTAAATGCTCAAGATGCAGATTTTGTTGCAATCAATTCTAATCGCTTTCTCCCCGAAAAAAACAGACTCAATAACTGGAAATATCTTCAATCATCCTCCGGTTTAAAACCATTAAAACTAACCTTTTACGGAGATAGTGAAGACCTTTCTCGAAATCAACTCTTTTATTATCCCATCTCTGATTTTAATATTTACGATGGTTTTACTGGAGGTGTTCGCATCTATAATACACGGGTTAAAAACCAACCCTTTGAATTGGATTTACATCCACAATATTCTATAAAGGAAAATACTTTTGTCGGTTTTTTTAGATCAAGGTATCGTTTCATCAACCACGATAGCAAAAACTATTTGAATCAAGTTTTCTTAACAGGTAAAAGCTTTCATTACAATACGAACTTAAGATATACTTCTATACAACCTTCTTTTTCGATGTATTTCAGACCTTTTGATTTAAGGTCAAATAAGAGGCAGCTATTAAATGCAACCTGGTATAATGTTTTTAGAGATCGAGACCCTAATGTAACGGTCAATCCCGATTACAGTATTCTTAGTTTTATTCACAGGTATGAAAATGCAGACGCCGTCACAGTATTTAATACGAGCTCAAATTTAGAAGTTTCTAAAAGCTTTGGAAAAATTCATTTTTCAAGCCAATACAGAAAACTATTCCCCAGCGGAAGACAATTTTCAATTCGCTTTTTTGCAGGAAAGTTTTTATGGCACAACTCAACAGACACGCAGTTTTTCGACTTTAACCTAAACCGATCTCCTGATTATTTATTCAGATATGACTACTTGGGTCGTTCTGAGGATTCCGGTATTTATAGCCAACAATTTATTCCAGCGGATGGAGGATTTAAGGCCTTTTTTGATCAATCTTCAGCAAACGATTTCATGACTTCCTTGAATGCTTCAATTGGTGTTTGGAAGTGGATTGAATTCTATGGGGATATAGGATTATTGAGGAATCGATTACGTTCTACAGTTGGTTATTTTGATTCTGGTTTCAAAATTAATTTAGTCCCTGATTATTTTGAATTATTTTTCCCACTCTATTCATCTAATGGATTTGAACCTACCCAATCCAGGTACGCCTCTAAAATCAGGTTTATCTTCACTCCTAGACTTAAAACACTAACCAACTTGTTCAGTCGTAAATGGTTTTAGTTCAATACTAAAGTCGCTTATATTGATCCTACAAATCCATAACATTTAATACCGTTATTTTTTTTGTATTTTCGTGCCACCATATGGAAATTCAAAGTACTGGAAAAGAACCAAAAATTAGTTTCGAGGCTTTTAAATCAAGAGTCTTAGAAGACTATCGAATCGCTGTTTTAAGCAGGGAATGTAGCAACCTTGGTCGACGAGAAGTTTTTTCAGGAAAAGGAAAATTCGGAATCTTTGGGGACGGTAAAGAGTTACCACAGCTTGCAATGAACCATTTCTTTCAAAATGGAGATTTCAGATCTGGATATTACAGAGACCAAACCTTACTCATGGCTCAAGGCCTTTTGACTGTAAACAATATTTTTTCTGCGTTATACGCCGATCTAGATCGCTCCAGAGAACCCATGTCTGGTGGCAGACAAATGGGAGGTCATTTTGTAACACAAAGTCGTGATGAAAATGGAGACTGGTTGGATATCATTAACCAAAAGAATCATAGCGGAGACATCTCCCCCACTGGTTCTCAAATGCCAAGACTTCTTGGACTTGCTCAGGCATCTAAGGTATATCGGGAGCATAAAACTCATAATAGAGACACCTTTTCTAACAACGGAAATGAAATTGCATGGGGAACAATAGGTAATGCCAGTACAAGTGAAGGAATGTTTTTTGAAACCATAAATGCAGCAGGCGTAATGCAGGTTCCTATGGTAATTAGTGTATGGGATGATGAATACGGAATCTCAGTCTCTAATAAAGATCAAACTACCAAAGAAAGTATTTCGGAAGCCCTGAAAGGATTTCAGCGAACTAAAGAGCAAAAGGGATTTGAAATTATCGTAGTAAAAGGATGGGATTATTTAGCTCTAATCGAAGCATATAACAAAGCTTCAACTCTGGCCAGAGAAGAACATGTCCCTGTCTTGGTTCACGTTACCGAACTTACCCAACCCTTAGGACACTCCTCCTCAGGATCTCATGAAAGGTACAAATCCAAAAGTCGTCTTGAATGGGAACAAAAGTATGATTGTAATCGCGTTATGCGTAAATGGATACTGGAAGATGGCTTTGCAAAAGAAGAGGAACTTATCAAGATAGAAGAAGAAGCCTCCAGAGAAGTTCGCGCAGCTAGAAGAAATGCGAGAAATGCATATGAAGACCCCATTTTAAAAGAAAAATTAAAATTAACTGCATTTGCTCCTTCATTAGCAAAAGAAACCCATAACGATCCAAAGCTACAACTGATATTATCAAAGCTGGACCAAGAAGCAGAATTGGGATATAAAGACATTATCTCAGCAGGACGGCAAATTAAAACCCTCTTAGCGAAGCATCCAGAAGCTAATGCTTCCGAATTTAAACAATGGCATGCCTCACTCACTAAAGATATTACAGAAAGAATATCCTCACATCTTTATACTGTCTCGAAGAAAGATTTAATTGAATTCAAAAGTGTACCACCAGTCTATCTTGATGGAACAGAGCCTGTGGATGGGCGGATCATCATTCGAGATAATTTCGAAGCACTTTTAAATCGTTATGATAGTCTATTGATTTTTGGCGAAGACGTGGGAAAAATTGGCGATGTGAATCAAGGTTTAGAAGGGCTACAAAATAAGTTTGGAAACATTCGTATTGCTGACACGGGTATTCGAGAAGCAACTATCGCAGGACAAGGAATTGGTCTTGCCCTCCGAGGATTAAGACCGATTGCTGAAATTCAATATCTAGATTATATTCTGTATTGCATCCAGATACTAAGTGATGATTTAGCCTCAATGAGCTATAGAACCATTGGTCAGCAAATTGCACCTCTAATTATTCGGACTAGGGGGCATCGTTTGGAAGGGATCTGGCACTCGGGCTCACCTATGGGAGGGCTCATTCATTTATTGAGGGGAATGCATATAGTTGTTCCAAGAAACATGACTCAGGCCGCAGGATTTTACAACACACTCATGCAAATCGAACAACCTGCTGTTGTTATCGAATCCCTAAACGGATATCGTTTGAAAGAGATTCCTCCTCAAAATTTAGGCGAATTTACCATCCCCTTAGGTCAAATCGAGATCATGAATGAAGGAACAGATATAACGGTTGTTTCTTATGGCTCCACACTCAGAATTGTTGAAGCAGCTTCTAAAAAATTATTGCAAGAAGGGATTTCGATTGAGGTAATTGATATCCAGTGTTTGATTCCCTTTGATTTAAAGGAGGAAATTCGAATCAGTGTTGAAAAAACAAACCGAATTTTAATTGTTGATGAAGATGTTCCTGGAGGTGGCGGGTCCTATATTCTTCAACAACTCATAGAAAAACAAAATATTTTTCCACTCTTAGACAGTGCTCCAAAGCTTTTATCTGCAAAAGCACATAGACCTGCATACGGAGGGGATGGTGACTATTTCTCTAAGCCTTCTGAAGACGATGTCTTTGAAGCCGTTTATGCAATCATGAGTGAATTTGATCCGGAAAAGTTCCCGTTAGATTAAAGTGTAAATAACTGGATTAAAAGTGTTTCCAATATCTGGGTATCACTTGAACTGGCTCCACTAATCCCCTTGCTCTTGAGATCAGCTTCAAAAATATGCTTCATAGCCTGAGAAATTTGGCGCATACTAAAACGTTTTGCTGCAGCTTCATATTCTTTTATAAAATATGGAGAAACCCCTATACTTGCGGCTGCATTGCCTTTATTTTCAATTCCTTTCAGTAACAATAACTTTTGAAAATAGGAATGCAACGAAGATAAAGTTAAGACTAAAGGATTCGATTTAGGGTTAAGGTTTAAATATTTCACAATTTGAAAAGCCAGTGAAAAATTACCACTCCCAACAGCTTTCTGAAGTTCAAAACTATTGAATGCTTTACTAATACCAACATATCGTTCTATCGATTCTTCATCGATCAGCTCCCCTACTTTGACGGTCAACTTTAATTTTTTTAACTCATTTGAAAGTTGGGTCAAATTAGACCCTACATAGGAAGATATAAGCTCTACAGCGGTGGGGGTTAGTTCCAACTGAAGTGCCTTTGCATGATCTCTTACCCATTGGGGAATTTGATTATCATAAAGGGGTTTTACCGTTAGTATTTCTCCATTTTTTTCAACGGCTTTATAAAGCTTTTTACGCTTATCAAATGCTTTATGCATATAGCATAAAATGAGTACTGACTTATTCATGGGATGAGCAGCATAGTTCGCAAGTTCATCCAATGCACTTGGAAGTAATAATTGTGCTTCTTTAACCACAACGACATTAAATTCAGCCATCATCGGATAACGTTTCGCTGTTTCAATAATTTCTGATGAAGAAGCTTCTTTCCCAAAAAAGAGGGTGAAATCAAAATCACGAGAGCTCTCGTCTACCAATTTTGAAATTAAAGCTGCCAGAACTGCATCTATATAATAAGATTCTGTTCCCGACAGTAGATAGAATGGCGAAAACTGTTGTTTTTCAATTTTGGAAAGTAGCGTGAAGAACGCTTGCATATTAAAATTTTATTGCAATTTTACAGAATGGAGACACTCAATTTTCCACCATGTGACCTGCGACTCAAAAATAGGGAAAATAAACCCTTTATCTTTGACCTAATTCGTAAAAAATGGGTGCGATGTACACCAGAGGAATGGGTTCGTGTGCATTGTCTCGCTTATTTGACTCAAACATTGGGCTATCCTGCTTCGTGGATTAAAGTAGAAAATGAGATCAAACTATACGATACCCGTAAACGTTTTGATATTATGATCGTTGATCCCAGCAAAGGAAATATTCTATTGGTAGAATGCAAGGCTCCTAAAGTTCCTATAGCACAAGAGACATTTGATCAAATTGCACGTTATAATCTCAACCTAAAGAGTGATTTTATGATGGTAACCAACGGTTTGAATCACTATTTTTGTACTATGGATTACGAGAATAAGCAATATCAATTTATCGAAGAGCTCCCTAAATTCCAAGCCACACTATGAATAATGTAGCGGTGGTTTTATTGAACTACAACGGTCTTGGTCTTTTAAAAAAGTTTTTGCCAAATGCGATTCGCTTTAGTCCAAATGCACTAATAACAGTAATTGACAATGGCTCTGATGACGACTCTGTTAATTGGATCAAGCAAAATCATCCTGAAGTAAAATGCATTGAATTACATAAAAATTTCGGTTATGCAGGAGGATATAACGAAGGACTAAAACAAGTGAAGTCAAACTTTTATGCCCTAGTAAATACTGACATTGAACTTACAGAAGGATGGCTAGACCCCCTACTTAATAGACTAGATACAAATCCAAAAACCGCTGTAGTACAGCCTCATATATTGGATTACAATAATAAAACGCATTTTGAGTATGCTGGTGCTGCGGGTGGGTACTTAGACTCTTTCGGCATTCCATTTTGTAGAGGTAGGATACTCAAACACTGTGAGGAAGATCTCGGTCAATACAACGAAACTGAAAGGATTTTTTGGGCAAGTGGAGCTTGTTTTTTGATTCGCAATGAACTTTTTTGGAAACTCGGTGGCTTTGATGCTTCATTTTTTGCACATCAAGAAGAAATTGACTTATGCTGGCGACTCTTCAATGAAGGCTATGAAATAGAATCGGTAGGATCATCAAAAGTATTTCATATAGGAGCCGCTACTCTTCCTCCTTCTGCTAGAAAAATTTTTCTCAATCACAGAAACTCATTACTTATGTGTGCTAAAAACCTCCCTAAAGAGGTGCTATACAGTACGCTGTTTAAAAAACTGTGTTTAGATGGACTCATCGGCATATCCTATTTTATTAATCTTAATTTTAAGGCAACTTGGGCAATAATACGAGCCCACTTTTCGTTTTATAAGAGATTTAATTACAGTATCTTAACCAAAGTAAAGACAATTAAAAACCCAAAATACTTTAGACGAAAAAGTATTCTTGTAGATTATTTTATATTTAGGAGGTTAAAATTCAGTGATTTGAACAAAAATTATAAATAATTTCAGTTAATTTGTAAATCAAAAAAATTAAAACAAAACATCACTATGAAAAAAGCAATCGCTTTAATGGTATCGGGTATTTTACTATCTTCCTGTGTATCACAAAAAAAATTCACCGAACTTGAAGAATTACAACAAAACACAAAAAGTCTTTTAGATTCTGCTACGGTAAAACTAAATACTTGTAATGAAGACAAAGAAGCTGCACTTGCCTCTCTTGCTACACTACAAGAACAAAATCAGTTTTTGAAAGCGAATAACCAAGATTTAATCAATAATATCGGAAACCTAACGACCCTTTCTCAAAAAGGAGCTGAAAACCTTGAGATGTCTTTGGAGAGCATGAAAGAAAAAGATGTTCGTATTCAAAGAATGCAAGATGCTGTAACTAAGAAAGACTCTGTAACTCTAGCGCTAGTAACCAGCCTTAAAGGTGTACTAGGAAACATGAGTGACGAAGACATCGAGATTAATGTTGAAAAAGGTGTTGTATATGTTTCTATTTCTGACAAACTTTTATTTAGAAGCGGTAGTTATACTGTGACTGCAAGAGCTAAAGAAGTATTAGGAAAAGTTGCAAAAGTTGTAAACGACAAGCCAGAACTTGAATTTATGGTAGAAGGTCATACTGACAACGTGCCAATCAAATCTGACGGTATCTTAGACAACTGGGATCTTTCTGTAAAACGTGCTACTGCTGTAGTTCGTATATTAGAAAAAGACTTCGGTGTTGCACCAGCTAGAATGACTGCTGCAGGAAGAAGTTATTATATTCCTGTCGCTGATAACGACACTGCTGCAAATCGTGCCAAAAACAGAAGAACACGTATCGTAGTTCTTCCTAAATTAGATCAGTTTTACGATCTAATCGCTAAAGGTATGGACGCTGCACAATAATTAATTGTAAGGTTTTATTTAAAAAAGCTACCTAAGGGTAGCTTTTTTTTTTGGATAAAGTGAAGTGTTTATTCTCTGAATAAAGACTGAATTTTAAAATTCATTTTCACTTAATAAAATGCCTAATGAAATCCTATCTTTGTCTTATGGATATTCATTCAAACATTAAAGAACTCATAAAAAATCTTCCCTCAGAAGTAACTCTTGTAGCGGTTTCAAAAACAAAGTCTAATGAAGAAATCATGCAAGCTTATGAAGCAGGACAGCGGGTTTTTGGAGAAAATAAAATTCAAGAAATGGCCGCTAAATGGGAAGCGCTACCCAAGGATATTGTATGGCATATGATTGGACATGTACAAACCAACAAGGTAAAATACATGGCTCATTTTGTTGATTTAATTCATGGTGTAGAAAGTCTAAAATTACTCAAAGAAATTAATAAGCAAGCAGTCAAACACAACCGGGTTATCTCTTGTTTAATACAAATTCGAATTGCAGAAGAAGAAACTAAATTTGGACTTCCTGCCGATGAACTCGAATCTCTTTTATTATCCGCTCAATCCTTTTCTAATATAAAAATCGCTGGCCTTATGGGGATGGCCAGCTTTACAGATAACATTGAACAAATAAAAAATGAATTCTTTCAGCTTAAAACGATTTTCGACAAAACCCAAAATCAACTTCCTGAATGCACTATACTCTCAATGGGTATGAGTGGAGATTATCCAATAGCGATTCAAGCTGGATCTACTATGATACGTGTAGGGAGTAAAATTTTTGGTCAGAGGAATTATTAGCCCATGTACGCCATACTTGACATAGAAACCACTGGGGGTAAGTACGATGAAGAGGGAATAACTGAAATTGCCATCTATAAACACAACGGTAAAAAAGTAATTGATCAGTTCAGTAGTCTTGTAAACCCTCAAATACCTATACAGCCTTTTGTACAAAAATTAACTGGTATTTCTTCTAAAATGCTACAAAACGCACCAAAATTCTATGAAGTTGCTAAACGGATTGTTGAAATCACAGAGGACTGTGTTTTGGTTGCTCACAATGCATCCTTTGACTACAGAATTCTTCAGACAGAGTTTAGGAGGTTAGGTTTTGTCTTTGATCGCAAATCTCTATGTACCGTTTCACTTTCCAAGATTCTTTTACCCGAACAACCTGCTTATAATCTGGGGAAACTTGTTCGGAATTTAGGAATCCCTTTTGCAGACCAACATCGCGCTCATGGTGATGCGAAAGCTACAGTTAAATTGTTTGAAATCCTACTGGAAAAGGACATTCAAAAACATATTTTGAAAACTCAAATTAGCGATGCACATCCCAATAAAGTGCCCCCCAAATTTCTAGATATCATTGATAGCTTACCCTCAGAATTGGGTGTTTATTACATTCACAATGCCCAAAATGAAATCATATACATAGGGAAAAGTAACAACATCAAAAAGAGAATTTTAAATCACCTTACTACTAATTCAAAAAAAGCTCAGACCATTCAGAAAGAAATGTCGTCTGTCTCCTATGCTATGGTAGGCAGTGAATTAGTAACCCTACTGAAAGAACAACATGAAATAAAAATCAATAGCCCGAAACTCAACAAAGCAATGAAGCATAGGGTCTATCCTATGGGCATTCGTCTTGATTCCTCTCAGGAATACCCTAAACTTATTTTAGAACAAATCCGAAAGGAATACAATTATTTGAGCGTCTATAAAAATCAAAAGTCGGCTAAAGCGACCTTGCATTTTTGGTGTGAGAATTTTGGAATCTGTTTGCAAAAAACCAATCTTTCTAAATCCGATGGTCCATGTTTTTATCACGGAATCAATAAATGCGATGGGGCTTGTATTGGTGAAGAATCCGTTGATTCCTACCAAACCAAAATCGATGCACTTATGGAAAGTTTTAGCTATCCTTTTACAGATTTTTTAGTGATTTCGGCTGGAAGGAAAACAGGTGAATCATCTTTTGTTTTTATAAAGAACAATTGTTTTCAAGGGTATGGCTACTTTGAACTGAACCATCAGATCAAAAATTTCAAACAAATCGAGTCTCGCCTCATAAAGATTGAGGATAACCCTGATACCCAAAAATTAATTCGCAGCTTTTTAACACGTAAAAAATATAATAAGTTGATATCTTTGTAAATCACCGGCAAATCTTAATTACTATCCTCAACAATTATGAAAAAATGGAAGCACAGACTGCATGAAATCATCTATGAAGCCGACACCCCTGCCGGAAAATTATTTGATGTCATCTTGCTTATCACCATATTACTGAGCTTAGTTTTTGTCGCTTTAGAAAGTGTCTCCTCCATAGACTCTATCTACCATGACTATTTGGATATAGCAGAATGGATCATTACTATTTTATTCACAATAGAATACATACTTCGAATCATAAGTGTTACTAGGCCACACAAGTATATTTTCAGTTTTTATGGTATTGTTGATTTATTATCCACTTTACCAAAATACCTCTCATTACTGTTTATTGGAACACATAGTCTAGTAGCCATAAAGGCTTTACGCCTTTTGAGGGTATTCAGAATTCTTAAACTGACAAAATATGTTAGTGAATATAACATGCTCCTTCTTGCACTTAGAAAAAGTCGCACAAAAATTTTCGTATTTATCTTTGGGGTTATTGTTTTATGTATCATCTTTGGCACACTAATGTATTTGATAGAAGACGATTCTAGTGGTTTCACAAGTATTCCTAGAAGTATTTATTGGTGTATAGTTACTTTAACAACAGTTGGATATGGAGATATTGCTCCACAAACCCCCATAGGTCAATTGGTTGCGTCAGTAATCATGATCTTAGGTTATGGTATTATTGCTGTACCAACGGGTATCGTAACCGCAGAAATGACAAAACAAAATCCAATCGATCAAAATACACAAGTTTGTCCTCATTGTTTAACTCACTCACATAAAGAAGCGGCCATATATTGCCATAGCTGTGGAAAACCATTAAATCATGTCAACTAAAACACTTATCTACATCGCTGGACCCACTGGTGTTGGAAAAACCAAAACTAGTATTGAACTTGCTAAAGCACTAGATACAGAAATAATCTCCTGTGATTCAAGGCAATTTTACAAAGAGCTACAAATCGGAACTGCTGCCCCTTCAGAAAAGGAGTTGGCTGAAGTAAAACATCATTTTATTCATAATAAATCTGTAAAAGAAAGTTTTACAGTTTCAGATTTTGAAAAAGAAGCAATAGAAACGCTAAATAAACTCTTTAAAAAAAATGATACCTTGATCATGGTTGGAGGTTCTGGGATGTATGCTGATGCTGTTATGTTTGGTATGGATAAATTTCCAGATATTCCTCAAGAAGTTCGTAACCAAATTCAAGTTTTCTATCAAACCCACGGACTCAAAGGTCTTCAAGAATTACTGATAGAAAAAGACCCAAAATATTATACAAGAGTAGACATAAACAATCCTGTTCGTTTATTAAGAGCACTAGAAGTATCAATAACCTCTAATAAGCCTTACTCATCGTTTTTAGGCAAAACTGAAACAGAACGTGATTTTGTTTCTAAAATGATCATTTTACACAGCCCTAGAACAGCACTTTATGAAAAAATAAATGCGCGTGTGGATCAGATGATGGCTGAAGGATTAGAGGAAGAAGCCCGAAATTTAATTCCCTTTAAAAATAATACTGCATTGCGAACTGTTGGATACAAAGAACTGTTTCCTTATTTCGATGGAGCATATTCCTTAGAACATGCCGTTAGTGAAATCAAAAAAAATACCAGAAGATATGCTAAAAGGCAAATAACCTGGTTTAAAAAATACGATAACGCTTTGTGTTTTCCTTCTGATACTCCCGTTAAAGAAATTTCAGATTTACTTCAAGAATCCTAAAAACCAAAGTATTCTAAATTTTTCTATTTAAAAGATAACTTGAAACATTGGATTGAATTCTATCTTCAATATCGTGAAGATCAGCTTTCACAAAATTTTTGCCAGTAATGTTTTCATAGAGCTCAATATATCGTTCTGATATTGAATTGATTCTGTCAGCATCCATTTCGGGTAATGTTTGACCATCAAGCCCTTGAAATCCATTGCTAATAAGCCATTGCCTAACAAATTCTTTTGAAAGTTGCTTTTGTGGAAGTCCTTCTTTTTGTCTATCGGCATACCCCTCCTCATAAAAATAACGAGAGGAATCTGGAGTATGAATTTCATCGATCAAAACAATTTGACCGTCTGCGGTTTTTCCAAACTCATATTTTGTGTCCACCAAAATTAATCCTTGCTTTTTTGCAATAGTGGTACCTCGTTGAAATAAAGCATGGGTATATTTTTCTAATTGAATATAATCTGCTTCTTGAACGATCCCTTGCTTAATAATATCTTCTCTGGAAATATCTTCGTCATGACCCTCCTCTGCTTTTGTTGCTGGAGTTATTATGGGAGTATCAAACCGATCATTCTCTTGCATACCGTCTGGCATCGATACACCGCACAGCATGCGTTCGCCTGTTTTATAGGTTCGAGCAGCATGACCAGAAAGATAACCTCTAATCACCATTTCAACCTTAAAAGGTTCACAAGCCAACCCAACTGCTACATTTGGATCAGGAGTAGCCTCTAACCAATTGGGGACAATATCGGCAGTAGCTTCCATCATCTGTAAGGCAATCTGATTGAGAATCTGACCCTTATATGGAATCCCTTTTGGCAATACAACATCAAAAGCAGAAAGTCGATCTGTAGCGACCATTACTAAAACATCATTTTTTAAACGATAAACTTCTCTAACTTTTCCAACGTATTTGGATTCAATTCCTTCGAGATGAAGGTCGGTCTGCATTATTGTTTTGTTCAACATCAATTATCGTGTTCTATAGTTTTATAGGCTTCAATTACTTTTTTGACCAAGGGATGTCGAATAACATCTTTATCATCTAAGAAAATAATTTCTATTCCTTCTGTGTTTTTTAAAATCAATAAGGACTCTTTGAGACCAGAAATCATTCTGCGTGGTAAATCAATTTGTCCGGGATCCCCTGTCAATAAAAATTTTGCATTTTTCCCCATTCGGGTTAAAAACATTTTCATTTGAGCGTGTGTCGTATTTTGTGCTTCGTCTAAAATCACAAAGGCATCATCAAGTGTCCTTCCTCGCATAAATGCCAAAGGAGCTATCTGAATGGTTCCCTTTTCGATATAACTCTTCAGTTTTTCTCCTGGGATCATATCGCGCAATGCATCGTAGAGTGGTTGCATATAGGGATCTAACTTTTCATTTAAATCTCCAGGAAGAAATCCAAGATTTTCTCCTGCTTCTACAGCCGGACGAGTTAAAATGATTCTTTTAACTTGTTTTTCTTTTAATGCTTTTACAGCCAACGCAACACCGGTATAAGTTTTTCCTGTACCAGCCGGTCCAACAGCAAAAACCATATCATTGTTGAAAACTGCCTCCACCAATCGTTTCTGGTTATAGGTCTTCGCTTTGATAACCTTCCCTCCTACACCGTGAAGGATTTGAGTTTCTGTTCCCCCATTAAAATCTCCATGCGTTCCTGTTCCTGACATAACAATCCGTTCAATGATTTCGTCATTCAGCACATTGTATTTACCATAGTGGGCAATTAGCATATCCACACGCTTATTAAAATCCTTTAGAGAATCTTCTTCTCCATAAGCTTTAAGTGTATTTCCTCTTGCTACTATTTTAATTTTAGGATAAAAAGTACGGAGTTTGGCAATATTCGAATTCTGTCCCCCAAAAAAATCTTGTGGATTTAGTTCTGAAAGATCAATTTTTATTTCATTCAAAGGTTACTCGGTTAAAATAAATTAATTTTGCTTGTGGCACTTTGTGCCGTGTATAAAATTAGAATAATTTTAGTTAATTTATCAGAGAAAAATAACTTTATGGTCCAGGTAACCTTAACGACAGATTTTGGACTTAAAGATTATTCAGTCGCGGTGATCAAAGCTGCCTTATTGGATCAAATTTCTGAGGTTAATATTATTGATATTACGCATGAAATAAGTCCCTATAATCTTACAGAAACAGCTTATATCATAAAAAATGTTTATGCAGCGTTTCCCAAAGGCAGTATTCATATTATAGGTGTAGAATCTGAATTAACTCCAGAAAATATTCACATTGCAATGCAATTGAACGGTCATTTTTTTATTGGAGCTGACAATGGAATATTTTCTTTGATCAAAGAAGACATTATGCCTGAAAAAATTGTGGCCATCACCATTCACAACAAAGTGAATACCTCTTTTCCTGTATTGGATGTTTTTGTTCAGGTTGCTGCTCATATTGCTAGAAAAGGAACTTTAGAAGTCATCGGTAAACCAATTCAAAAAATCAAAGAACTAACAGATATCAAACCTGTCATTAATACCGAAAGAAATCAAATTATTGGAAGTGTTATTTATATTGACAACTATGGAAACGTGATTACTAACATTACCCAAAAATTATTTAAAGAGATTGGGAAATCAAGAGATTTTACGATTTTTGCTAGAACAGTAAAGTTTAAAGAAATACATTCCAGCTACAGTGAAGCAATAGACTTTAGTATTCCAAAAGAGCTGCGTGAAGAAGATGGAAAAAAAGTAGCTTTGTTTAATGTCGCAGGACATTTAGAATTAGCCATTTATAAAAGTAATCCAAATACAGTTGGTAGTGCGAGTTCACTATATGGGTTGGATTACAGAGATTTAATCACCATTCAATTCGAATAAGAATGTGGAGCATTGCTAAAAGAGAATTGCGTTTTTATTTCAGTCAACTAACGGGTTACCTTCTTGTAGGGAGTTACTTATTGATCACTGCTTTATTCTTGTGGTTCTTTAATACACCTTATCATCTACTATATACTGAATTGGGTGATTTCAATTCATTTTTTGAATTTACACCCCTTCTTTTTCTCCTTCTTATTCCAGCATTAAGCATGCGAACTTTTGCAGAGGAATCTTCAAAAGGCACTCTCGAAATTTTATTGACAAAGCCTTTAAGCCCAGCTACTATTTTTGGGGGAAAGCTTTTAGGAGTTTTTTTTATCCTTTGTATTGCAATTCTTCCTACCCTACTCCATGCCTTTGCTCTGGAGAGTCTCTTGCAGGAAGATTCTAGACTAGATTGGGGGATGCTTTTCAGCTCTTATTTTGCACTATTGCTATTGGCGCTTCTATTTATTGTCAGCTCACTTTGTGCTTCATTACTATTTAACAATCAAATTACCGCCCTTTTAGCTGGTATACTGGGCTGTTTCATCCACTTCTACCTTTGGTCGTTTTTAGCTGATTTTACCTCCATTACTTGGTTATATAAAGGAATTAATAGTTTGGGAGCTCAACTTCATTACAGAAGTTTGAGTAGAGGTGTACTTTTCTTAGAAGATCTAATCTATTTTGCAGGCTTTATATCAGTATTTTTCTACTTTGGTGTTGAACTCATTCAAAACAAAAAAAGATAGAATGTTAAAACTCCTAAAAAAACCTATTCTTTTTTTGGCACTTTGCTTTTCGCTTATGGCGCTGAGTTTACAGTTTGGAGTGCGACTAGATTTAACTTTAGACAAACGATATAGCCTTTCTGAAAATTCAATCAAACAATTACAACAATTAAAAGAACCTATTCGAATTGATCTTTTTCTAGATGGAGAACTCCCTGGATTGTATCGAGA
This sequence comes from Flavobacteriaceae bacterium, assembly GCA_017851655.1. Classification (GTDB taxonomy): domain Bacteria; phylum Bacteroidota; class Bacteroidia; order Flavobacteriales; family Flavobacteriaceae; genus MS024-2A. The sequence continues at coordinate 44,221 of JAFMMH010000001.1, forward strand.
GTTGAGAAATGAGCTCGACGTTTTTCTGATTCAACTTGAACATTATTCGGATAAATTAATCGTTCAATACAACGATCCATTTGAAATAGGATCTACAGAACAGGTGATTCAGGAAATGCAACGCTATGGTATGAATCCTGAGATCGTAGTTGAAAACAAAGACGGGCAGCGGAGTGAAAGCATTGTTTTCCCTTGGATGATCATCAATTATGGCGAGGCCTCTGAACGTGTTCCTTTGCTTCAAAAACAATTGGGAGATACTGAAAGTGATAAAATTGCAAGATCATTACAACAAATGGAATACCTCATCATGGATGGTATTTATAAAGTCAGCCTCAAAGAAAAATCAAATATTGCCGTACTGACATCTCACAAAACTTCCGATCAAATTAAAATCGCAGATTTATTACAATCCCTAAAATCCTATTATAATTTAGGGTCTTTTGATTTAAAAAATCCTGGGGTAAGTTCCGAACAGAGTTTAAAAAATCTTAACAGATTCGATGTTTTGCTGGTAAGTAATCCAAATGAATCCTTTTCATCATCAGAGAAATATATTTTAGATCAATACGCTTTACAAGGTGGAGGAATTTTATGGCTTGTAAACGGAATAGGAATTGATAGAGACAGTCTATTCAATAGCGCAGGTAAAGCCTATGGTTTTCCTTTGGAATTGAATTTAGATGACTATTTTTTCCACCAAGGAATTCGAATCAATAAAGAATTGGTTCAAGATTTATACTGTGCTCCTATAGTCTTGGCTGCTGGTGAGCAAAACAATACACAATACGTTCCCTATCCTTGGCCCTTTTATCCGCTGCCAACTCCTGAATCAACGCTTATTGGACAGGATATCGGACCAGTACTCACCCAATTTATTAGTCCAATTGACTTAATCGATAATAACTTGAAAAAAATTAGTTTGCTTCAAAGTTCAAAATTCACAAAGAGTTCTGGAGTCCCAACACTGGTATCATTTGAACAAGCAACACAAAAGATTAAGCCAAGTCGTTATAATGAGAGTTCAAAAAATCTTGGTGTATTGATAGAAGGTGAACAAAGCTCCCTCTATACTAATCGTGTCAAACCCTTTAAACTTGCTGAGCATCTCCCCAAGGGTTCCATAAAAATGGTTGTTTTTGGAGATGGGAATTTAGCTGAAAATCAGATTGATAAAGGCACACCCCTCCAACTTGGATACGATAAATGGACAAATAATTTTTATAACAATAAATCACTTCTCCTTAATGCATTTCACTATCTAAGTTCGAATCCAGAACGTTTGATGATTCGTCAGAAACAATGGGATTTTGCCTTTTTAGATCCTCAAAAAATTGAAACCAGAGGGTTTTTGTGGAAAATTATGATGCTCTTTATTCCAGTCCTAATTTCTCTTATTTTTGGATGGCTTAGTCAAAGAGGAAGAAGTAAACAAATCGTGTGAAACTGTTGATAAGTTTGTTTTAAGAATCAAAGCATTTCAAATATATTTGGTAACAAGTTGAATAACCTTTTTTATTGGGGTTTTACCCACTCAATAATTCGCGTTTTTTCAAGTTGAAAATTAATTAACACCCAATTACAAATGAAATTTATCGTTTCCAGTGCAGCACTTTTAAAAGAACTTCAAATGATTGGAGGAGTCATTAATAGTTCTAACACGCTTCCCATTTTAGATAATTTTTTATTTGAAATCAACAATAGCACATTAACCCTTTCAGCTTCAGACCTAGAAACTACTTTCAGCACCCGATTAGCAATTGAATCGGAAAGTACAGGGATGCTAGCATTACCAGCGCGACTATTGTTAGATACGCTTAAAACTTTTCCTGAACAACCCCTGACTTTTATTAAGACGGACAAAAATACAGTTGAAATTAGTGCCAATAATGGAAAATATGCTGTGGCTTATGTTCCCGGAGAAGAGTTTCCGAAAACAGCACAAATTACCGATGCTAAAACTACTACCGTTCAATCAAGTTTATTATATACTGCAATAAACAGCACGCTTTTTGCCAGTGGTAATGATGACTTAAGACCTGTAATGAGCGGAGTTTTCTTTCAGTTTTCAAATACTGGTCTCACTTTTGTTGCCACAGATGCACATAAATTAGTAAAGTACACTCGAACGGATGCCACTTCGGAGGTAGTCTCTGAATTTATTATGCCCAAAAAGCCACTTCAATTACTTAAAGGAATTTTACAAGGGGTAGCAGATGAAATAACAATCCAATACAACGAAACTAATGCTCAATTTACTTTCGGTGATTCATTATTGACTTGTAGGTTAATTGATGGTAAATATCCTAACTATGAGGCAGTTATACCAAAAGAAAATCCAAATCAAATGCAAGTTGGTCGAACCAACTTTCTTAATTCCGTCCGCAGAGTAAGTATTTTCTCCAATAAAACGACACACCAGATCCGTTTAAAAATTGCTGGAGCAGCACTTCAAATTTCAGCTGAAGATTTTGATTATAGCAATAGTGCTGAAGAACGTTTGGACTGTGATTACCAAGGAGATGATATGCAAATTGGATTTAACTCTCGATTTTTAATCGAAATGCTTAACAATATGGATTGTGATCAGGTAAAACTCTCCATGTCTCTTCCAAATCGGGCTGGAATTTTAACACCTATGGATCACACAGTAGAAGGCGAAGACATTACTTTACTTGTAATGCCCGTCATGCTAAACGATTAATTTTAGGATGCGGTAACTGACTCAGACAATCTTTTGTACGTTCCGTTTTCAAGTTTTTCACGAATCCCTGCAAATGCATCAAGTGTGATTTGTACATCCTCTAGATTATGAGTTGCTGTAGGAATCAATCTCAATAAGATTAATCCTTTTGGTATAACAGGGTACACTACTATAGAACAAAAAATTCCATAATTTTCTCTCAGATCTTTGACCAATGCCATGGCCTCTGGAATACTCCCTTTAAGATAAACTGGGGTAACACAACTCTGGGTTGTTCCTATATCAAACCCTTTTTCTTTAAGTCCGTTTTGCAATGCATTAACATTTTCCCAAAGCTTGGCTTTTAATTCAGGTCTGGTACGAAGCATTTCAAGTCGTTTTAAAGCACCTTTAACTAACTGCGACTGCAATGATTTTGCAAACATCTGCGAACGCATGTTGTACTTTAAATAATCTATAATTTCTTTATCTGCAGCAACAAAGGCACCTGTTGACGCCATAGACTTGGCAAAAGTGGCAAAATAGACATCAATTTGATCTTGAATACCTTGCTCGTTTCCTGCTCCTTTTCCATTCTCTCCTAAGGTTCCAAACCCGTGAGCATCGTCGACTAAAAATCGGAAATTATATTGTTTTTTTAAAGCAGCAATTTCTTTTAGTTTCCCTTGCTCCCCACGCATACCAAATACTCCTTCAGAAATCACTAGAATACCTCCGCCAGTTTGTTCTGCAACTTTTGTAGCGCGCTTTAAATTCTTTTCTAAACTTTCTACGTTATTATGTTGGTAAGTGAATCTTTTTCCGATATGAAGACGTACACCGTCTACTATACAAGCATGAGCATCCACATCATAAACAATAACATCATCTTTACTAACTAAAGTGTCAACAGTAGATAAAATACCTTGATAACCAAAATTGAGCAAATAAGCGGCCTCTTTATCGACAAAACTGGCCAGTTCATTTTCTAACTGTTCATGAAGATCTGTATGCCCAGACATCATTCTTGCACCCATTGGATAAGCTGATCCATATTCAGCAGCAGCTTCAGCATCTACTTTTCTGATCTCTGGTAAATTTGCCAGTCCAAGATAGTCATTGACGCTCCATGTGATAACCTCTTTACCCTTAAATTTCATTCGATTAGAAATGGGACCTTCAAGTTTAGGAAAAACAAAGTATCCTTCAGCTTGTGAAGCCCATTTTCCCAAAGGCCCTTTATTTTCATGTATTCTATCAAATAAATCTCTCATTACTTAGAAGCTTTTTCTTTAATATATTTAATAATATGTTGTGATTCATTTGAGGCATCAAAAAAACCTTGCTCGGCCATCCAATCTTCACTGTAAATTTTACTCAGGTAACGTGATCCATGATCCGGAAAGATGACAACTACTTTACTGTCTTTTTTAAAATAATTTTCTTCAGCCAGTTGATAAACAGCCTGCATGGCTGCACCAGAAGTATAGCCAACAAACATTCCTTCAGATCGTGTTATTTTTCTGGCAGTATGGGCACTTTCTTCATCTGTAACTTTAACAAAATGATCAATGAGATCAAAGTGAGTCGCAGTAGGAATCAAGTTTTTTCCTAAACCTTCAATCCTGTATGGATATATCTCTTTTGGATCTAATTCCTGGGTTTCATGGTATTTTTTTAGAACAGAACCATAGGCATCAACCCCAATAATTTGGATGTTTGGATTTTGCTCTTTTAAGTATTTTGCACAGCCTGAAATAGTTCCCCCTGTTCCGCTACTAGCCACTAGATGAGTTATTTCTCCTTTGGTTTGATTCCATATTTCAGGTCCAGTAGTTCGGTAATGTGCATCTACATTCAAATCGTTAAAATACTGATTGATGTAAACGGATTCTTTTGTTTCAGAATGCAAGCGTTTGGCTACTTGATAATACGATCTTGGATCATCTGCAGCAACATTAGCTGGGCATACATGAACTTGTGCACCCATAGCACTCAACATATTTATTTTATCTTTTGAAGATTTTGAACTCACAGCTAGAATACAGTTATATCCTTTTATCATAGAGACCATTGCTAGACTAAATCCTGTATTTCCTGAAGTTGTTTCGATTATTGTGGCTCCTGGCTTTAAAATCCCTTGCTTTTCTGCTTCGTCAATAATATGAATGGCAATTCGATCTTTGTTAGAATGGCCCGGATTGAAACCTTCAAACTTTGCGAAAAAATCCCCTTTTAAGCCCTCAGCACTGTTATTCAATTTTATAAGGGGGGTGTTACCTATCAATTGAAGTATATTTTGATGGGTATTCAAAGATTGATTCATGCTTAAAGTTTAATATACTGCTGCAAATTTAATAAAAAAAATTAGTCTATCTTTCCTTCAAGCTGTAAGATAAAAGTATATTGCTTTGCTGTATCTTTCAATGCATCAAAACGTCCTGAGGCACCACTGTGACCTGCATCCATATTTGTGTCTAAAAACAAAACATTAGTATCTGTCTTTAGATCCCTCAGCTTAGCCACCCATTTAGCTGGTTCCCAGTATTGAACCTGAGAATCATGATAGCCTGCCGTTACTAACATATTAGGATAGTATCCTTCTTTTAACTGATCATAGGGAGAATAAGAGAGCATATATTCATAAGCCTCCTTCTCGTTTGGATTACCCCACTCATCGTATTCACCTGTAGTTAGTGGGATTGTATCATCCAACATAGTTGTAATTACATCAACAAAAGGTACTGCTGCAGTAACACTTCTGTACAGCTCTGGCGCATCATTTACAACTACACCCATTAACAAACCACCTGCGGATCCGCCTATGGCATGTAAATGTGAGGGGCTGGTCATTTTAGAATCAATAAGATGTTTGGAAACATCTACAAAATCATTAAAAGTATTTTTCTTTTTAAACAATTTTCCATTTTCATACCACGATCTACCCAAATACTCCCCACCTCTAATATGAGCTATTGCGAAAATAAATCCACGATCTAGCAAACTCAGTCTAGTGGATGAAAATCGAGGATCCATAGTCGCACCATAAGAACCGTAAGCATAAAGATAAATGGGGGTGTCTTCAGAGGGTTTTGTGTCTTTATGATAAACCATAGAAACAGGTACTTTTACACCGTCTCGAGCTACAGCCCAAATCCGCTTTTCCAAATAATTTTCAGGGCTAAAACTATCATCCATCACCTCACTTTGCTTTAATAAAACCCGCTCTTGTGTTTCCATATCGAACTCATATACACTGTTTGGAGTTCGTAAAGAGGTAAAACCAAAACGAAATTTAGTAGTGTCAAAACTTGGATTAAATCCGCCATATACACTGTAGGTTTCTCCATCTACTGGAAGAAAATATTCTAAACTACCGTCCCATCTCTGAATTTTAATGGCTGTAAGTCCATTTTGACGCTCAGTAATCACAAAATAATCTTTAAAAATTTCAAAATCTTCAATCAAAACTTCCTCTCTGTGGGGATACAAATCTTCCCAATTTTCTATACCTGGAGTTGTTATTGGTACTTTGGAAATCTTATAGTTTTTGGCGTTATCATGATTTGTCAGGATATAAAAATGATCTTCATATTGAGCAACACTGTACTCTAAACCTCTTATTCTAGGCTGAATCATTTGAAAGGTTCCTAAAGGGGTTGTTGCGTCCAAAAACTGACTTTCTGTGGTAAGGGTGCTGTAAGAAGAAATCACAATGTATTCTGTGGATTTTGTCTCACGAACACTCACTGAAAAGGTATCATCTTTTTCATGAAAAACTAAAGTGTCTTTTGCTAAAGGGTCTTCAATATTATGAAGGTAAACCCATTCAGATCGAAGGGTTTCAGTATTTTTTTTAATATAAAAAAAGTGTTGGTTGTCTAATGCCCAAGCGGATTCACCAGTCCCATTTTTGATTTTAGTAGGTAGTTCTTCTCCAGTAATTAAATCTTTTACATGAAGTGTATACTTACGTCGTGATTCTAAATCTAATCCGTAAATTACTTTAGTGTTGTCCGGACTAATGTTAATCCCTACTAATTTAAAATAATCATGACCTTCAGCCATTTGATTACAATCAAATAAAATTTCCTCAACAGCAGTCAGAGAATCTTTTTTTCGAGTATAAATGGGATATTGTTTCCCTTTTTCGTAACGCGTAATGTACCAATATTGATTATAGAAATACGGGACTGAATTGTCGTCTTCTTTGATTCTACTTTTTAATTCCTCAAAAAGATCTTTGCGGAAAGACTCTGTGTCCTGAGTCATTTTTTTATAGTAATCGTTTTCCCGTTCCAAATAATCAATCACTTCAGGATTCTCTCTTTCTCGCATCCAATAGTATGGGTCTATTCGAATATCTTCGTGCGATTTGAGTTGGAAGGGATTTTTTTCAGCATCTGGAGGCTGAATATTAGTGTCAAAATTCATGGGTACATTGTTTTTACATGCTGAAAATAATGCTACAAAAATCAACATTTGAATTAAGTTAACTTTATTCATTTGAATTCATTTTGGTTAAAGTTGTTAACACATATTCGTGTTGTTCTTCCGTATAATCACGGTGAGTTACCATACGGAGTTTTCCTTTGCCTAAAGCAATTAATAAAATTCCTTCTTCTTTCATTTTAAGAATAAAATTTTGTTCTTCTTCTCCGGGTTTTAATGCAAAAATCACAATATTGGTTTCTACGGGTTCAACCGATGCAACAATAGAAGAATCTTGAAGAACAGCAGCAATTTCAGCAGCTTTTCGATGGTCATTCCTTAAATCTGAACGATGGTTTTTCAAAGCAAAACTTGCTGCTGCAGCAAGATAGCCAGCTTGACGCATACCTCCCCCAAGTACTTTACGAATTCGAAGGGCTTTTTCAATAACCGCATGTGACCCTACTAAAACGGAGCCAACTGGGCAACCCAATCCTTTACTAAAACATAGGGAAAGAGTATCGAATACAGCGCCATAATCCTTCGGGGTTTCATTACTTACTTCTAAAGCATTCCACAACCGAGCCCCATCTAAATGCAAAGCCAATTCATTTTGATCACATAGAGCTCTAATTTTTAGAATCTCATCAAAATCATAAACAGCACCACCTCCTTTATTTGTTGTGTTTTCCAAACTGACCAAGGTCGTTTTAGGACTGTGATAAAAATCAGGAGGATTAATAACGTCCGCTATCTGGTTAGCGTTTATCCTTCCTCGATCTCCTTCTATTAGTCTACACGAAACCCCAGAATTAAAACTGACTCCACCTCCTTCATAATGATAAACATGTGAATAATGATCGCAAATCAATTGCTCACCAGGCTGGGTATGTAATTTGATCGCTGTTTGATTTGTCATAGTTCCTGAGGGAAAAAACAAGGCTGCTTCTTTTCCAAAAAGTGTGGCTACTTCTTCTTCTAAAGCATTTACGGATGGATCTTCTTTAAAGACATCATCTCCTACAGAAGCTAACGACATAGCTTCTAACATAGCTTTAGACGGTTTGGTAACGGTATCGCTGATTAAATTGACTTGCATACTATCTATTCATCACAAGAAAATGATCCAATAGGCGAACCGTCAGGTAAACGCTTAGAAACCGGTGGTACAAAATCCTCAGGATCATCAAAATAATTATCAATTTCAGTACGGTATACCGGCCCAAATCCAGTGTCTGACTGACCTGCCAACCATTGGTCTAAACCTATTAAGGATTTATGAACTATAGCCTTCACGATTGCATTGGATTCAGGATGTTGTCCCAAATGCATTATCTGCTTTAAAAGATTTGCTTTTACAAGGTCATTCAACTGTTGTTCGTGTCCATCTCTAAAACGTACTTTAAAATGGTTGTTAATTAAAGTATCCAAAGTTTCTTTTAAACTCAGTTGATTGGAATCAAATCCGAACTGTGTTACGAGTCTGTTGGCTCTTTCTGGATGAAGTAGCATCCCAAGGAGGGCGTTGCTTAAACTGTTTGCTATTCCCAGATAGTCAAAGGTAACCCCATTTTGTGATAGAAAGTTTTCTCGGGTCCGAGGATTTGAAAATGAACGAGGGGGCAATAAGGTTCTGAGATGTTCAGGAATTTTTAATGACTCCGGTAATAGGGCATTAGAATACGCATTTAAGGCATTGCGTTGATCGGTTGCATTCACAACTTCCACCCTATATTTAATGGGTCCTTTAACTGCATAATCATAATCTAATCCACCTATCAATTTGACTACAGCTTCAATCTGATAGCGGTGAAGAAGGTACATAGGTACCATTCTATCCTCTAAAGTACTGTATGGCTCTCCTACTCTTATGTGCTCTAAAGAAAATTGGTTTAGCGCAATTTCACGAATCTTCATCAAATTATATAATTCTTCATAAGCGGAACTCCCATTGTCCCACAAATGAGCTTTTGGATGAGCACTTCCAACTGGACGTGCATCACTATCGCTAATAAATCGATGCCCTTCGCGAACACTATTCTCTAAAATAGCATTCAATGACTGCGTTTCATCTGTCCCTTCTGGGAAATCACTATATGCATAGGCTACACTGACTTTATCCCAAGTTCCAATTCCAGTCTCATAAGCGTTTTCATAGTTTATTTTTCCATCGTCTACAGATAAATTTGGATGAGGATAATCCATTACCGAAGTACGGTTTTTCGCACTTGCAGCAAAATTATGAGCAAATCCAAGAGTGTGTCCTATCTCGTGTGCAGAAAGTTGTCGGATTCTAGCTAAAGCCAATTCCAATGCCTTATTTTCCTTATTACTATTTTCTGCAAAAGGTGCATTAGTTAATCCTAGGGCAATCATAAAATCTTGTCGGATTCTAAGACTTCCAAGGCTCACATGACCTTTAATAATTTCTCCCGTTCGGGGATCAGCGACACTAGAACCGTAGCTCCATCCTCTTGTAGAGCGATGAATCCATTGAATTACGTTATAACGAACATCTAAAGGGTCTGCATCGTCTGGTAAAATCTTTACTTGAAAAGCATTTTTGAAACCGATACTCTCAAAAGCTTGATTCCACCAACTTCCGCCTTCCAACAAAGCTGAACGAACTGGTTCGGGTGTTCCATTATCTAAATAATAAATTATGGGTTCTACAGCTTCACTAATTGCAGCATTAGGATCTTTTTTATCTAAACGGTGACGGTAAATCACTTGTTTTTTCGTCGATGTACTTACAGGGGTCGTATAATCGTAATAGGTCATGGCATTGACTCCAGAACGTGGATCAAAAATTCGCGTTTTGTAATTACTATCAGGCAAAGCAACAAAAGAATGATGTTGATGCACAGTTACGGCATCTGGAGTTGGTGTCACAGAGCGTAACATGCTTCCTGATGCTTCTCCATCAAAAGTTAACATTACATCCAACTCAATATTTAAGGGAAATGCTCTTGTACGCTCTAAATAAATTGCAGACCGACTTTTATCTACGTTAAAACTACCTTCTTTAAGTCGTTTAAGACGTTTTGAAACCCCATGTGCATCCTGCATTAAAAAAGGAGTTAAATCAATTAGGTAACTGTTGTCAGTCAAAGTTTCCTCTATTGGAAAACCAAACAAGACCGATTTGGCAAAAGCTTCTTTAATGGAACGCTGTTCTAAAGGATTCTCTGAAGAAGACCGATAGCGCAAGTTGGGTTGAATTAACAACAATTTATTTCCTGCTTTTGAAAAATAAACCACCCGTTCGTTTCCTAACTGCCCTCTATCCAAACCGATATCATTGTTTCCAATACCTTGGCTCAAACTATTTACATAAAGAAATTCTTCCTCTGTATTACTTACTTTTAAATAAATTTTGTCTGATTTTGGGCCGTAATAAAAATCAAAATAACCTGAATAAGGCCTCGTATTATCGATGATTGAAACTCCTTTTGTTTCTTTATTTTTATTATTCTTGACCTGTGCTTGAGTTCCAATGGAACAAAGGATAAAGCCAAAAATCAACAAGTAATTCCTTTTCATAATACGTTCAATTTGTGAAGTTAAATCTACTAAAAACTATTTATACAGTTTTTGAGTGGAGATTAAAATTATTAACGATTTCAGCTTCAAACATAAAATTCAATAAATGTTTATTCCTTGGTTTATGAACTTTTATAAATCATTTATTTTTGAATAAATCAGGATGAAAAACAAGTTTATTCACTTATTTTTGAACTTACTTTAAAATGCAGTATGATTTCAAACGAGCAGTATAAAAATTTAATGGAACGCCTGGGTGCCTTAAGGCGATATCTTTGACATTGATGCCAAGGAAATAGAAATCCAAAACCAAGAAGAAAAAACACTTGCCCCTAACTTTTGGAACGATCCTAAAAAAGCAGAGCTCCAAATGAAGCAGCTCAGAGGACTTAAAAAATGGGTGACAGACTACCTGTTTATTAAGCAGGGTATTGAGGATCTAGAAGTATTAATGGAATTTGAAAAAAGTGGTGATGTCGAAACTGCTGAAGTAAATGAACAATACCAAACCGTTCTAAGTCGTTTGGAAGATGTAGAGTTCCGAAATATGCTCTCAGAGGAAGGGGATGATCTAAGTGCGGTACTCCAAATCACTGCTGGTGCTGGAGGGACAGAAAGCTGTGATTGGGCTTCCATGTTGATGCGTATGTATCTGATGTGGGGTGAAAAACAGGGGTTCAAAATGAAAGAGCTGAACCATCAGGCTGGTGATGTTGCGGGTATAAAAACCGTAACCATCGAAATTGAAGGGAATTATGCTTTTGGTTGGCTCAAAGGTGAAAATGGAGTCCATCGCTTAGTTCGAATTTCCCCTTTTGACAGCAATGCCAAAAGGCATACTTCATTTGCTTCTGTATATGTGTACCCACTAGTAGATGAAAGTATTGAAATAGAAATTAATCCTGCAGATTTTACATGGGAAACCATGCGCGCAAGTGGAGCTGGTGGTCAAAATGTGAATAAGGTAGAAACCGCCGTTCGACTTCGACACCATCCCACAGGCATTATCATCGAAAATTCAGAGACCCGCTCTCAATTGGAAAATAAAAATAAAGCAATGCAATTATTACGCTCCCAGTTGTATGAAATAGAATTGCAGAAAAAAATGGCCGCTCGAGAGGAGATTGAAGCTTCTAAAATGAAAATTGAATGGGGTTCACAGATTAGAAACTATGTAATGCATCCCTATAAGTTAGTTAAAGATGTTCGTTCACAACATGAAATGACGGATGTAGAAGGAGTAATGAATGGACAGATAGATCCTTTCCTAAAGGCTTATTTAATGTCTGTAGGACAACAACAAACAAAAGACGAATTGTGAGAAAAATAAAGAATATCATTTTTGACCTTGGAGGTGTATTGGTAGATTGGAATCCTGAATATGTTTTTTTAGACGTTTTTAAAGGAGATAGAAAAAAAATGCAATGGTTTTTCGATGAAGTCTGTACTTTCGATTGGAACGAAAATCAAGATGCGGGCTATCCCATAGCTAAAGCTACTGAAGAACGGGTTCAATTATTTCCTGAACACGAAGAATGGATCCGAATGTTTTATGGTCGTTGGGAAAAAATGCTAGGAGGTCCTATAGAAGGAACAGTTGCTATTTTAAAATCCTTAGTTGACAACCCAAACTATCGGGTTGTGGCATTAACCAACTGGAGTGCTGAAACCTTTCCTATAGCTTTAAAACGTTTTGAATTTTTACATTGGTTTGAAGGAATCGTCGTTTCGGGAACTGAAAAAACTCGAAAACCCTTTCCTGAAATATATGAAACTACTTTAAAAAGGTTTTCTTTAGTCCCAGAGGATTCATTGTTTATCGACGACAATAAACGGAATATTGATGCTGCAAATGCATTAGGAATCCAAACCATTCATTTTGAAAATCCAAACCAACTCAAAAAAGCACTTCAAGGCTTTGAGATTATTGCTTGATTATTTTGAGTTCCTCCGAGCTTTTTATTGTACCTGTTAAAATTGAAGAAGCAAAGACATTACAAGCGCTTTCTGTTTTAACTTTTAAGGAGACCTTTGGAGCACAAAATACCAAAGAAAACATGAAAGCTTATCTCGAAGAGCGACTTAGCTTAGAGCAAATAACTTTTGAGTTAGAAGAACCCAATTCAAGTTTTTATTTTGCAATTATCAATAAACAATGTGTGGGCTATTTGAAACTCAACTTCAAAAACGCTCAAAATGAAGATGTTCTAAACAGGCAAGCTTTTGAAATAGAGCGGATTTATATCTTAAGTCTTTTCCAAGGAAAAGGTTTGGGGAGTCAACTTTTTCAAAAAGCAATTGACATAGGGAAGGCTAAAAAATACAATCGTTTGTGGCTTGGAGTTTGGGAATTCAACTTAAACGCATTAGCATTCTATAAGCGTAAAGGGCTAAATGCTTTTGGCAAGCATACTTTTCTATTAGGAAAAGACCGCCAGACAGATATTTTAATGCAATTAGAATTTTAGTTAAAACGGCATATTATCATCATCCCCATTGTCACCAAAGACATCATTTGGATCTTGAAGACTTGTCCTAGGAATATCTGTATCATTTGGATTCATTTTGGATTGGAATTCAAATGGTGAATCAAAAGTATCGAGATCTTCAAACTTCCCTAGATGACCAATAAATTTCATTCGTATATTTTCCAATCCTCCATTTCTATGCTTTGCTACAATAAACTCAGCTTGACCCTGAGACGGGGAGCGCTCGTCGTCATCCCATTCATCTATATTGTAGTATTCAGGACGATAAATAAAGGAAACTATATCAGCATCTTGTTCAATGGCTCCCGATTCCCGAAGGTCTGAAAGCATCGGTCTTTTAGTTCCACCTCTTGTTTCTACAGCCCTAGAAAGCTGGGATAATGCAATTACAGGGATATTGAGCTCTTTAGCCAAGGCCTTGAGGTTTCGTGAAATGGTTGAAATTTCTTGTTCACGATTTCCTGTTTTGGATGATGTTCCAGCTGTCATCAATTGCAAATAATCGACCACAATAAGTTTAATACCATGTTGTGATGATAAACGCCGTGCCTTAGCTCGTAAATCAAAAATTGATAAGGAGGGGGTGTCATCAATGAACAAGGGTGCTTTTTCTAAATCTGTAACCTTTACATTCAATTGCTGCCATTCGTGATCAGCCAGTTTTCCTGTTCTTAGCTTTTCTGAAGAAAGTCCAGTTTCAGAGGAAATCAAACGGGTAATCAACTGAATAGAAGACATTTCTAATGAAAAAAATGCGACTGGAATTTGTTTAGTAACGGCAATGTTTCGTGCCATAGAAAGGGTCAATGCTGTTTTACCCATACCTGGACGTGCTGCAATGATAATCAAGTCACTAGGCTGCCATCCTGATGTGAGTTTATCTAGTTTTTCAAAACCAGTACTTACGCCACTTAGGCCATCTTGCTTTGAAATTTCTTCAATCTTCTTTTTTGCTTCAAGGACTAGATTTTGTGCAGATTCAGATGATTTCTTAATATTCCCTTGTGTGACATCATATAATTTGGATTCTGCTTCATCCAAAAGATCAAATACATCTGTGGATTCTTTATAAGCACTTTCAATAATCTCATTCGAGATTTTAATCAAACTTCGCTGGATATATTTTTGAAGTATGATTCTTGCATGAAATTCAATATGAGCAGAAGAAGCAATTCGCTGTGAGAGTTGAACTAAATAAAACTCTCCACCTACAGATTCTAATTTTCCATTCTTTCGAAGTTCCGAAGAAACAGTCAACAAGTCAATCGGTTGAGAATCTTGAAAAAGTTGGTAAATCGCTTCAAAAATATTTTGGTGTGCAATCTTATAAAAAGCGTCTGGTTGTAGTAGGTCGATGACTTCATCCACCCCTTTTTTATCGATAAGCATAGCGCCTAAAACAGCCTCCTCAAGATCCAATGCTTGGGGTGGAATTTTACCCTGCTGCAAGTTTATGACCATAGGATTTTGAGTTTTTGATAACCCAATAGATTGCTTTTTTTCCATGAGCCTAAATTACATGCTTTGATCTAATTTGCAAGGATTTCAATAATGAGAATCTCCTCTAAGTATGAAGAAAATAATGTTTATAAGTAATCAGACAATGTTAACAACCTGAATTTTTCTTAGCCTTTAAAGTTCCCCATTGCAATAAACTTTTCACGACGCTGTTCAATTCTTTTTTGAGGACTTAAACTTTGAATTTTTTTGAAAGCTGTAAGTAGTTCTTTTCTTACTGCTGCATAGGTTGCTTCACGATCATAATGTGCTCCTCCGAGAGGCTCTTTTATGATTTTGTCTATCAGTTTTAATTTTAGCATGTCCTTGGAGGTTAGTTTAAGAGCTTCAGCTGCTGCTTCTTTATGTTCCCAACTTCTCCATAAAATAGAAGAACAAGATTCAGGAGAAATAACAGAATACCATGTGTTTTCCAACATATATATCTGGTCTCCCACACCTATTCCCAATGCTCCTCCAGAGGCTCCTTCCCCAATAATCACTACGATTATAGGAACAGATATCGACATCATTTCATAAATATTTCTAGCAATTGCTTCTCCTTGACCGCGCTCTTCTGCTTCTAAACCAGGAAATGCTCCAGGGGTGTCTACAAATGTAATGATAGGAATACCAAACTTATCCGCGGATTTCATCAAGCGAAGCGCTTTGCGATAACCTTCAGGATTTGCCATACCGAAATTACGATATTGTCTGGTTTTAGTATTGTATCCTTTTTGAGTTCCGATGATCATAAAAGATTGATCCTCAATTTTTCCTAAGCCTCCTATCATGGCTTTATCGTCCATGACATTCCGATCACCGTGAAGTTCTAAAAAGGAATCTCCACAAAGTGCTTTTACATAATCTAAGGTATACGGTCTTGAGGGGTGTCTCGACAACTGAACCCGCTGCCAAGCGGATAAATTTCCGTAAATCTCTTTTTTAGTTTCTTTTAGCTTCTTTTCAATTTGCTCACAGGTCTCAGTTACATCAACATCGCTTTCATCACCGATGATTTTACATTTCTGAAGTTGGTCGTGTAATTCCTTAATAGGAAGTTCAAATTCTAAATATTCCATAGATTAAGTTGTTCAGACAAATGTAAAAATTCTTTACAATTGGCTTTCATTTTCATTAGTTAGTTTTTTTCTTTTAAGATAACCGTTCATTAAAATAGTAGCCAAAATGACTACAAATCCAAGATAAAATCGACTACTCAATAATTCTTCCTCTCCCCACACCGCTAGGGAAAGTAAAATCCCATAAACAGGCTCTAAATTTATAATAACCATGACTGTAAATGGAGATAAATGTTGCATAACACGCAGCGAGATATTGAATGCATAAGAGGTACAAACCAAAGCAATTAATAAAATCCAAAGAAGATCCCAACCTTCTAACTGAAACGCTTCGAGGCTGTACTGCCCCGAAAACAATACAACAAAAACACCAACGATTCCTCCAATCAGCAATTCATAAAACGATAGGGTAATCGGACGGGCTTGAGATACTAACTGGGTGTTTAAAATTGTAAAAACGGCAGAAAGAAAAGCTGATATTAAGGCTACACTTATTCCATATAAATGCTCGTATTCAGCCTGAAAAATAATGCCTACTCCAAAAACAATAAACCCTCCAAATAGCAATTCATAAAGACTTATTTTTCGTTTGTTAATAAGGGGTTCGAGCATGGCAGTAATAAAGGCTCCGGTAGCCATCATGCTCAGTGTTAATGAAACACCCGCAACCTTAATAGCATGAAAAAAAGTAACCCAATGAACACCAATGATAAGTCCTCCTAAAATAACTTTAGGCCAAAGTCCTTTTGAAAGTATAAAATAATTAGAATGGAAAAGTCCAAAAAATACAGCCAATCCCAAACAAGCCAATAACATTCTATACACTACCAAAGGCAAAGCATCCAAAGAACAAAGTGCTCCCAATACAGAAGAAAATCCAAAAATGAATACAATAAAATGATAATGAATAAGACTTTTGTTTCTAACGTTTAGCATGGCGCAATAAAAAGAAAGCCAACACTCCAAAAATCGCCAATGGCAACCAAGCTGCTAAAAAGGGAGGAAAAGTGGATTTGCTAACCAAAACTCCAAAGATTTTATCAAAAAATATGAAAAGAAACCCTAAACTAATTCCAAAAGCCAAATTTACACCCATCCCTCCTCTTCGCTTAAAGGATGCTACTGCAACAGCAATAAGCGTTAAAATAAAAGCAGAAATAGGAATACTCCATCTTTTATGCCTCACCAAAAGGTGATTATTGATCAATATTGAACCACGATCTTTTTCTTCTTGAATAAAATTATTCAATTCCGAAAAAGTTAGGGTCTCAGCCAAATAATTTACTGGTGCTAAATCATTAATTTCAAAATCAAAAACAGTGTCTTTTCTTGAGATTTTTTCATAAAACTCCTGATCTCCTAAAAAGCTCCGCTTACTATAATTGGAAAGCCTAAAAAGAGAATCCTTATCGATCCAGCGAATACGTTCAGCATGAATTTTAAATTCTAAAATGTTCCCATTAAAATGTTCTAAAGTAAAATTGGTTGCTCTTTTTCGGATTGGATCATAGTCATTTACATAAATAAATTCATCTTCATTGATTTGCTGAAAAACTTGACTCGTATTTCTTGCTTCTTTCTTGACAAGATATTTATATCTAAAATCATTAAATCCAAGGTTAGACTTCGGGACTACATACATTCCTGCAAAAAAAGCAAATACCGCAATAAAACTTGCTGCGAATAAAAAGGGTTTTAGATATCTGAAAAAAGAAATTCCAGAACTTAGTATGGCTATTACTTCTGTATTATTTGCTAATTTAGAGGTAAACCAAATCACTGATAAAAAAAGGAAAATTGGAAATAATAAGTTGGCGAAGTACCATGTGAAATCTATATAATATTCCATGATCACTAACAATGGAACTTCATTTTCTTTAAACTTGTCTATTTTTTCGGCTACATCGACCATAATTCCAATAGGAATAAACAAGAGAATCATGACTAAAAAAGTCCCGATATACCTTTTGATAATGTAAAAATCAATCAGTTTCATAGTTACAGTCTAGGCTCCATCTGGCGAACCATTTTGGACTTCCATTGAGAAAAAGTATTTGCTAAGATATGTTTTCTCGCCTCACGAACCAACCATAGATAAAAACTCAGATTGTGAAGTGTAGCGATTTGTTTTCCCAACATTTCATTAACAGTAAACAAATGACGTAGGTATGCTTTAGAATATTCTTGGTCTACAAAACTAGTTCCGTTAGGGTCTAAAGGAGAAAAATCACTTTCCCATTTTTTATTTTTTATGTTGATCGTACCTTCTGAGGTGAACAACATACCATTTCTGGCATTTCGTGTTGGCAAAACACAATCAAACATATCCACTCCAAGAGCAATGTTTTCAAGAAGATTGATTGGAGTTCCTACACCCATCAAATACCTTGGCTTACTTTCCGGTAAAACCTGACAAACTTCATCCGTCATGGCATACATCTCCTCAGCGGGTTCACCTACAGAAAGTCCTCCAATTGCATTTGCTGGAGCATCCATCGAAGCAATAAAATGAGCTGACTCTTTTCTTAAATCGGAATAGACACTTCCTTGAATGATAGGGAATAAAGTTTGCTCGTAATCATAGGTCATTGGAAGTGCAGCATGTGTTTCAACACAACGCTTTAGCCAACGATGAGTTCGGTGCATTGAGGTTTTTGCATAATTGTAATCGCAAGGATATGGCGTGCATTCGTCAAAAGCCATAATAATATCAGCACCGATGGCTCTTTGAATTTCAATAGCACGCTCAGGTGTAAAGAAATGATATGAACCGTCTATATGCGATTTAAACTTAACCCCTTCTTCTTTGATTTTTCTATTGGCAGAAAGTGAATAAACCTGATAGCCTCCTGAATCAGTTAAGATTGGTTTATTCCAGCCCATAAAGGAATGTAACCCTCCTGCTTTTTGTAAAATATCTATTCCAGGTCTTAAATACAAATGATAGGTGTTTCCCAGAATAATATCAGGGTTTACATCTTCTCGAAGTTCACGCTGATGTACCCCTTTTACTGTTGCCGAAGTTCCGACAGGCATAAAAATAGGGGTTTGGATTTGTCCATGATCAGTTGTTATGGTTCCTGCACGGGCACTTGACTTTGTATCTGTAGTATGAAGCTCAAATTTCATTGGGCGTAAAGATACTATTCTACGATAATATTTACTGGGCTTTTTAAGTGTTAATTATTATTTTAAAATCACTTAAAATTCTCCTTTGAAAAAGGTATCATAAGGGTTACTTTTACCAAAATTTAAAATTTATGTCAAATCGTGATTCATTGGAAAAAACAACCATCCAAGTCCGTAGAGATATTTTACGAATGGTTCACAAGGTCAATTCAGGACATCCTGGAGGATCACTCGGCTGTGCCGAATTTTTTGTTGCCCTTTATTTTGAAATAATGGATAATAAAATTCCATTCTCTATGGATGGAAAAGAAGAGGATCTTTTCTTTTTATCAAACGGTCATATTTCCCCAGTTTTTTATAGCACTCTAGCTCGAAAAGGCTATTTCCCTGTTGATGAACTCAACACCTTTAGACTAATTGATTCAAGACTGCAAGGGCATCCTACTACTCACGAAGGCCTTCCAGGAGTTCGTGTTGCTTCAGGATCTTTAGGCCAAGGACTCTCTGTAGCTATTGGAGCTGCATTGACAAAAAAACTAAATAATGATCCCAAAACAGTTTATATTCTCATGGGAGATGGTGAATTGCAAGAAGGTCAAAACTGGGAAGCATTGATGTATGCTTCAGCGAAAGGAGTGGATAATCTTATTGCGACAGTTGATCTCAATGGAAAACAAATTGACGGGACTACAGATGAAGTTTTAAATTTAGGAGATGTTCGGAAAAAGTTTGAAGCATTTGGTTGGGAAGTCCTTGAATTAGAAGAAGGAAATTCCATCGAAAGAATAATTGAAACCATTCATCTAGCGAAACAAAAACTTGGAAAACAAAAACCCATTGCTATTCTAATGAAAACTGAAATGGGAAATGGAGTTAGTTTTATGATGCATACCCATGCATGGCACGGGAAAGCTCCAAATGATGAACAGTTGGCTATAGCTTTAGCAGAAAATGAAGAGACCTTAGGGGATTATTAAATAATTGAAATGACAGAATACATAAATCAAGGAAGTAACGATACCCGCTCTGGATTTGGAGACGGCTTAACAGAATTAGGAAGAACAAATCCAAACGTGGTAGCACTTTGCGCTGATCTGATTGGCTCTTTAAAAATGCAAACGTTTATAGACGAAAATCCTGAACGATTCTTTCAAATCGGTATTGCTGAAGCAAATATGATGGGGATTGCCGCAGGATTAACTATTGGAGGAAAAATTCCATTTACAGGTACTTTTGCGAATTTTTCTACTGGAAGGGTTTACGATCAAATCCGCCAATCTATTGCTTATTCTGGAAAAAATGTCAAAATATGTGCATCACATGCTGGAGTTACCTTGGGAGAGGATGGAGCAACACATCAAATCCTTGAAGACATCGGGATGATGAAGATGCTTCCAGGAATGACCGTTATCAATCCCTGTGATTACAATCAGACCAAAGCGGCTACAATCGCTATTGCTGAATTTGAAGGTCCTGTTTATCTACGTTTTGGTAGACCAAAAGTTGCTAATTTTACAACTCCTGAATTGGGCTTTACAATAGGAAAAGGAATTTTGCTTCAACCTGGATCAGACGTCACTATCGTTGCTACAGGTCATTTAGTTTGGGAAGCACTTGAAGCTGCAAAAGTTTTAGCTGACAAAGGCGTGAGTGCAGAAGTTATTAACATTCACACCATTAAACCCTTAGACGAAGAAATCATTCTTAATTCTGTTAAGAAAACGGGATGCATTGTAACTGCTGAGGAACACAACTATCTCGGTGGTATGGGTGAAAGTATTGCGGGATTATTAGCGCGTAAACATCCAACACCAATGGAATTTGTCGCTACACATGATACTTTTGGAGAGTCAGGAACACCTGCACAGCTCATGGAAAAATATGGATTGGACAAAAACGCTATTGTTCAAAAAGTAAATGACGTCCTAAAACGATAGGAAATCCCCTAACGATCATTGCTCTAGCTAGTTGGCGTCTAAATAATCGGGTATTCCATCACCGTCAGTATCATCTTGTACACCATCACCATCATTGTCATATTCCTGTGAGGAAGGAATTCCATCTCCGTCGTGATCAGTTTCATTAATCACAAATAAATTTACTTTAAAAATTAATGGAGAATAAGCCGGTATTGATCCTGCTGTACTACTGAAGTAGCCCAATCCAGAAGGGATAAAGAATGCGCCTTGACCATAACCTGAAAACGCAATGGTATTGTCTTCGTTAACAGTATATTCTCCTGCTTTAAAATTAGGCATGGCCTCACGAAACCCTCTAACGACTTGAGTTAGATCGAACCAAACTGGTGAAGTAGATGAGTCAAAAACAAAATTGTTTGTTAAAAGCCCTTCATATGAAAGATAAGTAGAATCTACAGAAGAGGGACTCGCCCCTACTCCTTCTCTAGCAACTAAATAGTAAAGGTTGTGATCAACGAAGCTTCCGTCAGACGTTTTTACACTGATAATTTTTTTAATCACCTGATTAATTAATGGTGTTTTTGTAGAATTATTTCCACTCAAAGTATCAAATACAATTGCATCTTTGAAATCAGGATCCTGAAAATCTTCGTAATTATAATAATGAGATTCCAAAAAAGCTTCAATAGTCTGACTATCTTCAATAGCTTGTTCCTGAACATCACGCTGTTGGACTACTTCCTCCTCCTTTTTACAAGCGGACATTAAAACAACTACAGTAAGTAAGGGTATAAAAATATTTTTCAAGATCAATTATTTTTGGGTGTGCAAGATACAATTTTCCTTTATTTTTGTTGAATTACTAATGTAAGTTTTAACTATGCGTATTGATCAATACTTATGGTGTATTCGTCTATTTAAGTCAAGGAATCTGGCAAGTACGGCGTGCAGAAAAGGACATGTCGTTCTTAATGAGCAAACTGTTAAACCCTCAAGGGAGGTCATGCCAACGGATCAAATCAAAGTGCGTAAAGAGCAAATATGGCGTCAATTAGACGTGATTTCAATACCTAAAAGCAGAGTTAGCGCAAAGATTGTAGGGCTTTATTGTGTGGAAAAAATAGATATAGAAGATCTTGAACGAACACAATTACAACAACTTACAGCTCATGCAAAACGAGATCATGGTAGTGGAAGACCTACAAAAAAAGAACGAAGAGAAATTGACGATCTCAATACAGATATTCCAGAAGAAAGAGAACTTTAAAAAGTAAATTCATGAAGGTACAAGGAGACAAAATTAGAACCAAAGCAGAAATCAAATCAAGCATTCGTAGAATTGCATATCAAATTTATGAAAACAACATAGATGAAGATGTATTGGTTATCATAGGTATTGCGACTAGAGGAAATACCTTGGCAAAGCTATTGGGTAAAGAGCTAGAACAGTGCAGCTCCCTGAAAATTGTATATGCTGAATTAGAAGTAAATAAAGAAAAACCTAGAGATGAAATTCACTGCAGTATTCCAATTGAATCTGTTGAAAATAAATCCATAGTTATCGTAGATGATGTATTGAATACCGGTAGTACACTAATTTATGCCGTAAACTATTTTCTTAAAGTTCCAGTAAAACAAATTAAAACTGCAGTAATGGTGAATAGAAATCACAAAAAATTTCCAATTAAAGCAGATTTTAAAGGTATTTCACTCTCAACTTCTTCAAATGAACATGTTAGAGTAGAACTGGAAGGTGCTGATAGTGGAATTTATTTAAACTAAAACAGATAAAATTTCAGTAACTACAGTTTCTATAGTTTTATCATCAGTTATAATTTGATTTTTCGCCTTTTGATAAAAGGCAGCTCTCTCAAATAAATGCTTCCCAATAAATTCTTTCATTTGATTGGCATCTCCCAAGTGAGCAATCATTGGTCTCATTTTTCGCTGTTCAAATAAGCGATTGGTTAATTCATTGATGCCTGTCTTTAAATAAATAGATTGGACTTCTTGCTTAAGATTTATAAAATCCATAGTATCATAGTAGCATGGCGTCCCTCCACCAAGAGAAATAACTAAAGGATCATTGGTAATCAAAAGCTCTTCCAAACATTTTCGTTCAAGCGCTCTAAAATATAATTCGCCCTTAGTATCAAAAATTTTTGAGACAAAATTATGCTCCCGATTCTCAATATAATCATCCAAGTCAACAAAAGAAATTCCCAACTGTTTTGCTAGCTTAGTTCCTACTGCGCTTTTACCGCTACCCATGTATCCCAAAAGGATAATTTTATTTGATTTCATTATTTTGTTCATGGAGTGTAAATTTATATTAAATCAAGGGGATAAATACATATTTGATAATTATATTTGCACCCTTAAAAAGATTCGGTAGCTCAGTTGGTAGAGCATCTCCCTTTTAAGGAGAGGGTCCTG
>JAFMMH010000102.1 GCA_017851655.1 Flavobacteriaceae bacterium
TTTTGGGCCGTATATTTTCTGAGAACTGGGTAAAAGTAATTCAAGGCGATGCTAATGTAGCTCAAGCCTTACTCAAACTCCATTGGAATTATATTTTTTTTACCGGAAGTACTTCTGTGGGAAAGATTGTCGCCAAAGCTGCTGCAGAACATCTCACACCCGTAACACTTGAATTGGGCGGGAAAAGTCCATGTATTGTAGATGGTTCTACCTCGCTCCATAAAACAGCACGTCGGATTGTCTTTGGTAAATTTTTAAATTGTGGTCAGACCTGTATTGCACCAGACTATGTTTTGGTGAAAAAAACATTTCAACAACCACTCATTGAGGCATTGAGTCAAGAAATTGAAAACGCATATGGCAAAGATAGTTCTCAATCCAAAGATTACGGTCGGATTATTCACAACAAACATTTTGACAAACTCGTTGCTGATTTAAAAGACCAGCAAATCGTTTACGGAGGTCAACAAGACAAAAAATCGCTCTTTTTTGGTCCGACAATCGTTTCAGATCCGCCCAAAAATAGCCCTCTTTTTCAAGAAGAAATTTTCGGCCCTATACTGCCTATACTCTCTTATGAAACAGAAGAAGATCTCGAAATAATTCTTTCTGAACTTAAAAACCCTCTGGCGTTTTATGTGTTCAGTAAGAATAAGAAATTCATTCAAAATTTATTGATTCGCTATTCTTTTGGCGGCGCAGTTGTAAACGATTCCATCATCCATTTTACAAATCCCAATTTACCCTTTGGTGGTATAGGACAGAGTGGAATGGGTGCCTATCATGGGCAGTTTAGTTTTGAATTATTTACCCATGCAAAACCAGTAGTTCGTCGTTCCTTTTGGTTTGACTTACCTCAGCGTTATGCTCCTTATCCAAAATCACTTTCTTTACTTAAGTGGATTCTCAAAAAAATTTAAAAACTATGAAAGAAAAAACAGTAAGTGAAGCCGTTGCGCATCGCCGCTCCGTTCGTGTCTATGACCCTGAACAATCTATCGATACTCAAAAAGTTAAATCCGCTATTGAACAAGCTACTTTAGCCCCGACTAGCAGTAATTTACAACTTTGGGAGTTTTATCATATCAGCAATCCTGAACTCCTAAAACAAATAGCAAAAACATGTTACAACCAACCTGCAGCAAAGACCGCGCAAGAATTGGTGATCCCTGTAGTACGACTTGATCTTTGGCGAGAACGCATCCAATCCAACATTGAATTCATTCGTTCCA
Source organism: Flavobacteriaceae bacterium (assembly GCA_017851655.1). GTDB lineage: Bacteria > Bacteroidota > Bacteroidia > Flavobacteriales > Flavobacteriaceae > MS024-2A. The sequence goes on from JAFMMH010000102.1 coordinate 1,233, forward strand.
ATGTTAAAACCGCAGAAGACGAAGCCAAAATTAAAGGTGCCCTGACCTATTATCAAAAGATTATTCCGCAATTGTACAGCGGTACTTCATATTTTTTAGGACTGCTTCACAAAATTAAAGCAAGTTTAGATGGCATGCGAAAAGTTACTTACAGAGAAGTAACCGCAGGAGATCTTCGAGTTGTGGGGCATAAAAGTGTAGCTTTAGCTGCTCAAAACTTTATGATGAGTATGGCTGCCCAAGGTTACGACACCTGTCCTATGGAGGGCTTTGATTCCAAGCGACTAAAAAAACTTTTAAACCTCCCCTCTGGTGCGCAGATTAGTATGGTCATCGGATGTGGTATCCGAAAGCCTGAGGGTGTCTATGGCAAACGCTTCCGAATTCCTTTTGAAGAAGTGTATCGGAAATTGTGAAAATAGCAGGCGCACATCTTCTAGAGGTGCGCCTTAAAAAAAACTACTGATTTTCTAAGGCCTCCAATCGAGTCATCAATTGCTGTAGTTACAACTCTTGTTTTTGCAACTTATTTTGGTAGTTTGAATTCTCTATTTTTAAACCTTCAACTTTTTCTTTTAGGGTCTCCACTTTTTCAATGAGTGCCTGAACTCCTTTAAGAGCTACTCCAGAAACATCTATTGCTCCCAAGTGGGAGGTGTCGGCTCCATTCCCTACACCAAACGTTACAATAAACTCTTCTGAAGTTGGTCCAATATGCGTTTCGTTCGTATTCAGAGCCCAAATAAACATCACTATGAACAGCCATTTGAGCAAATAGACTTCCATAGAAAAAGATGCAAATTATACTACATAAGTTTCGTAACATTTTTTGATAAGATTTGGTCTAATTAAAATAAATAAACTTTAATTAAGAAAAAAATTATTTCTCAAAAATTACCTAGAGTTGATTTTTTACGGTTCAATAAAATCAACTCATGAATATTAATCATTTGCTTTAGTGTGAACTTAATTAGCTATAATCTGATTATGAATTTGTATGAAAAAAATAGAGAATTCTAGCTTGATGATCGATATTCAGTATGACTGTGAAAGATTTAAACCAATGAAAAGCTAATCAAAAAAAAAACGTGAAATGGACCCCAAGTAAGCAAGGACTAGGAATCATTGTATGCTTTTAAATTGACTTAAGCTTTTTGTAATTTTTCTTAAGATTATTCCTACAAAAAATCAAGCCATCAGTTTAATTTGAATACGTACTTTTAAAGAAAATTAAAACGGATGAATCTACTTTCAGTAGAAGGAATTTCTAAAGCTTATGGGGAAAATATTATTTTTGAACCCCTATCTTTTGGAATCAGTAAAGGTCAAAAAATAGCACTGATTGCAAAAAACGGAAGTGGAAAAACAACCATCTTAAAAATCATAGCACAGCAGGAAAGCCCTGATACAGGTTTGGTCAATTTCAGAAAGGGAACCCAAGTATCCTATCTTCATCAAGAACCGGTGTTAGACCCAGAAAAAACCGTAGAAGAAATCATCCTTGCATCAGGAAATAACACTTTGGAGGTAATTGCAGCATATGAAAAAGCACTAAAAAACCCTGAAGATACTGAGAAGTATCAACTGGCGTTTGAAGCCATGGAGCAGCACGGAGCATGGGATTTTGAAACCGAGTACAAACAACTGCTAAGTAAATTAAAACTGGATGACCTAAAGCTTAAAGCAGGATCCTTATCTGGAGGGCAAAAAAAACGCTTGGCTCTATGCAGTGCATTACTAGAAAAACCAGATCTTCTAATCCTAGACGAGCCAACTAACCACTTGGATTTGGAAATGATTGAATGGTTAGAAGCCTACTTTATTAAAGAAAAAATGACCCTACTGATGGTTACCCACGATCGGTATTTTCTGGAAAGAGTATGTAATGAAATCATCGAATTAGATGAAGGAAACCTTTATACCTACAAAGGAAGTTATTCCTATTATTTGGAAAAACGTGCCGCACGTCTCGAACAACAAGAAACAGAGGCTCACAAAACCAAACGTCATTTTACTAAAGAACTGGAGTGGATGCGCAGGCAGCCTAAAGCAAGAACAACCAAGTCCAAATCACGAATAGACGATTTTAAAACCCTCAAAGAAAAAGCCTTACAGCGCAGAAACGAACACGAAGTACAATTGGAAATCAACATGGAGCGTTTGGGTTCTAAAATGATCGAAATGCACAGGGTCTCTAAAGCATTTGATACAAAATTAATTCTAGACGGGTTCGACTATAATTTTCAGCGCAACGATCGCATCGGTATCATCGGTAATAATGGAACAGGAAAGTCAACCTTCCTCAAAATGCTAACCGATACACTTCAGCCAGATTCAGGTAAAATTATTCGAGGAGATACCCTAAAGTTTGGCTATTATACCCAAGATGGAATTGACGTAAAACCAGGTCAAAAAGTAATTGAAGTTATTCAAGAATTTGGGGAGTTTATCCCCCTTAAAAAAGGAAAAAAAATATCAGCACAACAACTGCTCGAACGATTTCTGTTTGATCGGAAAAAACAATACGACTTTGTAGAAAAACTCAGTGGTGGCGAACGCAAACGCTTGTATTTGTGTACCATTCTAATACAAAATCCCAATTTTCTAATTCTAGATGAACCAACCAACGATTTGGATATCGTGACCCTGAATGTACTGGAGAGTTTTCTTTTGGATTTTCCAGGATGCCTCCTTGTAGTCTCCCACGACCGTTACTTTATGGATAAAATTGTGGACCACCTTTTTGTGTTTCGTGGAGAAGGTAAAATTGAAGATTTTCCAGGAAATTATACCGATTTCAGAGCATATGAAGACACCCCATCATTCACTAATGAGACCCCTGACAAAAAACCAAAAACCGATTGGAAAAATAAGGAAGAGAATAAACCGACTTACGAAACCCAACGC
>JAFMMH010000029.1 GCA_017851655.1 Flavobacteriaceae bacterium
GCGGGATTCGAACCCGCGTCCAAACAAGCGATCAAAAAGCTTTCTACAAGTTTAGTTTTCGATTAATTTTAGAGTGTATACTGACCGAAAACAGTCTATATACACCTTAGCATCTTTATTGAAAAACACAAACGATGCCCTCGTGTTTCGATGTTGACATTTATGGTGCCTCAATATAGATCGCCGTCAACAAGGGCTATCCAGAGACATCCAGCTTTCCGGCCTTGCCGGAACTTGGCATTAACGTACTATAATTCTGTTAATTATGCAGCTAGAGCGTAGTTATTTTCGCCATTTAAAAATGTGAAAAATGAGATTTACGAGCTATAATTCAGCGCTCGACTTGCTTACATTTTCATGCGTCCTGCTGTCAAAACCAGTCGACCCCATGAGTTTCAATGAACTTAGGGTGCAAATTTACAATTATTGCGCCAAAGATGATTTAGAAAGGTACTTTATATTATTCATCTTATATTTCTGACATCAACACAAAGCTTTTTAATAAGAACCTTGTTAGGTATTACTTATAATTTGGGTGTATAAAAGTTTTTAGAATTACGAAAATTTTGGGGTTTTTTTCACCTCGAAATAGTATCGCAAATAAATGTGTTCATACCTCATAATAAATAATATATTTGCATCGCTTAAACAAAGCTATGAAATCCATCAAAAATATTGCCATCATTGCCCACGTTGATCATGGGAAAACAACTCTAGTAGATAAAATTTTGCATCATTGTAATCTTTTCAGATCCAATGAGAGTACTGGAGATTTAATTCTAGATAATAACGATTTGGAGCGGGAACGAGGAATTACGATTCTTTCTAAAAACGTTTCAGTGATTTATAAAGATGTAAAAATTAACATCATCGACACCCCTGGTCACGCTGATTTTGGAGGTGAAGTAGAGCGTGTCCTTAATATGGCTGATGGTGTTTTACTTTTAGTTGACGCTTTTGAAGGACCGATGCCACAAACACGATTTGTTTTAAAGAAGGCATTGGATTTAAAACTGAAACCTATAGTAGTTATCAATAAAGTTGATAAAGAAAACTGTACCCCAGAAGAGGTGCATGAGTCAGTATTTGATTTGATGTTCGAATTGGGTGCGGAAGAATGGCAACTGGATTTTCCTGCTGTTTACGGATCTGCAAAGAATAATTGGATGTCTGAAGACTGGAAAAATCCTTCAGATTCTATTGAGCCTCTTTTGGATATGGTTCTTGAATACGTTCCAAGTCCTGAAATCAAAGAAGGAAATACGCAGATGTTGATTACCTCATTAGACTTTTCTTCTTTTACAGGGAGAATTGCCATCGGGAGATTGCAGCGTGGCCATTTGGAAGCTTCAATGAAAGTAAATCTTATAAAAAGAGATGGATCAAAAATAGTTTCCAAAATAAAAGAACTTCACTTGTTTGATGGTTTAGGACGAAAAAAAGTAGAACGTGTGGATGCAGGTGATCTGTGTGCAGTAATTGGTTTAGATGGATTTGAAATTGGGGATACCGTTGCGGATTTTGATGCTCCAGAAGCTCTGCCTACTATTGCTATAGATGAGCCTACTATGAGTATGTTGTTTACAATAAATGATTCTCCTTTCTATGGGAAAGAAGGCAAGTTTGTAACTTCTCGTCACATCAGAGAACGCTTAGAGCTCGAGTTAGAAAAAAATCTTGCAATGCGTCTTGAAAAGACCGACAGTGCTGATAAGTTTATTGTTTACGGAAGAGGAGTTCTCCATCTTTCTGTTTTAATTGAAACAATGCGTCGAGAAGGGTATGAATTGCAGATTGGACAACCACAGGTTATCATAAAAGAAATTGATGGTAAAAAAATGGAACCTATTGAAGAGTTGACCATTGATCTTCCAGAAGAAGTTTCTGGTAGAGCTATCGAGATGGTTACCCAACGAAAGGGAGAAATGCTCAGTATGAATCCCAAAGGGACAAGAATGGTTTGTGAATTTAGTATTCCTTCTAGAGGGATTATAGGATTACGAAATCAGTTGCTTACGGCTACTGCAGGAGAAGCAATTATGAATCATCGTTTTAAAGAATACAGTGCACACAGAGGTGAAATTGCTGGCCGAATTAATGGTTCAATGATTTCCATGGAAAAAGGTTCAGCAATTCCTTATTCACTCGATAAACTCCAAGAGAGAGGAAAGTTTTTTGTTGCTCCTAATGAAGAAATTTATACAGGACAAGTTATTGGTGAAAATTCAAGACAAGACGATTTAGTCGTTAATATAACCAAAACGAAAAAATTATCGAATGTCCGAGCATCTGGTACTGATGATAAAGTAAAATTGGCACCACCGATTAAATTTTCTTTAGAAGAAGCTCTTGAATATATTCAAAAGGATGAATATGTAGAGGTTACGCCTAATTCACTTCGATTAAGAAAGGTTTTCTTAGACGAAAATGAAAGAAAACGTCAGAAGTCTTAAGTCTATTTTTTAGCAATCACTTCTTGAAGTCTGCCTTCGCTGCACTGAAAAATTTTACCAGGAAATTTTAAAATCATGTTGTAGTCATGCGTAGCCATAATGATGCTGATCCCCCCTTTGTGTAATTCTTTAAAAAGAAGCATAATCTCTTGGCTTGTTTCAGGATCAAGATTTCCAGTGGGTTCATCTGCGATTATAAGTTCGGGATGATTCAGCAAAGATCGTGCAATAGCGATTCGCTGTTGTTCTCCGCCAGAAAGCTCAAAAGGGAACTTATTCAGGTCTGAAGCTACATTTACCATTTGGAGGACCTCATTAACTCTGTTTTTAATTTTTACTTTATCCTTCCAACCTGTAGCTCTAAGAACAAAAGCGAGGTTTTCAAATACTGTCCTGTCTGGAAGTAGTTTAAAATCCTGAAAAACAACACCCAATTTTCTTCTAAGTGAAGGGATCTCTCGTTCCTCTAACTTTTCTAGAGCATAGCCAACAATACTGCCTGTGCCATTATTAAGGGAGAGGTCTCCATAAAGCACTTTAAGGAGGCTACTTTTTCCGGCACCCGTTTTTCCAATTAAAAAGACAAAATCTCCTGAAGCGACTTCAAAATTGACATTGGATAACACAACTTTATTCTCATTGGTTATACTTGCATTTTGAAGATAAACCACATTGTTTTGCATGTTAAATTTGATTTGAGTTAAAGGTATGTTTTTTGGAGAATACCTTAATAATTTGTTGATAAATTTATACGTTTAGCTAAACTTTATCGTTATTAAAACATGACGAAAGAAGTACCTTTAATCCAATGATTTTTTCCTCAAAAACGAAACTGATGCAATGTATGCTGGGTATTTTATTACCCATGATGGTATCAGGCCAGCTTTATCATTCTCAGGGATCATCAGAACTCGCATTTCGTTTCTTCGGGTTGGAGTATTATCCAGCATCCTGGCAGGCAAGTGTTTTTGCAGATGATCAATACAGCGGATTTTATAAGGAACAGGAAAATCAATTTAATTTGCTTTCCAATGCGCTTAGACTAAATTATTCTGCTGCTGAAAAAATGCTACTTCAATTTAAAAGCGAATATCCAAACTTCAGAGAATCAGCAACCGTTGATTTTGATGTGGCAAATTATTATTTCAATAATGAAAAGTATCGATATGCGTTGAAATGGTTTTTAAGGGTTTCTGAAAATCAAATTCCTAAATTAGAATTACCGTTATATAATTTTAACAAAGGATATTCTTTGTTTTCAGCCAAACGTTACAAGCAAGCTAAACCTTTTTTAGAAAAAGTAAAAAACATCAAGGACTATGAGTCTGATGCACATTATTATTTGGGTCATATAGCTTATCAGTTGGAAGATTTTGATACAGCTGCTTCAGAGTTTAGCAACATATCCGACCCTTCTCAAAAGAAAAATTTAAATTATTTTCAAGCAGACATGAATTTCCGTATTGGTCGTTTTGAAAAAGCGATTCTCCTTGGAAAAGAAGTCTTGAAAGAGGCCAACACTCCTGAAGATATTTCTGAAATTTCTAAAATTATTGGGGAAAGCTATTTTAACTTGACTCAATATGAAGAGGCAGTTCCTTTTCTAGAGGCGTATAAAGGCAAAAAAGGAGGTTGGGAAAATACAGATTATTATCAATTGGGCTTTGCTTACTACGAAACAGGAGCTTATGAAAAATCAGTTGAACAGTTTAATAAAATAAAAAGTTCCAAAAATGCTTTGGCTCAAAACGCCTATTACTTTCTCGCTGACTGTTATCTGAGAATCAATCAAAAAGCTGCAGCTCAAAATGCTTTCAAAAGTGCATCTGAGATGAATTTTGATTTAGAAGTCAAAGAAGATGCTTATTTTAATTATGCCAAATTGAGTTATGAAATTGGAAATCCATATCAAAATCCTCCTCAGGTTTTGGTTGATTTTTTAGAAACTTATCCAAAACATAGTCAAGCAAAATTAGTTGGGGAGCTTTTAGTTAATTCGTACACCAAAGACGGAAATTATAAAGCAGCTATCGAAATCCTTGAAGGAAAAAATGGGTATAAAAATAATGAAAGATTAGAGCGTGTTCTTACACTTCAAGCGATCAAGGAATTTGATAATGGTAAATACAGGCAAGCTAGTGATTTGTTTGAACGTGTTTTGAAAATAAATGAAAACAATATTTTACAAGCCTATGCTCTCTATTGGCTTGGACGCTCGGAATATGAAAGAAATCAATTTGATAATGCACTAGAGTATTATAAGAAGTTTCAAAAACATCCTGAATTTAAGTCAGTGGAACAATATAAAAGAGTTGATTACGATATAGGATACGTTTATTTTAAATTAACCGAGTACACTTCAGCACTGGAATCATTCCTTCGTTTTAATGTACAAAACAGTTCATATGAGGTGTCTTATCAACGAGACACTTTTCTTCGCATGGGAGATTGTTCTTTTGCATTAAAAAAGTATTGGCCTGCTATGGAATATTACAATACTGCCATAGCATTTAATGAAAGAGACGGAGCTTACCCCATTTTTCAAAAAGCAATGTGTTACGGTTTTGTTGATCGGAATCTAAAAAAGATAGAGACGCTATTGGATTTAAGTGAAAATTATGCAAAGGATCCTCTTCTAGATGACACTCTTTTTGAATTGGCATCTGCCTACAGTAGAGAGGGAAATACCCAAAATGCGATTCAAGCATACAACACTTTGATTAACGGTTTTATGAATAGCCCCTATTTAGCAGAGGCAGCATTAAATAAAGGTCTTATTCTTTACAATACAGAAAAATATAACCAAGCACGAGAGGTTTTGGAGGAGGTTGCTATAAAATATAAGCGTTATGCAGTGGCACAGCAGGCTGTAAGGACATTGAGAGAGATTGCAATAGATCAAGGGACTGTAGCTAGTTTCAGTAAATGGGTTCGTTCGGAGAACTTGACAACATTTACAGACATAGAACTTGAAAAAACAGCTTTTACTTCTGCAGAAAATCGTTTTTTAGAAGGGAATTTGAATAGCGCTGAAAAATTGATGAAAGAATATTTAGAAGCTTATCCAGAAGGAACTTTTTATTTGGCCGCAACTTATTATCTAGCAGAGATACTTTACGAGAAACAAGATTATGAAAATGCTATTCCAGCTTACTCGAACTTAACCCAAGGTTCTGTAAATAATTACAGTGAAAAAGCCTTAGTTCGATTAATAAGTCTTTTGAAAAATAAGGAGCAAATAGTCCAGGCTATCCCTTACATGGAAAAGCTTGATACCATCGCTTCATTTTCTGAGAATAGGCGATTTGCGTTATTTAATTTAATGCAAGCGTATTATTTAGTTCCCGACTATCCAAAAACCCTCAAGCTTACTGAACGGGTGTTAAATATTCCTAATCTCGAGCAAAGTATTCAATGGGATGCACTTACTATAAAAGCGAAATCTTCTTTGGCTCTTAATGACTCCTTGACTGCTGAGTCTACCTACAAAATTTTGGAAACAGCTCCATTGTCTTCTACTGCAGCAGAAGCTATTTACTTCAGAGCGTTCAAATTATATAAGAATAAAAAATATGAAGAATCAAATTCCTTAATAGATAAGATTGCACAATTGGGCGGCTCTACAGGTGTATGGAATGTGAAAGCACTTTTGTTATTGGCTAAAAATTATTTTGAACTTGAGGATACATTCCAAGCTGTTTTCGTATTAGAATCAATTATTAAAAACTTTGATGGCTACCCGGAGCAAATTGAAGAATCGAAATCACTTTTAGAGATTTATAAGAATAATTCAGAAACAACTAATCCTTCAGCTAATGAAAATTAATAGCTATTTCTCTAGTTTGATTTTGTGTTTTCTTGTGGGTCAGCTTTTGATGGCGCAAGTTAAGGAAAAGGAGGGGCTACAAACGCAGGAGGTTTCTGTTGTAAAATCATACACTCCAAGTCTTGCAGATGCTTTTAAAATAAATGATGCCCCTGTAGTTCCTGACAGTTTAAAGGAAGCAAAGAAGGTGTTGGTTTACAAAATAAAACCTGTAGAAGTAATTTCTACCTTCGAGCCAAATAAAGCAACTCCACTTCAACTTAGAAAAAGAAACTCTTCTACACCTTATAACACTTTTTTTAGTGGAGGTTTCGGATCGATGAGTCAATTGTATTTTAATGTTTCTAGTGTAATAGAACTTGACCGTACACAACGTTTTGGAATAAACTTTTACAGAGACGGTTTCGGTGGGGATGTTGGTAATTCGCTCTTGAATAGTAATCAAAATTTTAATCAATTTGGTTTACACCATAATTTACGAAGCAATTCTTACAATGTGAATAGTCAAATTCAATTTAATGTTCAAAACAATAATTATTTTGGAATCTATGATAGGGATTGGGATAAATTTTTAATTGAAAATATTGACCCATCAATAAAACGGAACTATTTTAAATTTAGAACAAATTGGAATTGGTTTGATTCTATTTTAAAAAGCATGGCTTTTCAGGCCAATATCACTTCTGATAATTTTAGTACCACAGAACAACAATTGGCTGTGAATGTAAAATTAGGGATGCCTTTGGGCGCAGGTTTTTTACAAGCAATAACTGATTTACAAGGATTTCATAGTGTTTTTGATAAAATTTTCTTTGATGAGACTTCTCAAGAATACACGCAAGGACTCGGAAAACTTGGCGCACAATGGGTGCATACTGAAAATGATCTAAAGCTTAAATTAGGAGCAGGTGTAAGTTATTTGGAAGGTTCCGAAAGTTTAAATTCTAATCTCAATTATTATCCAGAAATAGAGGTCTTTTATCAAAAAGAAGGAAATACTATCGCACCTTATTTAATATCCAGAGGAGGCGTTTCTTTAAACAATTACCGTTCAGGAACTTTAAGTAATCCCTATTTAGCTCCGATAACTGATTTAAAACCTCAATTTAACAAATACAATGCAGCCTTAGGGATCCGATCAAGTCTCTCATCAGTTTTAAATTTTGATTTTGGAGTGTTGTTTGATCAAATTGAAAACTTTCAGTTTTACAAACGCTTGCCTATGGATATTCTTGGAGATACTTCTGCTTATAGGCTGTCTAATTCTTTCCATAATCAATATGCAGATGTAACGTATTATGGTGTAAAAGCACAAATTAGAATCGATCTTGCAAAGAATAATTTTGTTCATTTTGAAACCGTCTATCGACATTACGAAAATGAAAACAATCAAAGTTTGCTGAATGTACCTTCTTTACAAATGAATTGGGATAGTCAATTTCGTTTTAAAGATTTTATCACCCTCTCATTTAACGGAGAAGTTTATGGAGATCGTTCTGCTTTAGAGCACATTATTCTATTAGATAATGCAACTGAGAGTAGTTATTCTCAAGAGATTAAACTTCCGATTTTTTATCGCTCTTCAGCGCACTTAACGGTTAAACTAAACAAACAGTTCGATGCTTTTATAAAAGGAAGATTTTCAAATAGCGAATTTCACGGACAATGGGCTTTTTATCAAGAACCACAGTTTATGCTTTTGGGAGGAATAACATATAAGTTTGATTTTCAATATTGAGAATACAGAACAAAATTCTTAAAATAATATTTGAATCCTAACCATTGATTTTTACTACATTTGCAAAACTTATTTTTAATGACCTAAATCAGTTATTTAATATAATATGAAAAATAAAAGATCTTTATATACCATAGCATTAATCCTTGGGTTTTTATTGACCTCTTGTCAAAGCAAGGTAGATCTTATAGTTCACAATGCAAATGTCTATACTCTTAGTCAGAAAAATGCCAAAGCAACTGCTTTCGTTGTGAACAATGGAAAGTTTCTAGATATTGGTGGAGAAGAACTGTTAGAACAATATAGTGCTAAAAAGGTATTGGATTTACAGAATCTACCTGTTTACCCCGGGTTTATTGATTCACATTGTCATTTTTTAAATTTAGGACTGAGCTTACAGCAGGTTGATTTGGTTGGATCAAAAAGTTTTGAAGAGGTATTGGAACGTGTTACCAGATTTGAACAAAACAAAGACCTAACGGCTTTAATCGGTAGGGGATGGGATCAAAACGACTGGGAAATTAAAAAATTACCTACCAAGGAACAATTGGATGTGCTTTTCCCTAATATTCCTGTAGCCTTAAGACGTATAGATGGGCATGCTCTACTGGTGAATCAAAAAGCTCTTGATCTAGCTGGTATAAACGAAGAAACTTTTGTAGAAGGAGGAGAGATTGTTAAATCAAATGGGAAATTGACCGGTGTTCTTATAGATGCACCAATGAAATTAGTGACGAACATTTTACCTAAACCTTCTACCGAAGAAAAAGTAAAAGCGTTTGTAGATGCCGAAGAAATTTTATTTGCGAACGGATTGACTACTATTTCAGTCGCAGGTTTGGATAAAGACGATATTTTTATCATTGACAGCTTGCAGAAAAAAGGAGTGTTGAATATGCGAGTTTATGCCATGATATCCAATACACCCGAAAATATAGACTATTACTTGAAAGCAGGTCCTTACAAAACAGATAAATTAAATGTCCGTTCTTTTAAGGTATATGCAGATGGTGCACTTGGTTCCAGAGGTGCTGCTCTCAAAGAAAGTTACAGTGATTTAAAAAATCATTTCGGTGCCTTTATTACACCAAAGGATTCCTTAGAGTCTTTGGCATATAAATTAGCAGCATCACCTTTTCAAATGAATACACATGCTATTGGAGACGCTGCTAACAAAGTTGTTCTTCAGGCATATCAAAAAGCATTAGTGTTTTCTGATGATCCTAGATGGAGGGTAGAACATGCCCAAATCATTGACACAGCAGATATAGCTTTTTTTAACCGTAAAATACTTCCTTCGGTTCAGCCTACTCACGCTACAAGCGACATGTACTGGGCAGAAAATAGATTAGGTAAGGAGAGACTGCTAGGTGCGTATGCCAATAAAGCTTTGCTTGAGCGTTCAGGAAGAATTGCCTTGGGTACAGATTTTCCTGTAGAAGATGTAAGTCCTTTTAAAACTTTTCATTCCGCTGTTGCAAGAACGGATAGTGACGAATTTCCAGAAGGCGGTTATCTTCCACAAAATAAACTTTCCCGTTCTGAGGCATTGAGTGGAATGACCATTTGGGGTGCTTATGCAAATTTTGAAGAAAAGGAAAAAGGCTCTATTGAGGTGGGGAAAATGGCTGATTTTGTAATTTTAGACAGAGACTTAACCAAGGTTAGTGATAAACGAATTCTTAAAACAAGAGTAGTGGCTACTCTCATTGATGGTAAAATTGTTTACAGTAATCGAATTAATTAAGTAAAGACTTTAATTTTTTCATCTTTATACCAAAACTTTTATCGTTAGATTAAAAATCTAATCAATTTTTGCATTCATCATTTATAATTTATACCAAAAAGAGTATTTGTATATATAATGTATACTAATTCCTTATTTTTGCTAAAAAAAAATTATGTGTGGTATTGTCTGTGCTTTTGATTTAAAGCAAAACTCTGAAGAAATCCGACCTCAATTACTTGAAATGTCTAAAAATCTTCGTCATCGCGGTCCAGATTGGAGTGGGATTTATAGTTCTGAAAAAGCGATTTTAGTCCATGAACGCCTTGCGATTGTTGATCCAACTTCTGGGAAGCAACCTTTGATTAGTCCTTCAGGAAATCTAATTTTAGCTGCTAACGGCGAGATTTATAATCATCGTGAACTCAGAGAGCCATATGAATCAAAATATGGATTCAAAACTCAATCTGATTGTGAAGTCATTTTAGCCATGTATGAAAATGAAGGCAGTTCTTTCGTAGAGAAATTAAATGGAATTTTTGCCTTTGCAATTTTTGATGAAGCCAAAGACGAATATTTTATAGCTCGAGACCATATGGGAATCATCCCGCTCTACATGGGATGGGATGGTGACGGAACTTTTTATGTTGCTTCTGAATTGAAAGCTTTAGAGGGAGTTTGTACCAAAATTGAACTCTTTCCTCCCGGACACTATTTTCATAGCAAAGATTCTGAGCCTACAGCATGGTATAAACCCGATTGGAAGGATTTTGAAAACGTAAAAGACAATCCTACTTCTATCGAACAACTTCATGATGCCTTGTCTGATGCAGTTCACCGACAATTGATGAGTGATGTGCCTTATGGGGTTTTGCTATCAGGTGGTTTAGATTCTTCAATCACGTCAGCTTTGGCAAAAAAGTTTGCTGCGCATCGTGTTGAGTCAAATGATGAACAAGATGCTTGGTGGCCTCAATTGCATTCCTTTTCAGTAGGTCTTGAAGGATCTCCTGACTTAGCAGCCGCTCAAGAAGTTGCTAAGCATATCGGTACTGTTCATCATGAAATTAAATTTACAATCCAAGAAGGATTAGATGCGATCAAAGAAGTGATTTATCATTTGGAAACTTATGATATTACTACGATCAGAGCTTCTACGCCAATGTATTTGATGGCCAGAGCGATAAAGGCTCTTGGGATAAAAATGGTTCTTTCAGGAGAGGGTGCGGATGAACTTTTTGGAGGGTATCTTTATTTTCACAAAGCTCCGAATGAGAGAGAATTTCATGAAGAAACAGTTCGAAAACTAGAAAAATTACACCAGTACGATTGTCTTCGTGCTAACAAATCTTTGGCAGCATGGGGTATAGAAGGGCGTGTACCTTTCCTAGATAAAGAATTTATCGAGGTAGCGATGCGATTGAATCCTAAGGATAAAATGATTACAGAGGAGCGAATGGAGAAATGGGTTTTACGTAAAGCATTTGAATCGTATCTCCCGCCAAGTGTTGCGTGGAGGCAAAAAGAACAGTTTTCTGATGGTGTAGGATATAGCTGGATTGATACGCTTAAAGAATTGGTTGCTTCAGAAGTTTCTGACGAGCAAATTGCCAATGCACATTTCCGTTTTCCAGTCCAAACACCTCAGAACAAAGAAGAATTTTACTACCGTACTATTTTTGAATCTCATTTTCCGAGTGAAGCGGCAGCATTAAGTGTTCCTTCGGTACCATCCGTAGCTTGTAGCACACCGGTTGCTTTAGCTTGGGATGCTGCATTTCAAAATCAAAATGATCCCAGCGGTCGTGCTGTAGCCAAAGTTCATGAAAAGGGTTATGATAAATAGGAATTTTAAAGACAAAATTCCGGATAATATTCCTTTCTTTTTTTCACACTTTTTGTTGATAACTTAGCATTATTGATAAGGCTTTAGGGGGGATTTGACCCCCCTAATAATTATATTTGTTAGTCAGCGTAAAGCAGGCGCAAATTATATACTTATGAGCGACGAAAATCAAAACAAAAATTATTCAGCAGACAGTATTCAGGCCCTTGAGGGAATGGAGCATGTCCGCATGAGACCCTCCATGTACATTGGTGATGTAGGAACAAGGGGATTACATCATTTAGTTTACGAGGTAGTAGATAATTCCATTGATGAAGCATTGGCAGGTCATTGTGATAAAATCTCCGTGATCATAAACGAAGATAATTCTATTACAACTAAAGATAACGGAAGAGGTATTCCCGTTGACATGCATAAAAAAGAGGGTGTTTCTGCTTTGGAGGTAGTAATGACCAAAATCGGTGCAGGAGGAAAATTTGATAAGGATTCGTATAAAGTTTCTGGAGGATTACACGGGGTTGGAGTTTCTTGTGTAAATGCACTCTCTGAAAGTCTTAAAGCTACCGTTTTTCGTGATGGAAAAATATGGGAGCAAGAATATGAAAGAGGAAAAGCATTGTCTCCTGTAAAAGAAATTGGTTCAGCAGATGATAAAGGTACAGTTGTTACATTTAAGCCTGATCCACAAATTTTTACTCAAACATTAGAGTATAACTACGATACCCTCTCGCTTCGAATGCGCGAATTAGCTTATTTGAACAAGGGAATTAAAATATCAATTGAAGATCGTCGTCGTAAAGATGATAATGGGGAATTTATTTCTGACACCTTTTTGTCAGAAGAAGGATTAAAAGAATTTATTCGATTTTTAGACGAAACTCGTGAAGCTATCATCGGAGATGTTATCTCTATGGAGGGAGAAAAAAATGGAATTCCGGTTGAGGTCGCCATGATCTACAACACTTCATTTTCAGAAAATCTTCACTCATATGTTAACAATATCAACACCCATGAAGGAGGAACACACCTTTCTGGTTTTAGAAGAGGATTAACTACCACCTTAAAGAAATATGCAGATAGTTCAGGCTTGTTGGATAAACTCAAGTTTGAAATAGCTGGAGATGATTTTAGAGAAGGACTCACAGCAATCATCTCAGTTAAAGTAGCTGAACCTCAATTTGAGGGGCAAACTAAAACAAAATTGGGCAACAGGGATGTTACTGCCGCTGTATCTCAAGGCGTCTCAGAGATGCTTGAAAATTATTTGGAGGAAAATCCAAATGACGCTAAAACTATCGTTCAAAAGGTGATTTTAGCTGCACAAGCACGTCATGCCGCAAAGAAAGCGCGTGAAATGGTTCAGCGAAAAACAGTAATGAGTGGAGGAGGTCTTCCCGGAAAACTCTCAGATTGTTCTGAACAAGATCCAAAACTATGTGAAGTATTTCTTGTAGAGGGAGATTCTGCAGGAGGTACTGCAAAACAAGGTCGTGATCGAAATTTTCAAGCGATTTTGCCACTTCGAGGTAAAATTCTCAATGTTGAAAAAGCCATGCAACACAAGGTTTTTGAAAATGAAGAAATTCGAAATATTTATACCGCATTGGGTGTAACCATTGGAACCGAGGAAGATAGTAAAGCATTAAACTTAGATAAGTTACGTTATCACAAAATAGTAATAATGTGTGATGCGGATGTAGATGGGAGCCATATATCAACCCTAATCTTAACCTTTTTCTTTCGATATATGAAAGAACTTATTGAAGCGGGGTATATTTATATTGCTACCCCTCCTTTGTATTTGGTTAAAAAAGGACAGAAAAAGAACTATGCTTGGGATGATGATCAGCGTGACCTTTTAATGCAAGAATACGGTTCAGGATCTTCAGTTCAACGCTATAAAGGACTAGGTGAAATGAATGCAGAACAGCTTTGGGATACCACAATGAATCCCGAAGAACGAACTTTGCGAAGAGTCACTATAGATAATGGGGGGGAAGCTGATCGTATTTTCTCTATGTTGATGGGTGATGAAGTTCCACCACGTAGAGAATTTATTGAAAAAAATGCCATCTATGCAAATATTGATGTGTAATGCAATTGAAATAGAATCTTCTGAATTAGGGTAGATTCACAATCTATAAAACAGAAACTTAAATTAAAACTTAAAAATAATTCAATGAAAGTAACCATAGTTGGAGCTGGGAATGTAGGCGCTTCATGTGCAGAATATATCGCTCAAAAGAGAATAGCAAGTAAGGTTGTATTATTAGATATTAAAGAAGGATTTGCAGAAGGAAAGGCCCTTGACCTCTCTCAAACAGCAACTACCCTAGGATTTAATACAAGTATTACTGGGGTGACCAATGATTATTCTGCTACGGCAGGGAGTGATGTAGTTGTTATAACTTCAGGAATTCCTAGAAAACCAGGAATGACTCGTGAAGAGCTGATTGGTATTAACGCTGGAATTGTTCAAGATGTTTCTTCTAGTATATTGAAGTATTCTCCTGAAGCTATAATTGTTGTTGTTTCTAATCCAATGGATACCATGACTTATCTTGCTTTACAAGCTACAGGATTACCTAAAAATAGAATTATAGGAATGGGAGGAGCACTAGACAGTTCACGTTTTAAAACGTATTTATCCAAAGCCCTAGATAAACCTGCAAACGATATCCAAGGAATGGTGATTGGCGGTCATGGGGATACAACGATGATACCATTAACTCGTCTTGCTAGTTATAACGGTGCACCTGTATCTCAATACTTAGACGAATCAGCACTTGAAAAAGTAGCTGCCGACACTATGGTAGGAGGAGCTACTTTGACAAAACTTTTAGGAACTTCAGCTTGGTATGCACCTGGGGCTTCTGTAGCCTATTTAGTAGATAGTATATTGGGAGATCAAAAGCGAATGATTCCTTGTTCTGTTATGCTTGATGGAGAATATGGGTTAAAGGATATTTGTATTGGAGTTCCTTGCATTATTGGTGCCAATGGAGTTGAGTCTATCGTGGATGTTAAATTAAATGAAAAAGAGAAACAGCAAATGAGCGAAAGCGCTGACAAAGTTCGTGCTATGAATGCTGCTCTAAAAGATGTTCTATAGTTTGAATTCAAAGACAGTACTCAATATTCTAATTTAGAGTTGTCAATTCATAGCTTTAATCCTATATTTGCTCGCCTTAATTGAGCTTAAATTATATTAAAATGCAAAATAATTCATTAATAAGAGTTTTTGGAATCTTATTTGCCCTTGTAAGTATATACCAACTCTCTTTTACATTTATTGCCAGTAATGTAGAATCTGAAGCAGAAAATTATGCTGCTCAGATGATATCAGAGGATCAACCTAATTATCTCGAGGCTAGAGATCAGGAGGTTTTGTCCTATCTAGATTCTATTGGTAACAACAGTATTTATGGCTTTACAACCTATAACGATGCTAAAGAAAAAGAATTAAATAAAGGTTTAGATCTTAAAGGAGGGATCAATGTAATCCTCCAAATCTCTATTCGAGACATATTAAAGGGACTAGCTGAAAATACCCGAAATGTTGTTTTTAACAAGGCATTAGAAGAGGCCAATAATCTACAAAAGTCTTCTGACGAACCATATGTAGAGTCTTTTTTCAAAGCTTTTGACGCTGTTAAGAGCAGTGAAAAATTAGCCTCTCCTGATATTTTTGGAAACAGAACACTCAGCGATGAGATTAATTTCGAAATGTCTGATGAAGAAACACAAGTTGTGATTCGTCGTAAAATTGATGAGTCTATTGTCTCAGCATTTGAGGTGTTACGAAAGCGAATAGATAAGTTTGGAGTAACCCAACCCAATATACAACGTTTGGGTACTTCTGGACGTATTCTTGTAGAACTTCCTGGAGCAAAAGATGTAGATCGAGTACAGAATCTACTTCAAAGTACTGCCCAATTAGAATTTTGGGAAACATTCAAAAATGATAATTTAATTTCGTTTTTGATTCAAGCGGATCGCTTAGTAAGTGCTCAGAAGGAGATATCAAAATCATCAGATAACGAAGAAAAAGATTCAGCTTCTGAAATAGATGACCTTCTTGCAGATGTAAGCGCAGCTGACTCTCTAGCTCAACCATCATCAAATCTAATTTTGGATAAGATTGTAGGACAAGGTTTTCAAGGAGGACCTGTTTTAGCCCAGTTTGCTGCGCGTGATGGTGCAGAAATTATTGGATATCTCAATCAGCCTGATGTTCGAAGACTGTTACCTTCAGAATACCGTTACGTTCGATTTGCACTTGGAAAGCCAGATGCTGAAAGCGATGTAGTGGAGTTATTTGCACTCAAATCGAATCGCGATAACAGAGCTCCATTAAGTGGAGGCGTAGTTGTAGATGCTACCCAAACTTTTGATCAATTAGGAAATGCTGCTGTGTCAATGCAGATGGACTCTAGAGGGGCTCGTATATGGGAAACTATGACTGGCAAAGCTTTTCAGGAAGCAAGTAATATAGCGATAGTATTGGATGATATTGTTTATTCTGCTCCCGGAGTTTCTAGTGGTGCCATATCCGGTGGTCGTTCTGAAATTACAGGAGATTTTACTCTAAACGAAGCAATTGACCTTGCCAATGTATTGCGTGCTGGAAAACTTCCAGCCTCAGCAGAAATTATCCAGTCTGAAATCGTAGGGCCTTCTTTAGGACAAGAAGCTATTGAGTCAGGGGTTTATTCCTTTATCATTGCTTTGATCTTTGTACTGTTATGGATGGTATTTTACTATGGTAATTCAGGACTTTTCGCCGATATTGCATTGATTCTGAATATATTGTTGATTTTCGGAATATTAGCAGGTTTGGGAGCTGTACTTACTCTTCCAGGAATAGCAGGTATCGTTCTGACTATTGGAATATCTGTTGATGCTAACGTACTTATCTTTGAGCGTGTTCGAGAAGAATTAACAAAAGGAAAAGGAATCAGAAAGGCAATTGCAGATGGATTTAATAATGCCCTTTCTTCAATTTTAGATGCCAACATTACCACTGGGCTAACGGCCTTGATACTCTTTATATTTGGTACTGGACCTATCAAAGGATTTGCAACTACATTATTGATTGGGATCGGAACCTCACTATTTACAGCCATTTTTATCACACGAATCTTAGTTGATTCAAGAAATGATAAAGGAAGATCTGTATCGTTCTCTACCAAATTGACTAAAGGATTGCTTTCTAAAATCAATATTTCATTTTTACAACGTCGTAAAGTGGCCTACATTGTTTCTTCTGTAATGATCTTAATAAGTTTAGCCTCACTAGGTTATCAGGGTCTTAATCAAGGAGTGGATTTTGTAGGAGGACGCTCATACACCGTTCGTTTTGAAAATGCTGTAAATCAAACTGAAATTGGTGCGTTGATGAATACAGAATTTGGAAGCGCAGAGGTAAAAACTTTTGGAGAAGATAACCAACTTAAAATAACTACCAAGTACAAAGTAGATGTAGAAGGTGTTGCTGTAGATGAAGAAATACAAAATAAACTTTTTAGTAGTCTCCAGTCTTATTTACCAGACGGTACTACTTATGATGATTTTGTAAAAGGTGGGACAGAAAAAACTACTGGGATCATGTCTTCTATTAAAGTGGGGCCAACAATTGCCGATGATATTAAAAAGAATTCCTTCCTAGCGGTTATTGGATCACTCATCGTAGTATTCTTATACATTCTATTGCGTTTCCAAAAATGGCAGTTTTCATTAGGTGCTGTAGCTGCAGTATTCCATGATGTTCTCATTGTATTAGGAATATTTTCTATCACATACACTTTTATGCCTTTCAGCATGGAGATTAATCAAGCTTTTATAGCGGCAATACTTACTGTAATTGGATATTCTTTAAACGATACAGTTGTTGTGTTTGACCGTATTAGAGAATATGTAAATGAGCATACCAAATGGGAATTTAGTGATACTGTAAACGGTGCTTTAAATAGTACTTTAAGTAGAACATTGAATACCTCTTTGACTACTTTAATTGTACTACTTGCTATTTTCATTTTTGGAGGGGAGTCCATCAGAGGGTTTATGTTTGCATTAATCGTAGGAGTAATAGTAGGAACCTACTCTTCCGTATTTATCGCAACACCTGTGATGTACGATACCCAAAAGAAAAAGCCTTTAATCGAGGAGAAAAAATAAAAGAAACTTTTTACCATTTAAAAAGCCAAATCATTTGATTTGGCTTTTTGCTTTTTTCTTGTTTTTAATATTTTTTTTGATCTCAATTCCTCTCTTCAATGAGATTCGTTGTAAACAATGCACAAAGTTTAATGAAAAATTGGATCAACCCTTAGTTTTCGAGAACCAATAGGAGAAATAGTATCTATATCCCTTTTGGATAAAGGGATTGGTTAATGGTTTATTTCATTTTTAAACTGCTTAATGACCTCAATAAATTTTTCTCCGTATTTTTCCATTTTGTTCATTCCCACTCCATGAATTGACAAAAACTGTTTTTCTGTTATGGGTAATTGACTCGCCATTGCTTTCAAAGATTTATCACTAAAAACAATATAAGCTGGAACATTTTCTTCCCGAGAAATAGAAGATCTCAACTTTTTTAATTGAGTAAATAAATCCGCATTTACATCTTCCTCAGATATTGTTTTTCTGTCAATTGATTCCTTCTTCTTTTTCATCTCTGGATTTATTGGCCTAGTCAATTTAACAGACTGTTCGCCCTTGAGTACTTTCCAACCTATTGGTGAAATTTTCAGTGCGGAACTTTCACTGTACATGATTTCAATCAATCCTTGATTTGCTAATTGAATAATGTAATCACGCCAATCAAAAAAGCTGATGTTTTTTCCTACACCATAGGTTTTGAGTTGGTTATAACCCCCTGCGATCACTTCAGCATTGTTTGAGCCTCTCAATACATTGATTAACATCGTAATCCCCTCCATTTCTTTCATTCGAGCAATTCCAGAGAGTGCCTTCTGAGCCAACAAAGTACCTTCAAAATCTATTGGTGGGTTGTCACAAACATCACAATTCCCGCAATTTTCGATTAAATGTTCTCCAAAATCTAAATTTAATATAATATATGAATATTTGCATTTAGATTATCCATTCCTT
>JAFMMH010000030.1 GCA_017851655.1 Flavobacteriaceae bacterium
ATTCGAACCCCTGACCCCTTGGGTGTAAACCAAGTGCTCTGAACCAACTGAGCTAAGCGCCCCGAATTTTTCTCTAAACGAGAACGCAAATATAAAATTTATATAGTAATTCTCTACTATTCCAATCTTTATTTTAACTGGTTTTTATCCTGAAGGAACTCCATAACCTCAGCTACAACAAAAGTACTCCCACAGATCAATATCATATCTTTAGATTCTGCTGCTTCTACAGCCTTTATGTATGCCTTTTCCACTGAATCGCTGTAATGAATATTCATAAGACTATTCTCCAACTCATCCCTCAAACTTTCTAGGGAAATTGCACGAGCAATTTTAGGTGCACAAATATAATACTCTGCTGTATCAGGAAACAAAGAGAGTAATTCCAAAACATTTTTGCCTTTTACAAATCCTAAAACGATATGCAATTGATTATAATCTATTGTTTTAAGTTGATTTACTAATTCAGAGATTCCCTCTTTATTGTGGCCAACATCTAAAACAGTATAGGGTTCCTCTCTAATTACCTGCCAACGCCCTCGAAAACCTGTTCTAGAAACGACAGTTTTCAATCCCTCTTTTAGGATCTCCTCATTTAGACTAACAAGACTAAGTTGATTTAAAGCCATTACAGCTGTTTGAAGATTTTCTTTTTGATATTTTCCTTTTAAATCTGTTTCCCAATCACTAGATAACAATTTTGAATAATAAAGTGGAGCTGAATTCGCAGATGCAATTGCTTCAAAAACTTCTTGGGTTTCCGTGTCTTTTTGGCCAATTACGACAGGGACTTTGTGTTTGATAATTCCAGCCTTTTCCTTGGCAATGTGTTTCCGAGTTGGACCTAAAAAGTCTGTGTGATCCAAACCAATATTTGTGATAACTGAAAGAATTGGGCGAATTATATTTGTGGCATCAAGACGTCCTCCTAGACCAACCTCTACAATTGCAAAATCAACTTTTACCTCATGAAAATAATTAAAAGCCATCCCGACAGTCATTTCAAAAAAAGAGAGCTTCTGTTTATTAAAAAAAATCTGGTGTTGTTCAATAAAACGAATCACTTCAGTCTCCGGAATTTTTTCACCGTTGATTTTTATACGTTCTCTGAAATCGAGTAAATGGGGTGAAGTATAGAGTCCTACTTTATATCCCGCGTTTTGGAGTACAGCGGCAATCATATGGGAAGTTGATCCTTTTCCGTTCGTCCCAGCTACATGAATGGAATTAAAAGATTGATGTGGTTTCCCTAAATGGATATCCAAACCAATCATACCTTCTAATCCAGGCCGATATGCAGCCTCTCCTACCCTTTGATACATTGGAAGTTTAGAAAACATCCAATTCAGTGTTTCTTGATAGGTTTTCAATTTTTATTCTCCTAATTTAAACTGAATCACCACAAAACCGACTTGTTCTGCTGGAGCATTATTATCTGGATACCATTGGTGTAGTAGAGCTGTTTTTTTTGCAGGCTCTAATAGACAGGGGTGGGTATTTGTACTTCCCTTTACCCCGGGTTCAGCCCGAATGACTTGTCCTTGGTTGTTCACTGTTATACGTACAACTACAGTTCCTTCTTGATTGCAATCTTGTACTACTTTCCCATTGGACTGCAAATTTCTACCGTTCAATCCATATCCTTTGCCTTTACCTCCCAGCCCAACAGTATTATAGTAAGAACTAGAATAGGGGTTTCCCTCTATTTTTCCTTTATCTCCTTGAACTAAATCATTCCCTTCTCCTTCTGTTTCTTCTCCATCCTCGGGTTTACTATTTATTAAGTTTGAAACAACATTCTTCGTAGACTCAGAAATTTTTGGAACTTCTTTCTTAACAGGAGGTTCTTCCAAAGGCGCTGATTCTTCAGGATTTGGTTCTTGAAGTGGTTTTACAACTTCTTTTTCTGGTAGTACTACTGGTGAGTCTTTTTCTTGGAGTACTTCTTTTTCAACTGAAGGTGTTTTGACTTCTGAAGGTGTTGCTTCTTTTTGCGTAGCTTTTTCAACTAGTTGCTCTTCTTGAGAGACACTCTTTTGAACGGTTTTTACTGGTTGAATAGCTCCACTTCCCTGAGCAAGAGTGCCGAAATTTACCTCCATTCCGTAGCTTATAGGCGGATCATAATACGTTAGTCCTAAAAGAAAAAATAAAAGCAAAAAGAGAATTCCCAATAAGGTGGTAAGTACAGCAGATTTCTTTTTATGTGGAGTATCTAGTAGCTTCATGGAACCTTATTGGGGGGTGTCTACAGCAAGAACTACTTTGATGCCGTTTTTATTCGCAATATTCATGACATATACAACTTCTTGTATTGCCACTTTTTGTTCGGTTCTCAAAACCAAAGAAGGGGTTTTAGAACTTGCTAAAACTTGAATCAATTGCTTTTCTAAAGCACTTTTATTAACTCGCTCTGCATTTAGATAAAATTGATTTTTATTATTTATTGTTACAGCAACTGTATTTCTATTTTCTGTTTTCCCATCAGCTTTGGGGAGCTTCACCTCGATAGTATTCAACTGTTTAGCAAGAGTTGAAGCAATCATAAAAAAAATGAGTAATAAAAAAACAACATCCGTCATAGACGACATATTGAATTCAGGTTTTATTTGATTTCTCCCTCTCAGTTTCATTTTTAAGCTGGTTCGTTTAGTAGATCGAGAAATTCTAAACTGGATGCCTCCATTTGATACACTGCTTTGTTGGTTTTGACCACCAAATGGTTGTAACAAATGTATCCTAAAATCCCAACTATGAGACCAGCAACAGTAGTCGTCATGGCAGTATACAGTCCGTCTGCAAGGAGTTGCATATCAATATTCCCCCCAGCATTTGAAATTTCAAAAATGGATAAAATCATCCCAATTACGGTCCCCAAAAAACCTAACATAGGAGCAGCTCCTGAAATGGTTGCCAATACGCTTATATTTTTCTCTAATTGATAAACCTCCAAACGTCCAGCATTTTCAATGGCTGTATTTATATCATCTAAAGGGCGACCTATTCTAGAGAGACCTTTAGAAATTAAACGAGCCACGGGAACGTTCTCTTGGATACAAAGCTGTTGTGCGCCATCTATTTTACCATTCATCACAAAAGAACGAATTTGAGGCATAAAATTAGGACTCACTTTTACAGCTGAACGAATAGCAAACAAACGCTCAAAATAAATATAGGTAACCATCAAAAGTAAAACGAATAAAAGACCTATAATAAGCTGCCCACCGAGACCACCGTTTTTTATAAGTTCAATTAATGATAAGGTCTTCTCCGTTTGTAATGGAGCGGGTTCTTGCAGTAAAAATAGTAACATGCTTTTATATTCTATTACATTATCAAACGAGGAAAACGAGGAAAAATTTTCTTAATTCATCTAAATCACGAAATTTCGAATTAAAATAAATGCTATAAAGCCTCCCAAAAATCCAATCAATGCCAACCAACTGATTTTCTTAACATACCAAAAGAAATCAATTTTTTCCATTCCCATTGCTACTACTCCGGCGGCTGAACCAATAATTAACATACTCCCTCCTGTTCCTGCTGAATAAGCAATTAAATGCCATACTGGATCATCAGTGCCCATCGAGAACATCCCCATACTAGCAGCTACTAGTGGAACATTATCAATAACTGCAGATCCAATTCCTAATAATCCAATTACTACATCAGTATTGGGAATGGCTTGATTCAGTCCTTCTGCAAAATTAAATAGCATCCCTAATGATTCTAATGCAGCTACTGCCAATAAAATTCCTAGAAAAAATAATATACTAGGTAATTCTATTTTGGAAAGTGATTTATGAACTGGACTTGAAGTTTGGTGTGCATCACTCTCTTCATCTAAAGAGGTGATATTGATTTT
The DNA here is from genome assembly GCA_017851655.1 of Flavobacteriaceae bacterium. GTDB lineage: Bacteria > Bacteroidota > Bacteroidia > Flavobacteriales > Flavobacteriaceae > MS024-2A. The sequence continues at coordinate 3,866 of JAFMMH010000030.1, forward strand.
AGCTTTACTAAAAATCTCAGCAAAAGTAGCAACAATAGCAAGAGACAACATCATTCCTACATAGGGAGGCAAATGAGTTAAAGTTTTAAAAACAGGAACAAAAACAATTGCTGATAATCCCAAATACAACATTGTTCCTCCGCGTTTGTGAGTTTCTATGTTTGGATCCTCTTCAGCAGTATCAATTTCTCCTTGAAAAGCCGGTAACAGAGAAGCAACTCCTACAGGAATCACAAAACAAATTATTGAGGGCACCAAGACGTAGCTAATTAACTTTAAGGTTGTTACCTTATCACCAATCCAAAGCATGGTCGTAGTCACATCTCCAATTGGGGACCAAGCTCCTCCGGCATTAGCACAAATAATGATCAGTCCGGCAAACCATAATCTAGTATCTCGATCGTGAATTACTTTCTGAAGAATCGTAATTAGTACTATCGTAGCAGTAAGGTTATCAATTATAGCTGAGAGTATGAAAGCTAAAATTCCAAAAATCCAGAGCAATCCCTTTTTACTTCGGGTTCTGATAAAACTTTTTATTGTGTAAAAACCATTGAAATAATCAATAATTTCAACTATGGTCATCGCTCCAAGTAGAAAAATAATGATTTCGGCTGTCTTGCCAAGATGATGCAATAAAATCTCATCAATATGGGACGGTTCTAGCTGTTTCAATTCGGTATTTACGTCAAAAACAGGCAAATGGGCTAGTGAAATAATGGCCCACATCAAGGCCATCATCGCAAGGGCAGGGATCAATTTATCAACTTTCAAATTGTGCTCAAGCGTGATAGCTAGATATCCCAGGACAAAAAGGGAAATAATAATGGTTTCCATGAGTTTAAATTCGTTTGTTAGCTAAAATATAAAAAACTAGACCGCTTTATTAAAAATTAGGATAAAAAATTATCCCCGAACTATGATCAATACTGCTACCCGTTACAGACGCTAGACAATTCACTTCATTCTCCAAACGAAGAACTCCCAAAAAGCCAAAAATCAGTGCCTCTTTAAAATCAATAATTTGAGGATCGGGTATTGTAAAACTACATTTTATCGCTCTTGAGATCACTTCGATTAAAAAATTATTTTTTACTCCTCCACCAGTAAACAAAACTTTATCTGTTCCAGAAAAATTTTGAGCAATTTGATTTCCAATATGCTGCGTATAAGTATGCAAAAGATCTTCAATTGGATGGCTTTCAAAATCCTTAAAAAGAGGGAATAATTCAGATTTAACCCACTCAATTCCTAGGGATTTTGGAGGTTGTTTTTGATAAAAATGAAGCGAGTCTAGCTTTTTCCCTAATTCCGGTATAAAAATACCTCTCTTTGCAATTTCTCCTCCATTATCATATTCCAAATCTAATTGTTGTGCTAAGTGATTCAGCACTGTGTTAACCGCTCCAATATCGTATGCAATAGTTCCAACATCAGCAGTTCTAGATAGGTTAGCAAAACCCCCCAAATTTAAGCATGCTGAATATTGACTAAATAATTCTCGGTCCCCGATAGGCACCAAGGGGGCACCTTGGCCTCCTAACGCAACATCTTGTGTCCTAAAATCGCAAACCAAAGGTAATTTCAATAAATCCGAAAGTAATTGCCTATTTCCAATTTGAAAGGTGATTCCTTGATCAGGCTTATGGAAAACGGTATGTCCATGAGAACATATTGCATCAATCTCTCCAAGGTCTTTTTTAAAATCAATTATAAACTCAGCAAGTAATTCTATGAATTTCATTTCTGTAGATTCAATTTCTGAATCTTCTTTGTCGCTTAGAGAGGATAAATCAGACTTCCAAGACGGGCTGTAGGAATATGTTTTTGCTTTTGTTATTGAAAAACTCCAGGTTTTTTTTCTTGAAAAGCGAACTGCTACCAAATCCAAACCATCTAAGGAAGTTCCTGACATCACACCGATAACATTATAGTCTACAAGATTCAAATTATGAAGTTTAGTGCGTAAACAAAGGAAGTGAAAATTAAGGTTTATCCAATTTATCAATCAAAAATTATTGATATTTACTCTATACATTGTATATATTGTCAAATTCTCAGAGGACTGGATTTTAATTTGTTATTAATTCAGTAGATCAAAATTGATTGTTATTTTTGTATCCCTTCAAAAAAAAAAATATGTTGCCAGCGAAACAAGGACTTTACAACCCTGAAAACGAACACGATAACTGTGGTGCAGGATTTATCTGCAGCCTTCAGGGAAAGAAAACCAACGATATTATTCACAAAGCACTTGATATTCTAGATAAACTAGAACATCGAGGTGCGGTCAGTGCAGACGGAAAAACAGGGGATGGAGCAGGTATTTTAATTGAAATTCCTCATGATTTTCTATCCAAACAATGTGATTTCGAATTACCTGAATTAAATCAATATGCAGTGGGGATGGTTTTTTTACCTAAAAAGGAAAACCAACGAACCTACTGTATTGGTGTTTTTGAGGCTGAATTAAAAAAACAGGGCTTAGAAATCCTTGGCTGGAGAAAAGTTCCTGTAAATCCTGATGTTGTTGGAAGTATTGCAGCGCAAACAGAACCTTTTATCATGCAAGTTTTTGTTGGCAGAGGGGAAACTGGTCTTTCTGATCACGAATTTAATATAAAGCTTTTCTGCGCCCGCAAAATTTCAGAGCATATCATTTCTAGCTCAAAGTTATCTGAGGCTTCTTATTTTTACTTGCCTAGTCTCTCCACTCACACCTTAATTTACAAAGGGCTTCTTATCCCAGAGGATATCAAGGGATATTACAAAGATTTATCTGATCCAGCAGTAGTTACTCGATTGGCTTTAGTTCACCAACGTTTTTCTACCAACACATTCCCAACATGGGATTTGGCACAACCTTTTCGTTATATGTGTCACAATGGAGAAATAAATACGTACAGGGGTAATCTAAGTAGAATGCAGGCTAGGGAAGAACTTTTAGAAAGTGATTTCTTTGGCCCAGACATCAAAAAAATACTTCCAGTAATCCTTCCTGGAAAATCAGACTCCTCCTCTATGGACATGGTCGTAGAATTACTTTTGGCTACGGGTCGGACTCTTCCAGAAGTTATGATGATGTTAGTTCCAGAAGCTTGGGAAAAACATGCTGATATGGATCCTGACAAAACTGCTTTTTACAAATACAACGCCTGTATTATGGAACCCTGGGATGGCCCTGCCTCTATTCCATTTACAGATGGTAAATTTATAGGAGCCTTATTAGATAGAAACGGGCTTCGACCCTCCAGATATTCTGTTACAAAAGACGGTTATGTAGTAATGTCCTCAGAAACTGGGGTGCTCGATATTGCCCCAGAAAATATTGAAAAACACGGTCGTCTAGAGCCTGGTAAAATGTTTTTGGTGAATATGGATGAAGGCCGTATTATCGAAGACGAAGAAATAAAAAAAGAAATAACAGGCAAGCGTCCATATCAAAAATGGCTTGATGATAATTTATTGCCTTTAAAAGAGGTTCCGTATACTGGAAATGTTAGTCCAACTGAGAAAGAAGGTTTTGAAACTCGGATGCGTATATTTGGATATACCCAGGAAGATTTAAAAACCCTTATCACACCAATGAGTCTTGAAGGTAAAGAAGCAATTGGGTCAATGGGTACCGACACTCCTTTGGCAGTCCTCTCTCAACGCCCTCAGTTGTTGTATAATTATTTTAAACAACTTTTTGCCCAAGTTACAAATCCACCTCTAGATGGGATTAGAGAAGAAATCGTGACTGACACCAGTCTAAGTGTCGGAAATGAATTCAACCTATTTGATGTTAGCTCCAATCATGCAAAAAAATTAAGCATTCAGAATCCTGTGATTTCAAACGAGGATTTAGATAAAATTAAATTCATTAAACACGATGATTTTAAAACCGAGACCATCTCCACCCTTTATGAAATTGCAGCCGGTCTGAATGGCCTCGAAAATGCTTTGGAGGACATGATTAAGGATATTGAACGGGCCTTAGAAAAGGGAGCGAATATTATCATCCTGTCGGATCGTGGTGTTTCTCCTTCACATGCACCAATTCCAATGTTGCTCGCTACATCGCATACGCATCATGCCTTCAAAAAACTTAAAAAGCGTTCAAAATTTGGCATCATCATCGAATCTGCTGAACCAAGAGAACCACATCATTTTGCCTTACTATTCGGTTATGGAGCCAGTGCGATAAACCCCTACATGGTGAATGAAATTATCATTCATCAAGTTAAAGAAGGTAACATCGAATTGGACGCAAATAAGGGCATTGATAATTTCAACAAAGCTATTGCGAAAGGAATTGTTAAAGTGATGAATAAAATTGGGATTTCTACTCTTCATTCTTATAGGGGTTCTCAAATTTTCGAAGCCTTAGGTCTTTCGCAAAAACTAATTGACCGTTTCTTTTGCAATACAGCAACCCGAATTGAAGGTATAGGATTGTATGAAATAGAAAAGGAAATCAATTCACGCCATACCAAAGCGTATGTTCACGAATCTAACTTAGGCCTACCCCTTGAGATTGGAGGAGACTACCGCTGGAGACGAGACGGAGAAGCACACGCTGTTAATCCACAAACAATTGCTACTTTACAACAAGCAGTAAGACAAAACAAGCCGGAAAGCTATGCTACTTTTGCAAAAATGATTAACGAGCAAAATGAAAAGCTGATGACCTTGAGGGGTCTTTTTGAGTTTTCTAGTTTTGACCCGATCCCGATTGATCAAGTTGAACCTTGGACAGAAATCGTTAAGCGATTCAAAACTGGGGCAATGTCATTAGGTTCAATTAGTCAGGAAGCTCATGAAAATTTGGCAATTGCCATGAACCGAATTGGTGGTAAAAGTAATTCAGGTGAAGGAGGCGAAGATGTTCGACGTTTTCAACCAGATCAGGATGGAAACTGGAAAAACTCAGCAATAAAGCAAGTTGCCTCAGGCCGTTTTGGTGTATCGAGTCATTATTTGAGTTCTGCTAAAGAAATTCAAATAAAAATGGCGCAAGGTGCCAAGCCAGGAGAAGGTGGCCAACTACCGGGTCCAAAAGTAAATCCATATATCGCTTCAGTAAGAAATTCGACCCCATATGTTGGATTAATTTCCCCTCCTCCACATCACGATATTTATTCTATCGAAGATTTGGCTCAACTGATTTATGATTTAAAAAATGCAAACCGACAAGCAAGAATTAATGTCAAATTAGTTTCTGAAGTTGGGGTTGGAACCATAGCTGCTGGTGTAGCAAAAGCAAAAGCAGATGTAATCCTAATTTCAGGTTTTGATGGCGGAACTGGAGCTTCGCCACTTACTTCACTAAAGCATGCTGGACTTCCGTGGGAATTAGGTGTAGCTGAAGCACAACAAACACTTGTGATGAACGATTTACGAAGTAGAATCGTTCTAGAATGTGACGGTCAAATGAAAACAGGAAGGGATGTAGCCATTGCCTGTTTGCTAGGAGCTGAAGAATTTGGTTTTTCTACTGCTCCACTGATTGCCTCAGGTTGTATTATGATGCGTGCATGTCATCTGAATACCTGCCCTGTAGGGATTGCAACACAAGATCCTGAATTACGCAAAAACTTTAAAGGAAAGCCCGAACACGTAATCAACTATATGTATTTTGTCGCTGAAGAATTACGTCAAATTATGGCAGAACTCGGATTCAGAACCATTGATGAAATGGTGGGGCAGTCTCAAAAGCTCAATATGAAAAAAGCAATTGAGCATTACAAGTCACAGGGAATCGACCTTTCTAAAGTTTTGTACAAACCTAATGTACCCTCCCATGTGATGGAACGCAATACCACAACTCAAGATCATCAATTACAAAACGTCTTGGATTTTGATATTCTCAGTGAAGCCCATCCAGCTTTATACAGAAAAGAAGAACAACACTTGGAATATAAAATTAAAAATACCAACCGTACTGTTGGGGCCATTCTAAGTAACGAAATTTCAAAAATTCACGGTGCAGATGGCTTACCAAAAAATACACTTAGTTTGAAATTTTCTGGTACAGCAGGTCAAAGTTTTGGTGGATTTGCTACACACGGTCTTTTTATGAAAATTGTAGGAACTGCCAATGACTACTTTGGAAAAGGACTCTCCGGAGCAACTTTAATAGCTCAAGTTCCTGAAAAAGCAACTTTTGTGCCTGACGAAAATGTTATCATTGGAAATGTTGCACTCTATGGAGCTACCAGTGGAGAAGCCTATATCAATGGAATTGCTGGGGAACGATTTTGTGTTCGTAACTCTGGAGCCAAAGCCGTTGTAGAAGGTATCGGAGATCATGGTTGTGAATACATGACAGGAGGTATCGCTTTAATTTTAGGAGAATTTGGAAGAAATTTTGCTGCAGGAATGAGTGGAGGAATCGCATACCTATACAGTGAAAATGGAATTTTTGACGAGAAAAAATTCAATCTTGAAATGGTAGAATTAGAAAACTTAATGGAAAGCGACTTGGAAACTGTACAAATGTTACTTCAAAATCACGTCGATTATACCAAAAGCCCAAAAGCAAAACAAATTCTTGAAGGCTGGCCTAAATCAAGTAAAAAATTCATTAAAGTAATGCCTACAGATTACAAGCGTGCCTTGGAAATGTTAACCAATCAATCAACTGAAAAAACTATCTAGAAATGGGGAAAATTAAAGGTTTTATGGAATACGATCGACTCAATGAGCCGGTCATTGACCCAAAGAAGCGTATTGGTAATTACAAGGAATTTACTATTGCTCCAAAGCCAGAAAAGCTTCAAGAACAAGGAGCTCGATGTATGGATTGTGGTGTTCCTTTTTGTCATAGTGGTTGTCCTTTAGGGAATTTGATTCCTGATTTCAACGATGCTGTTTATAAAAATGAATGGAAACGTGCATTAACAATTTTACACTCCACAAATAACTTCCCTGAGTTTACTGGAAGATTATGCCCCGCTCCTTGCGAAGAGGCTTGTGTATTGGGTATCGTTAACCCTCCTGTCTCAATAGAATTGATAGAAAAATATATTGTAGAACGAGGTTTTTCTGAGGGATGGATAAAGCCAGAACCACCGACACAAAGAACGAATAAAACAGTAGCTATAATTGGCTCAGGACCCGCTGGTCTTGCTGCAGCTCAACAGCTCAATCGCGCTGGACATACTGTAACTGTTTTTGAAAGAGATAACAAAGTAGGTGGATTATTACGTTATGGAATTCCAGATTTTAAAATGGAAAAAAACGTTATTGACCGACGTATAGAAGTTTTAGAAGCAGAAGGAATCATTTTTAAATGCAGTGTAGAAATTGGAAAAGATATTGAAGCATCCGAATTAGAAAAAGAATTTGATGCTGTAGTTTTAGCAACTGGAGCTACCATCAAAAGAGAAATGCCTATCCCAGGTGCTGATCTTAAAGGAGTTGTTCAGGCAATGGAATTTCTACCTCACAACAATAAGGCTGTGGACGGACAGCACGAAAGAGATGAAAAATACCTTGCTTCAGATAAAAATGTTATCGTGATTGGTGGTGGGGATACTGGATCAGACTGTATCGGTACATCTAACAGACAGGGAGCAACAAGTGTAACTAATTTTGAAATCATGCCTAAGCCTGCAGATTCAAGAACAGAAGAACATCCATGGCCCTATTGGCCTTTTAAACTAAAAACCTCTTCTTCGCATGAAGAAGGAAGTCATCGTGAATGGAGTATTCTTACCAAAGAATTTATTGGAGATTCCAAAGGTCATGTAAAAGCACTGAGAACTGTGGAGGTCCAATGGAAAAAAATTCCCGGTGAACGTCCGCAACTCATTGAGAAAAAAGATTCTGAAAAAGAATGGCCTTGTGATCTAGCACTTTTAGCACTTGGATTTACAGGTCCTGAAAAAACACTCCCTGAACAATTCGGACTTTCATTTGATGAAAGAGGAAACATTAAAGGAGAAAATGACTACCAAACCTTGAAAGAAAATATTTTCACAGCAGGTGATTGTAGAAGGGGACAGTCATTAATCGTATGGGCTATTTCTGAAGGTCGTGAAGCAGCACATCAGGTAGATACCTATTTAATGGGGAATTCAGTACTTCCACAAAAGAATAAAGCTGGAGATTTAGTCGCGACTTGAGTTCCACTTTACATTTTTAACACCCCAAACCATTTCATTCAGATTGGTTGGAGAGTATGGCGATTTTGACAAAACCTTTTTCTTCCAACCTTTACTCAAATGGAATCCAAATCCTTTCACCATATTTTATATCGGAGGAACCAACGGCTATTCTCGAATCGAAAACAAAAATAAATTCGGAATTGAAAATAGTCAACTCTATCTAAAGTTTCAATATTTATTTGATTGGTAAACTGAGGAATAGCATCCATATTTTAAAAAAATAACTACATTCGCATACTAATAATGAGTCTATTGAAGACGCATTGCCTTTTATTGTGAAGTATTTTTTCATGTTCGGGCTTAGGAAGATAAAGAAGTCTATTCCAAAAGCTGCCTTAGGGATAAGGAACCGAATTCTCAGGCTGACTTCTGAAATCTATTGTAAACTCCAATTTTGGAGGGCATATCTTTATTTTACAACTCCATTATTTATTATTCGGGTTTGAGTGTAATCAAAAAAGCAGTCTTTTTTAATCACATTCAATACTTAAATAATGAAAACAAAATACATCGATCTAATCGAACAAACCTTTGATTTTCCCCAAGAAGATTTTAACCTAACGAACAATCAACTCAACTTTCATGGGATTGATTTAACCGAATTGATTGCAACCTACGGTGCCCCTTTAAAGTTTACATATTTACCCAAAATATCTGAAAATATCAATCGTGCCAAACAGTGGTTCCAAGAAGCCATGGTTCGACATAATTATGGCGGAAAATACAATTATTGTTACTGCACAAAAAGCTCTCATTTCAAGTTTATCCTTGATGAAGTATTGCTTAACAATGTGCACATTGAAACTTCTTCAGCCTTTGATATTGATATTGTTGAATCTCTCATTAAAACAGGGCAAATCACACAAGACACCTATGTGCTATGCAATGGATTTAAACGGGCTCAATATTTGGAAAACATTGTAAGGCTTATCAATAACGGTCATAAAGCATGCATTCCTATTTTAGACAATTATGACGAGTTGGAATTGCTGACCGAAGCAGTCAATCATCCTTTTGATATTGGAATACGAATTGCTTCTGAAGAAGAGCCAAAGTTTGAATTTTACACTTCAAGATTAGGTATCGGTTATAAGAATATTGTTCCATACTACGAGAATTTCATTCAAAAAAATCCGAAAGCAAATTTAAAAATGCTTCATTTTTTTATCAATACAGGGATCCAAGATCAATCTTATTACTGGAATGAATTAATGAAGTGTATGAAAGTCTATGTGGCCTTAAAAAAGGTCTGTCCTACCTTAGACAGTTTGAATATTGGAGGTGGTTTTCCAATCAAAAATTCATTGGGCTTCGAATATGACTATGCCTATATGGCTGATGAAATTATTGGTCAAATTAAATCAGCCTGTGAGGAGGCTCAAGTTTCAGTACCCAATATTTTTACTGAATTTGGAAGTTTCACTGTAGGAGAAAGTGGTGGTGCGATTTACCAAATCTTGCACCAAAAACAACAAAATGATCGGGAAAAATGGAATATGATCAATTCCTCATTCATCACAACCCTTCCAGATACTTGGGCAATTAACAAACGATTCATTATGCTTCCTATTAATCGCTGGGACGATGAATATGAAAGAGTGCTTCTAGGTGGACTTACCTGTGATAGTGATGATTATTACAATAGTGAGCAGCATGTCAATGCAATATATTTACCTCGATACAACGAAGAAAAACCATTGTATATTGGTTTTTTTAATACAGGAGCTTATCAAGAATCTATAGGAGGATTTGGAGGATTACAACACTGTCTGATTCCACAGCCAAAACATATTTTAATCGAAAGAGATGCCAAAGGAAATCTAAAACATTCTCTCTTTAAAGAACAACAAACAGCAGCTGATTTTCTTGCCCTTTTAGGGTACTAACAGAACATTCTATTTTTAATACACATGAAAACAAAAACAACTTATGCAGGAATACCAGAACAATATGCCACTCCTGAAAATTCAAAAATTGTATTAATCCCAGTCCCTTTTGATGGCACAAGTACATGGAAAAAAGGGGCAAACAAAGGCCCAGAAGCATTTTTAAAAGCATCTGAAAACATGGAATTATACGACATTGAAACTGATTCTGAAGTCTATAAGAATGGTATTTATCTATGTGACCCTATAGACTCCATGGAAACTCCTGAAATTATGGTAAATGCTGTAGAAGAAACGGTTAGAAATTACCTCAGTAGAAATAAATTTGTTACACTTTTTGGAGGAGAACATTCCATTTCTATTGGAGCAATACGGGCTTTTTCTGCGAGCTTTGAAAACCTAACAGTAGTTCAAATTGATGCTCACGCCGACTTAAGACCTTCGTACGAAGGATCCCCTTTTAATCATGCTTGTGCACTCCATGAAGCCAGTCAAACTACAAATCTTATTCAGATAGGAATTCGAAGCATGGATGCCTCAGAAAAAGGATTCCTGAACCGAGAAAATACCTTTTTTGCTCATGACATGGCCACCGATCCGTATTGGATGGATCAGGCTATTGATAAGATGACAGACAACATTTACCTAACTATTGATTTTGATGGTTTAGATCCTTCCATTTTTCCAGCAACAGGAACACCAGAACCTGGTGGTTTGTTTTGGTATGAAACTTTGGATTTTTTGAAAATACTTTTTAAAGAAAAAAATGTAGTTGGTTTTGATTTAGTCGAACTATGTCCTGATCCAGCACAACATGCTTCTGACTTTTTAGCCGCAAAATTATACTACAAAATGTTGAGCTATAAATTCAAAACGACCGAAGCCGAACTTTATGATCTAGGCTTCAATTATAAAACGCAAGAATCTTTGCCAAAATTTAAAAATGATGACAACGAATAAAGGAGCAATTTCTCAGTTTATAGAAACTTATTACCTACATTTTAATGCCGCCGCATTAGTTGACGCAGCAAAGGGTTATGAAACCCAATTAGCGCAAGGAGGTAAAATGTTGGTTTCACTAGCAGGTGCTATGAGTACAGCCGAATTAGGTAAAATTTTTGCAGATGTGATTCGGGAGCAAAAAGTCCATATCATCTCTTCTACAGGTGCAAACCTTGAAGAAGATGTTATGAATTTAGTGGCACATTCTCATTATAAACGTATTCCAAACTATCGTGATTTAACACCCCAAGATGAATGGAATCTATTAGAAAAAGGGTTGAATCGAGTTACTGATACCTGTATTCCAGAAGAGGAAGCATTTCGCAGGCTTCAAAAACACATTTTTAAATTATGGGAAAAGGCCGAAGAAGAAGGGAAACGTTATTTCCCTCATGAATTTATGTACCAATTGTTGCTTTCGGGTGTATTAGAAGAATACTATGAAATCGATTTAAAAGACTCATGGATGTATGCTGCAGCTCAAGCAAATCTGCCGATGGTTGTCCCTGGTTGGGAGGACAGTACAATGGGCAATATATTTGCCAGTTATGTAGTTAAAGGGGAACTTAAAGCCAATACGGTAAAATCTGGTATTGAGTACATGACCTATCTCGCTGATTGGTATTTACAAAACTCTGAAAAAGGGATTGGTTTCTTCCAAATCGGGGGAGGAATTGCTGGAGATTTTCCGATATGTGTAGTACCTATGCTCTATCAAGACTTGGAGCAGGAACAAACACCTTTTTGGAATTATTTCTGTCAAATTAGTGATTCTACCACAAGTTATGGATCTTATTCTGGTGCTGTACCCAATGAAAAAATAACTTGGGGGAAGTTAGATATAGATACCCCAAAATTCATCATAGAATCGGATGCTACCATAGTTGCTCCTTTGGTCTTTGCTTATCTTCTGAATCGGTAGTACGCTACTAATTGTTTGCTTGATTTAAGGCTTGGTTAATCAGAAAAGCCAAGTCTATTCTTGCTCCATGGGGGATACTATCAGTAACCGTTAAAATCAAAAGACGTTTTCCATTCAGATCTAAATAAACCTTTTGTCCGTTGGTCAAATTTACCCCACTTCTGCTAAAGGGAGTCAAATTGGGATTCATTACTCCAGGTATTCGAAGTGGTAGGGTTTGGGCAGTGTTGTTTTCCAAATAAAAAGCCCTCTGAGGAGTAATCGATTCTGTTGTTTTTTTATTTCCAGTACTTCCTTTGCGAAGGGTATAGCTAACTTTGAGCGGTGCTAAAAACCGATTTTCAAATTGTAAATACATTCCTTTATTTACTTCTAGTAGCTCATTTTTCCCTTTTTCAAGTCCAAAACTTTTACAAACTGAATCTGTCACTTTTTCTCTAGCTGAAACACCCAAAACAAACTTGGACTCGTTCCAAATTTTAACATTAAATCCCTGGTACAAAGGATAATCTATCTGAACTACCTGCTTGGGAGGTATAATTAAAGTAGAACGTTCTCCTTTTTGACCAAAAGCATAAAAAGTTGCTATTAAATAGATGAACAGAATTTTTTTCATCTAATAAAAATACAATCTTATCTTTATACTCCTTTAAAAAAAAACTAATGAATAAAGTCCTAAGTCTGCTATTCGTCTTTTTTATAATTGGTTGTAAAAATTCATCGAGTACAAACGTTGAATCCATTACCCTTAAGACAACTCAACAGCAAATTTCACTCTCGGAAACCGAACACATACTCTATACTTTGGCAGCAGATAGTATGAAGGGTCGCGATACGAAAAGTGGTGGCTATTTCAAAGCTGCAGAATTTGTCTCATCTTATTTTAAAACTCATAACGTAAACCCCTTTTATCCAGATTATCGAGATTCTTTCGTTTTAGACAGTCTTGTTTCCTTCAACCTTGTGGGACAAATAGGAGAATTTGACCCAGAAAAAAACACCATTCTAATTGGAGCTCATTTGGATCATATTGGTATTAAACACAATGAAAATGATTCTATTTTTAATGGAGCAAACGATAATGCAGCTGGCGCAACTGCTGTACTTCAGCTTAGTCGTTTTTTAGCTTCTTACACATGGGATCAGAATATTCTTTTAGCTCTATTTGCCGAGGAAGAAAAAGGATTGAAAGGATCGCATCATCTCGCACAACGTTTTATTGATGAAAATATCAGTTTGGATTATATGGTCAATTTTGAAATGATCGGCACTAAACTAACAACAGGACCTAACCAAGTATATCTTACGGGTTTTAATCAGTCCAATATGGCTGATGAGATGAACGCCATCGCTCCCAATTTTGTCCAATTCCTCCCTGAAGCAAAAGAACTAAACCTCTTTCGAAGATCTGACAATTATGCCTTTTTTCTAAAAATGAATATCCCTGCTCAAACATTATCCTCTTTTGACTTTAAAAATTTTGATTTTTATCACAAAGCTGGAGATGAAGCATCTAAATTGGATCTGGAAAACCTAAATCAAATTATTAGTACAGCTGCTTATACTATATCCCAATTAATCCATCAAAAAACCGCAATTCAACTGTATCCGGAAAACCAATAAACTCAAATTCTAGTTTCCCTTCTAATTTATTAATCAATAGCTCTTATTAATAAATCCAAAAACCATAGGCTGAGACCATCACAAAAGCAATAGGTATTACAAATAAAAAGTAAATTATTGTAATCACTCCTGACCTAAAAACACTGGAGAACCAACTGGATTTATAACATTTTTTAATGGCTAGAATCAAATAAATCTCCATAGCACAAATGATTAAAAAATCAATCCAAAAAGGGATCATCAAAAAATGATTTGTCAATAGCATTAGAATGAAAATAAAGAAAAGAAAGGAAAAAAAATAAAAACTAAATACCAGGTGAATCGCGTAAGTACCTTGTCTATAAAAAAATAATTTTAAAAGAAATGCAAATATTGGAAGCAAAACAAACATTGCTACAGGAAAAGTATCGAAGATGGTTCGAATTAATTCTCCTCCACTTCTTTCCCTATATAATTTAATAAATTGAGAATACATTTTTTTGTTGAATTCCCCAGTATCTTCATTCAATCCCATTTGTTTAAGAATATCTGTATCAGTTCCTCCACTTGCTATTAAAGAATCTAACTTTTTGAATTTAAATCCATTAACCGGAAGAAATTTATCCTTTTTCTCTTCTATAGAATCAAGTGAATTTTCAAATTCAGAAATACCAGATGTGATTTTTTTCTCTTCAATCTGAGTAAAATCTGATTCCATAATTAACGAATCTAATACCTTTGGAGAATTTAAAAAAGCAGAATCTTTAATGACGCTATCTATAAGTTTTATATTATCTCTGACCACCAGTGTTGTCATTAAAAAGAAGAAAAGTACTGACAAAAACAAATATAATTGAGCTGGGTGCAGATAAAGAGACCTCCTGCCATTTACAAATGAATTGGACAAATGACCTGGCCTAAATAATAGTGGTACTATACTTTTAAAAAATCGGGCATCTACAGAAAAATAATTAGTAATTGTATTGTAAAAAAGTAAGCTTACAGTAAGTTTTTCCCTAGTTTGTTGTCCACAGTGTGGGCAAAACTTAGACTCATTTCGATAGTTGTTCTCACAATTTACACATTGGCTAGTAGGGTATCTCATGCTTGGTAAAGATTTGAACCTAAATATACAATTATATCCTATTCAATAGCGTGAGTGCAATTTTCGTTATGATCGTCCATGAAAAGAGATTCATGACATTTAGTATGACCTTGCATAACATCAAAAAAAAAGACCCTTACAAAACTGCAAGGGTCTTCGAAG
>JAFMMH010000031.1 GCA_017851655.1 Flavobacteriaceae bacterium
AGGTAAAAAAGGAATTGCTACGTCTATAGGACATGCACCGATAAGTGGATTGATTGATCCCGCTAAAGGAAGTGTGAACTCCATTGCAGAAGCGCTTACAAATATCGTTTGGGCACCACTAGAAGATGGACTAAAGAGTGTTTCACTCTCAGCCAACTGGATGTGGCCTTGTAATAATCCAGGAGAAGATGCCCGACTTTATAGTGCAGTTGAATCATGTGCTGATTTTGCTATTGCTTTAGGAATCAATATTCCAACAGGGAAAGATTCCTTATCTATGAAACAAAAGTATCCCGATGGAGATGTTATTGCACCAGGTACGGTTATTATATCTGCAGCTGGTCAATGTTCTGACATCAAATCTGTTGTTACTCCTGTAGCTAAAGCAGGTGAAGGTTCTCTATATTATCTTGATCTTAGTCAAGATGAATTCCATTTGGGAGGTAGTTCTTTTGCCCAAAATCTAAACTCCATTGGAACAAAAACTCCCACGGTAATTGACCCTTCTTATTTTAAAACAGCTTTTGATACATTACAAAATCTAATTAAGCAAGGAGAGATTTACGCAGGTCACGATATCGGCTCTGGGGGTCTGATTACAAGCCTTTTAGAAATGTGTTTCCCTTCCTTAGATATCGGTATGAAACTTGATTTTTCTTCATTTAATGAAAAAGACTTGGTCAAAGTACTATTCTCTGAAAAAGCTGCAGTGATCTTACAATCTAAAAAAGATCTTTCAGAACTATTCTCAAGAGAAGGGATTAAAGTAATTGAGTTAGGAGAAATTAACAGTACTCCCATTTTAAAGATAAACGACCTTGAATTGGATGTGAATCAAATGAGAATGTCTTGGATGGCGACTTCAAAAGCATTAGAAAAACATCAAACTGCACCACATCTAGCTGAGATTCGGGCTGAAAACTCAGTCAAACAACCCCTGAAATTTGAGTTCCCAAAAGGATTTAAGGGATTAATTCCCTCAGCGAAAACGAATAAAATAAAAGCTGCTGTACTTCGTGAAAAAGGAAGTAATTCTGAAAGAGAAATGGCCTATGCAATGGATCTCTGTGGTTTTGAAGTTAGGGACGTACACATGACTGATTTGATTGAAGGCAGAGAAAACTTGGAAGACATACAATTCTTAGTTGCTGTTGGGGGCTTTTCAAACTCCGATGTACTCGGATCTGCTAAAGGATGGGCAGGCGCAATCAAATATAATAAAAGAGCCAACACCGCATTAACTAATTTCTTCAACCGCACCAATACTCTTTCTTTGGGGGTATGTAACGGTTGTCAATTGTTCATTGAACTCGGATTACTCACTCCAGAACATGATAAAAAACCTAAAATGCTCCACAATGATTCTGGAAAATTTGAATGTATTTTCACTGCAGTCAAGATAAGTGAGAGTAATGCCATTCTCCTCAAAGGACTTGAAGGGAGCTCACTAGGCATTTGGGCAGCACACGGTGAAGGGAAATTTTCCTTCCCAAAAACAGAAAACCATTATCAAATTCCAGGAAAATACCTTTATTCCGACTACCCTTCGAACCCAAACGGATCAGATTATAACGCTGCAATGTTGAGCTCCCAAGATGGTCGTCATTTGGTGATGATGCCCCATCTAGAGCGTTCGACGTTTCCATGGAATTGGGGACATTATCCGAACAAAAATACTGATGAAATCTCACCTTGGATTATGGCTTTTGAAAATGCATTTTCTTGGTTAGAAACTCCTGCTGAATAAAACTTTTCGATTTGCTTCAAAATATTTCCTATTTTGCAGTAAATACAAGTATATGACACCAACTAGACTATTTGATTTTATAACTTATCAAAAAGAAAATGCACCATTAGAGAAATCCTTTACGACTAAGTATAACGGTAGTTGGGAGAGTATCTCTTCAGAAACGTTTTGTAATCAAACTGAGGTGATTGGCAATGCTCTTATTGAACTTGGAATTCAGCCGCAAGATAAGATTGCTATGATTTCAACAAACAATAGAACAGAATGGAGTTTAATGGATGTTGGATTGCTTTCAATAGGCGCAGTTAACGTACCCATTTATCCCACTATTTCTTCTAAAGATTACGAGTATATTCTAAACCATTCAGAAAGTCAATATTGCTTTGTTTCTGACCAAGAGGTTTTTGATAAAGTCAAGGCAATCCAAAAAAATGTTAAATCTTTAAAGAAAGTATACAGCTTTGATAAAATCGAAGGATGTTCTCACTGGAGTGAACTCCTAGAAATAGGAAAAGACAAATCACATCAAGATACCCTCCAGAAACGAAAAGATGGAGTAAAGCCTGAAGAGTTAGCCACTATAATCTATACCTCAGGAACTACTGGAGTTCCAAAAGGAGTAATGTTAAGTCATCATAACGTTGTATCCAATGTCCTTGCAAGTTCAAAACGATTACCACTAACTATTGGAGGAGCCTCTGCATTAAGCTTCCTGCCCGTATGTCATATTTTTGAACGCGTAATTCTATACATATATATGTATAATAGTGTATCCGTATATTTCGCAGAATCTTTAGAAACTATTGCAGACAACTTACGAGAAATAAAACCCAATGTAATGACGGCAGTACCGCGTTTATTGGAGAAGGTTTATGATAAAATTTATGCAAAAGGAGAAGAATTAAAGGGCATTAAGAAAAAGCTATTTTATTGGGCAGTCAATATTGGATTACAATACGAACCTTATGGGCAAAATGGTGCATGGTATGAATTCAAACTCAAAATCGCCAGAAAACTTATTTTATCCAAATGGCAAGAAGCTCTTGGAGGAAATCTAGAACTAATCGCTTCTGGAAGTGCTGCTTTACAAGCTCGTTTAGCACGTGTTTTTACAGCTGCAGGAATGACTCTGGTAGAAGGATATGGTTTAACAGAAACTTCACCAGTAATTTCAGTAAATGACATGAGAAAAAATCACTTTCGAATTGGATCTGTTGGAAAAATAATCGATGGAGTAACTGTCAAAATTGCTGAAGACGGAGAAATTCTTTGTAAAGGACCTAATGTAATGATGGGTTATTATAAAGAAGAAGAAAAAACTAAGGAAGTCATGTCGGGAGACTACTTCCATACAGGAGATATTGGAGAAATTGATTCGGATGGCTTCCTGAAAATAACTGATCGTAAAAAAGAAATGTTCAAAACCTCTGGGGGGAAATATATTGCACCCCAAGTGATTGAAAACCAGATGAAACAATCTCTCTTTATTGAACAAATAATGGTTGTAGGTGCCGGGAGAAAAATGCCAACCGCACTCATCCAACCCAACATAGAATTTGTTCTCAATTGGCTATATGAAGAAGGAATTAATTGCTCCTCTCTCCAGGATGCAATCTTAGAACCAAAATTAATTGAAGCATTTCAAAAAGAAATTGATCATCACAATCAAGAATTTGGTTCTTGGGAACAACTGAAAAAATTTAAGTTGACTCCTTCAGAATGGACAATAAATGATGGTCACCTTACTCCAACTATGAAACTTAAGAGAAAAGTCATCACAGAAAAATATGCTGACTTAATCGAATCCATGTACGTTTAAAAAAATTAGACTAAACTGTTAATTATATCTTTAAATTTTTACTATGCATGCATAGTATTTTGTATCTTTGATATGATGAAACAGGAAACAATA
The DNA here is from genome assembly GCA_017851655.1 of Flavobacteriaceae bacterium. Lineage (GTDB taxonomy): Bacteria > Bacteroidota > Bacteroidia > Flavobacteriales > Flavobacteriaceae > MS024-2A. The sequence continues at coordinate 3,660 of JAFMMH010000031.1, forward strand.
GACAGCGTCCTACGTTCCACATGGAATATGGTAAGTAAAATGTACAATAAAGAGGCCAATAAATTTGATTCTACTATGGCAACAGGCTTTGCATTGTTAAGTATTGATTCAGAGGGCACTCCATCTACCACACTAGGCCCAAAGATGGGTATGGAATCTACGAGCCTATCAAGACTTTTGAATACAATGGAAGAGCGTGATCTTATTTTTCGTACTCAGAATCCTGATGATGGGAGAAGTATATTGATTCATCTTACTGCATTTGGAAAAGAAAAAAGGGACGACTCTAAAGCAGTAGTCCTGCATTTTAACAAAATTATCGAAGAAGCTTTAAGTCCTGATAAAATCAAAACTTTTTTTGAAGTCATGAATTGCATTAAAGATAAAGCTAAACAATTTGAACACTTTACCCCAACCCTTAAAACCAAATAATTATGGAAACAAAAAAGAACATTAACGGAGGTGTTTTTTTAATAACTAACACAGAACCAGATCAAGTTTTTACTCCCGAAGACTTTAGTGAGGAACAACTAATGATGAAAGAGGCGGTAATGGAATTTATAGACCGTGAAGTATGGCCGAATAAAGCCCGTTTCGAAAAAAAAGATTATGCTTTTACTGAATCATTAATGAAAAAAGCGGGTGATCTCGGTTTTCTCAGTGTACCCGTCCCCGAAAATTATGGAGGTATGGGAATGGGTTTTGTATCTACCATGCTTGTTTGTGATTATATTTCTGGTGCTACGGGATCCCTTTCTACTGCTTTTGGTGCCCATACAGGGATTGGTATTTTACCAATCCTTCTTTATGGAACAGAAAGTCAAAAACAAGCCTACCTCCCTAAACTAGCTTCTGGCGAGTGGTTTGGGTCTTATTGTCTAACAGAGCCTGGCGCTGGGTCTGATGCCAATTCAGGGAAAACAAAAGCTGTGCTGTCAGAAGACGGAACACATTATGAAATTACAGGACAAAAAATGTGGATTTCAAACGCAGGTTTCGCTAGCTTGTTTATTGTATTTGCTCGTATTGAAGATGATAAAAATATCACTGGATTTATTGTTCCAAAAGAAGATAATAACGGAATAGAACTCGGAGATGAAGAAAATAAATTAGGGATTCACTCCTCCTCTACTCGTCAAGTATTTTTTAATAAAACTAAAGTTCCTGTAGAAAATGTATTGGGAGAACGCAACGGTGGATTTAAAATCGCAATGAATGCTTTAAACGTAGGGAGGATCAAACTTGGAGTAGCCTGCCTTGATGCCCAAAGAAGGGTAATTACAAAATCTATTGAATATGCTACAGAACGTGTACAGTTCAATAGACCCATAGCTTCTTTTGGAGCCATTAAAGAAAAGATAGCTCAGATGTCTACATTCTGTTATGTAGGTGAGTCTACCTGTTATCGTGCAGCCTCTGATGTAGAAAATAGAATAAAATATTATCAAGAGCAGGGTTTAAGTCATCAGGAAGCTGAACTCAAAGGAGTTGAAGATTTTGCGATAGAATGTTCATTGATAAAAGTTGGTGCTTCAGAAGACATTCAGAACTGCGCAGATCAAGGAATTCAGATAATGGGCGGTATGGGCTTTTCAGCGGACACCCCTATGGAATCTGCATGGAGAGATTCTAGAATCGGAAGGATTTATGAAGGAACCAATGAAATCAACCGAATGCTATCTATAGGTTTACTCTTAAAAAAAGGGATGAAAGGTGAACTTGATCTGATGCCTGCAGTAATGCAAGCAGCAGTTAAATTGGGATCAGAGAAGGTAGAAAAAATTGAAGCAAAAACCCTTGCTCAAGAAAGTCATATGATCGGTAACTTCAAAAAATTGTTCCTCATGATTACTGGAAATGCAACCCAGAAATATGGAACAAAGCTGGAAGAAGAACAACAAGTCCTTCAAGCATTAGCAGATATTTTAATTAAAATTTATTTTGCTGAATCTGCACTTTTAAGAACCCTCAAGAACTGCACTCGTAACGGAATCGAAACTCAAGAAATACAAATTGCGATGGTGCAAAATTATGTTTTTGAAGCACAGAATTTAATTACAAAACGAGCTAAAGAAGTTATTTTACACATTACTGGAGATAACTTAACCGAACGTAATCAATTACTTCAAGTCCTTCAAAAACATGGAGAGTACGTAGATTACCCAGATGGGATTGCACTCAAAATCAAAATTGCTGATCAGCTTATAAATGAAAAAAAATATTGCTTTTAATTCGATAGGCAAAAGATCACTATCCAACCGGCACCTCTAGGTGTCGGTTTTTTTTATACCTTTTAAAAAAAATAAATGAAATCAATTTACATACTTCTACTTATAATAATATCCAGCATTGTATCAGCTCAGGAAACTGAAAAAATATACTCAATTATCGAGGGAATCTCTCCTTTAAGAATTGAAAAAGATATTAAAAAACTGGTAAGTTTTGGTACGCGCCATACCTTAAGTGATACACTCTCTGAATCTAGAGGAATTGGAGCTGCTAGAAGATGGATAAAATCAGAATTTGATGCAATTTCTAAAAACTGTAACCAATGTTTGGATGTGTTTTATCAAAAAAATTATTTTACTCCAAAAGATGGAGACCGCATTATCAAACCTGTTTGGATCAATAATGTTGTTGCGATACAAAAAGGGACAAAACATCCCAATAGGTATATCATTATGAGTGGTGATATCGATTCAAGGATTTCAGATCCAAATAACTTTACAGAGGATTCTCCTGGAGCAAACGACAATGCAAGTGGGATGGCTGGAACTATAGAGGCAGCAAGAGTTTTATCCAAATACTCGTTTGAAAACAGTATCATTTACTTAGGGCTTGCTGGAGAGGAACAGGGTCTTTTTGGAGGAAAGGGATTCGCAAAACATGCAAAAGATATGGGTTGGGAGCTTATTGGGATTTTAAATAATGACATGATCGGAAATATCAAAGGAGTAGATGGAGTGATAGATAATCGTACATTTAGGATTTTCTCTGAACCAGTTCCAGCCAACGAATCCGAAAAGGCAAGACAAGCACGACGATTTTACGGAGGTGAAGTAGACGGGATCTCGAGACAATTAGCACGTTACGTGCATAAAACCGTGAAGAGATACATGCCTGAAATGAATCCAATGATGGTCTACCGTCTAGATCGTTTTGGAAGAGGAGGACATCATCGGCCTTTTAATGATGTTGGGTATGCTGGAATCCGTATTATGGAAGCACATGAAAATTACGTTATGCAGCATCAAGACATTAGGGTAGAAAACAGCATCGCATACGGTGATGTGATATCAGGAGTTGATTTTGATTATGCTAAAAAGTTAACTGCTGTGAATGCTATAAATCTTGCAAGTCTTGCTTGGGCTCCTCCAGCCGTAAAAAATATTTCAATAGGAGGTATCGTTCAGGCTTCAGTAAAATTTAAGTGGGACAAAGTTGTAGATTCTAATGTAGCTGGTTACAAAATTTATTGGAGGGATACTACAAGTCCAACATGGCAATACGAACGTTTTGTAGGAGACATTGATTCCTTTACTTTGGATGGAATCGTCATTGACAATTTTTTCTTTGGCATTTCAACCGTAGGAAAAAATGGGTTTGAAAGTCCAGTTGTTTTTCCAAATGGAATTTTTAGAAATTAAAAGTAATTGTCATTTTGTAAGCGTTAAAAAAGATACCTTATTGATCTACGCTAATAAATAATTGCTTAAAAGAAGCGTCTAAATAATATTCATTATCATCCAGAATCATTGGGACAGAACTAGAATTTTCATCAATAATTTGATAAAATTTTGGTAAACCATCTTCAAGGGTAAAAATGATTTTATAGTTAGATCCTGCCTCAATTTCTATGGGATCTCCATCAATCGTAATATTTTGACCTGTAGAAATCCCAAAGTTAAATACATTACCGTTTGAACTGGTCTTTAATAAGGCTTCATAAACCTCAACTGTAACTGAAGAAGTTGAGGACTCCTCTAAACTTAAGTATCCTATGATTTTGTCTTGATTCACTAAATCAAATAATTCAACATCTGGAATTGTAGTGCCAGATGCTGTGAGAGACAGTTGCCAATCCGAGGTGGTTAAAGAAGGGTATTTTTTAATAATAAAATCAAAGTCACTTAAATTATTAACATAAAATTCTTGCGTAAAATACTCATCATCTGATACTCTGGATACTCCAAATGTTTTGAGATCATCAATCAAAACTTCTAATTTTGTGTTCGGAGTTACATTACTTTCGATGTAGTTTTTATGTGTAAGTTTATATCCTACAGAGAATTTTAATCGATTGTTTTCAAAACCCGTAAATGATGCTGAAGCTTCAAATGGGGTACTCTCGTCAAAAACTTCATCTTCTCTAATAATCACATTTTCATTATTAGGAAGTACCGCCCAAATAGATTCATTAGATGTTGAGAATGAATCCCAATTTGATTCTTTATAAACGATCTCTACAGGTCTTGAAATCGCTATAGTATCTTTATACGAGTAAATATAATTTAAGTTAACTGTATCAACCCTAGTAAGGACTAACTTCGAATTAAAAGAACCGTAGCTAGAGTAATTTACTGTGGTACTCAATGTTTCTTTTTCACTTTCAGGGTTACCATTAGGGAATAACCACTCTAGAGAATCTATATCCGTATCTAGCAATACTGCCTTATATTTTATATTTACGCTCAATTGACCGTTATTTCTATTACTCCGATATATTGATGTTGAGTCTACAACTATTCTGGCTTTAAACTCTCCATTTCTAACAGATCTTATATATTCTGTCTCTGTGTCGCTGGAACAAAAATTAAAAAAAAGTAGGGATAGGAGTCCCAATAAATTTTTTAGAAAAAGTTCGCCTTTAAAAACCATCTATTAGTAATAATTATCAATGCTAATTCTTCGATAATCCCCTCTTTTATTCCTCAAATAAGGGCTAAAATCAAAGGTTAAAAAAATCTCAATAGTACTAGGAGAATAGACCGTAGTATTTAAAGGGTTTTGAAAAGGAAAGTTGTAAAGTGCTCCAAACTCAAAATTCTCATAAGCTACTGATACAGAAAGACCAATATTTGTAAAACCAAAACTATCTGTTTTCCTAAACTGTTGGTTTAGTCCCATTGAAAAAGATCCAAGTTGAGCCTCTTGAGAAAGAAAAATTTCAAAATTATCTCCCATCTTCGACGCATTAAGAAAAGCATAAATCGTTGAATATCTTGGCATAATAGAGCGATCATAGGGATTAATATCAAACTCATACCCACCTTGAACTGCATACCGGATCGGGAGTTTGAAATCTGTATCCTCTTTGTTATAGGAAATATTAGGCTGATTAAGATGCTTTATACTTCCTCCAAACAAATAATTAGAAGAATGAACAATAAAGGAAGCTCCTAAATCCATATAATTTGAACTTCCAATTTGGCCATACAAAGGGTCTTGAGATTCTGTCTGTAAATATCCTGAAACTAGCGAAAGTTGATCTTCAAATACTAATTTACCTGTATCTAAACGAGAACTTCCAAATCCAAGTGATACCGAGGGTAAAAAATAGACTTCATTGTCTAATTGTATTTTGAAAATATAACTCAAATTTGGCTTAGTATTGCTCAAACCTGTATTATCCATTCTAAGAGAATAGACATCTAAACCGATACTGAAATTATCATTGTCAAAAGAAATTGTCCCAAAAAAATACTGGCTTTCAATTCGGTTATTATTTACCATCCCCAAGGAATTATAGAGCACCCCTGTTTTGTTGATGTTATTCATCCCAAAAGCACTGGGGTTGACCTTCTGCATGAATCGAGAATGACTTATAATCATATCCTCCTGACCAATTCCCAAGAAAGAGATCAAAAATAAAAATCCAAATATGAATATCTTCTTTTTCAAACTATTGCAATAATATAAATGTTCCATCCCTAAAGACAGGTTCGTCATCAATTGTCTTTGCTGTAATGGTATAAATAAAATACGGTGAAGATGGCAGATTAGAATCTCCCGGCCAACCTCTAAGCGATATTCCAATCACGTCAGGATCTGATCCTTCAGCACCAACCTCCTCGTATAACAGTCCTCCTTGAGCATCATATACCCTTAGAGTAATTTCACTTAAACCATTAAAAACAGGGCGGAAAGTACTGTTCCAAATATCACCATTTGGAGTAAACACGTTTGGCATTAAAATACTATACCCCTTACCTATTTTAATTGTTTTAGTTAATTCCTCTGTACAACCCAAATCATTATAAATTCTTAGTGTTACATAATATGTCCCTGAAATAGCATATTCATGAATCACAGGTTCAGGTGAATTTCGTTCCAATAATTCGGATTGTGTTCCATCCCCAAATACAAATTCAAAGGAGTCGTATTCGTTTTCAGAATTATCAACAAAAGTGACATCTTCTCTTGCTAGATATGTTCCTGACTGTAAGAAATTAGTAGATGTAAATTCAAATAGTGGAGTTCCGTTTCCGATATTAATTTCTCTTGATAATCCACAATTTGCAGTATTGTAAATTTCAAGTGTAGCGGATTCAACTGGGTTATCAATATTGATAATGTATTGGTTTGTACCCACTGCTTCATATGTTACTGGTGTACTATTATAGAAAAAGGTTAATGGCCCTGTATTTCCATCAAAGACATCTACAAATAATGTCCCCGATTGACCATTACAGAGGTACTCATCTACTATAGGACCTTCTCTAATTTCTAAAATATTTTCATTTTCTACAGCAATTACACCCTGTACTGAATTAGGTTCTGCACCATTTTCACAATTCGAAACATTTACTGCCGAAATAGTATAACGATATAATCCCTCTGCTAAGTCATTTAAACTCAAGTAACCAGTGTAATTTGTAGTTCCACCAGTACCATCTAACGCAACCCAGGTAGCACCATTTGAAGAAGTATTTAGCATTTGTAATCGTGTACTTTGAGAAACAATCTCAAGATCTATAGAACCATTAGAAACTGATTGAATGATTATTTCATTGGAGTTAGCTGCATCTATAGCAGCAGTGAACAGTGAATTATCATTAATTCGCTGAGTCAACTCATTCAAAACAGAGGCAAGTGGCTCATTACTTTGCTGTGTACTATACGAAATAGGAATATCATTTATTCTTATAGAATAAACCTCTAAACTATCAGCCGAAGCGGCAACACCTTGGAACAACAAACGCTGTTCATTAGAGGTAGTAGATGATTGTTGGATATGCCATACTATTTCATACGGGTCTGAGCTTTCTATATCTATGCTTATTTGACCATCTTCAGCATCAATTTCACAGCTAACAGGTGTAGCAAACTGATCTCCATTCGTACCCCCAGCAGGCAAAACTTCTAAAGAACTAATTGATTGTGAAAAAGTGAACTCAATTGGAGTTTCCGTTCCATTCTCATCTAAAATTGTACACCCATTTGAGTCATAAATCAATAACTCATAAGTTCCAGCTCGAGGTGCAAAATTAACATTATTACTTAGTGAGCTTATCACTGAATTATTTTCTGTGGGATCTAAAGGATCAAAAGTCCATTTTAAACTATAATAAGATTCCCCATCACTACTTTGGAAAGGTTCACCGCCGTCAATCAAAAACTGATCAAAGAATATATCCTGATAGGTTTCGTAACATGGATCAATATCAAAATCAGTATCTCCAGAGTAGGTAATTGAAGAAGCATCATTAATAGTGAAATTTAATACTGCTATACATTCAGTTTGCACATTCTTAACAACCAATTCATAGTCTCCTGGAGCTAAACTTTCAATCTCTACAGTATTCGTTCTCAAATTTGGGGTGTATGTACTGCCTATTGTAGTGGCTGCAGCTGTATTTGTACTCGTAGTAGATGTTGAAGTCGTAGCAGTTGAAGTTCCTGTAGTATAGCTAACGCTCCCCTCTACGGTGCTGGTGAGTAAAACAGAGTTTAATGTCAACTCAAATGCACTTGGATCTGGGGAATAGGTATAAACTCCATTAGATATTTTGAATTGAAGATTAGAGGTCGGTTGATTACAAGTCACCTCATCAAATTCAATTGATGTAAATTGAAGAGACTGAGGGTCATCAACCTCAAAGATAGTTCCACCTTGGGTAGAGTTTTGAACCAAAGTTCCACCGCAGCCAGATCCGTCATTAATGATAGCTCTATAATATCCAGCACTTAACCCGTCTATAGTTTCCATTCCTGCCATTCCAGGCACATCTGTCCATCTTGTATCAGCTATTTTAGTTATTCCAGAGACAGAAATATTTAAAGTGCCAGATGATGTATTAACCGCTGAAGCGCTGTCAATAACAACTCCCTTTACAACAACAGTTGAGCCGTTAAGTGTAGCTGTAAGATCTGCTAATTGATTAATATTAAATGCTAACTGGGCAGCCACATCTTGAGTTGAACTAAAGGTTGAGGATCCTGTTGATGATGCAAAAACTGTAGCAGAAGATGTTGAAGTTCCAATTGCAACTCCAATAGAATTTAAGTCTGCTGTTACAAGAGATCCGTTTAATGCGATAGTAAACTGATCAAGATTTAGAGATGTTCTTCGTTGCCACAGTGGATATCCTGCATTATTCCCATCGCCTCTGTCTGGCCAAGAAACCACTATAGAAGCTCCTTCTGAAGCAGAAAGAGCATTACATCCTGAATTTTGAGATAAAACACCAGTTGCTGCAAGCCCATTAGATGTTTCATTCACAATTATATTAGTTAATTGTTGACTACAGCCATTAGTGTCAGATACCGTAATATCATATGTCCCTGCTGTAGTTAGATTTTCAATTGTAATTGATGAATTAGCCGGATCGTGAGAAGTGTTAAGAGTAAATCCTCCTCCTTGTCTTGAAACGGTAACAGTGTAAAAATCAATTACTGAAGATGCACTGTTAGTAGTTAAAGGTGAGCCTCCACTTATATTAACCTCAATGGATCCTAGTCCTCCAGCACATGGTATTTCATTTACTTCTCCTAAAGTCAATTCCAATGGCCCACCAGCAGGCTCAGTAATTGTAATACTTTGAGTTATTTGTTGTGCCGTACCGCAAGTATTATTTGCATCTTCTACTATTAATGTATAATTGCCTGCGGCAAGATTATTTTCTGATATTATTCCTGTTGAAGCAATAAATGGTATTCCTCCATTAATCGTATATAAATAACTCCCCGTACCTCCTGTAACTTCAGTATAAATTGATCCTGTTTCTTCTCCAGCACAAGTAATATCAGTTATAGTAGTAGATGCTGTAGCAAAAGTAATTTGATCAGGATTAGTTATTATAAAATTATCTGCAGTTGCTCCAACAGGACAACCTAAAAGATTATTACCATCATAAATCACTACTGAATATTGTCCGCCAGCAAAATATGATGCAGGTAAGATATTGTCAACAACTAAGGTTGGATTATCATTGTTTAATTGGAGTGTAACAGAAGACGTTTGAGGTTTAAAATACCAATCATAAAAAAAGTTTCCTGTTCCTCCTGCTGTGCTAACAACGATAGTCCCATCTCTACTGTCAAAACAATCATTAGTGATATTTCCCTGAGCCCAAGTAGCTGTTACAGCTAAATCAACAGCATCAATCTCAATTAAACCAACGGATGTTACAGAACAACCAAGATTCTGATCTGTAATTGTAACTTCATAAAGACCGGGTGCAGCCGCTGGTACATCTTTAGTAATATATTGCTGTGCAGTTGATAAATTTGTCCAGTTATAACTATAATATCCTGATCCCCCTGTTATTGCACCGATGGGAAGAGTTATAGTTCCATCAGGCTGGTTAAAACATTGCTGATCAGTTGTAATAATTGCGTTTTCGTTAATATTTAACTCCTCACTTATTGGGCCAATGATTTGTGTAATTCTTGTGGCACAGGAATTATCGGTTACAACAAGTTGATAAGTTTCTCCTTGGTTTAAACCATTGAAATTGACAGCAAAAGTTTCTGTGGCAGTAGCTGCATTAAATGTCTGCGTACCAAAACTAATTGTGTATGCATTACTAGCGTCCCTTGTGAAGAGTTCAGCTCTCACAGCAATCCCTACTTGATTTAACTGTGTTGGTGTAAAGCTAGCATTTATAGGGAAAGAAATATTTCCATCACAGGTTTCCGAAATAGTACCTACTATGGTAGAGGGTTCTTCAATAGTGAATTCTTCAAGGGTTGGAGATGATACACATCCATTAACTGTAACACCAAGTCTATAAGTACCCGCTGGTAAATTTTCTATAGAAGGACCAGAGCCAATCAAAACATTGCTACCATTATACCACTCATATGAATAGCTTAGTGATTCATTTAAAACTCTATTTTCAATTAAGGAAGTAATAGTATTTGTAGCACTTACTAAAGTAACCGAGGAAGTTAAAAATCCAATACCAGCAGTATCGGCTGTCAACAGTAATTCAGCAGGTATTGTAGTTGAAACAACAGAAGCTACAACATTAACATTAACTGAATTAGCTCCACTGTTAATTTGTAAGGCTAGCGCTTGTAAAAGTGTTACAGTTGATTGTCCTGCACCGAAAGTAGCCTCAAAATCAAAACCATCAATATCTACTTTTATTACATCGCCTGCTGTTAATGAACTAGTTGCAGAAACTGTGACAACATCCAATTGTTGAGCAGCAAGCTGCCCACCAGTGATTCTTTTTATAAACTCACTTTCAGTAGTTGTAGGAATAATAATTGAACCATCCGAGCCTCCCTCACAGGTTACGTCTATTACATCATTTGCCTGAATAAAATCTTTGTCAATAGTCGGATTTGGTGCTACTTGTATTGTTCCAGTAAAAGAGACAGGAGCAACACAACTTCCAGGTCTATATACGGTAATTTGATATGGGTAACTGGTAAGTAGTGTAACATTTTCATTAACCACTCCAGCCATAGTCCAAACTGTATTATTGGCATCAGGAGTAACAGTAACGTTATCTAATTCGTTTGCTGTAGTCCAAGTTAATGAAACCTGGGCTGCCTGTTCTCCTCCTACTACTGTAAATAAAATATCTTGAATAGAATCAGTGTTACATAATGCTGATGCACCTGTTTGGTTAACAGATCCAGTAGTATTAATTGTGTAATTCAATTCAGGAAGTACCGTTATTACACCTGATACAGTGGCCGACTGACATGAATTTCCAATTGTTGTTATTGTATAAGTATATGAAGTAGTCTGAGTAATACCGCCAGGTACATTAACTGTTCCTGAGATAGTTATTGTATTACTACTTGTATTCAAAACATTTAAACCAATAGCGCCTCCAGTCCACGAAATGTTATATGTGGTAGCTCCACCATCTAATGTATATTCTATTGGAGTAATTGGGCCTCCAACATTACAAATTTCTTGACTTGCTAATCCGCTAGTAAGACTTATATAGTGTATTGGATTAACTGTAATTGTTGCTGTAAGACTATCTATATTACATCCATCACTTCCAATTGTAGTAATTGTATACGGATAAACAGTAGTAGTAGTAACTCCTGTATCTAGTGTACCAGTCAAAGTAAATGTACTTGTGCCTAAAATTATATTTGCAGCTTGATCAAAATCAATCCCATTAGGTTTTCCATTTGCCCAATTTACTGAATAACCATATGCAGAACCACTTAATACGAATGTTGGACTTGAAACTGATGCTCCATCACAAAATTCCAAATTAAGATCAGTTAAATCAGTCACATTTAAAATATCTGATGGATTTATAGTTAAAAGGGTAGAAGTAGTAACCGTTTGTGCTCTATCAGATGTTGTTTCAAGTGACAAAGTATATGTTGTAGTATCTGTTATAGCTAGGGTTGGTGTTCCTGAAATCGATAAAATACCTGATACTTCTGTGATACCTGTTACCCTAATTTTTGATTCATCATAATGAGCTATGCTTTCGGGAGTATTTCCAACATTTACTCTAACCCAGAATACATAATTTAGATCATTAGACTCTATTATAATCGATGTACCACTTGCAGTAGCCGTTACTTTAGGATCTGCTGTAATAACCCCCGCAAAAGCGCTTGCAATTTGGGTTGGTGTTTGAGTACCAGCTACATCACGATAAAAATGAGACCTATAAGATCCATCCTCTTCAACAATTTCAATAGTGTAAAATTCATTGGCTTTAGTAGAGCTTTGTACTATTGTAAGTTCAACTGAGGGAGATGTATTATACGAAACAGCAGTACTTAATCCTAAAGTATTTAAAGTATCAGAACTGGTAATTGTTAACTCTGGAATACCAGTAAATTCATATTCAAGATTAACATATGTAGCATCACAATAATTCAAATTATCACCTTGAAGCGGGTTTAGCAATATATCTGGATCATTTGGATAAATCACTATTGTCCCTGTAACTACATCTGCTATAGTAGCTGGACCTACAGTAGTTATTGTGTAATAATAAACTTGTGTAGCTGATAAGCCTGCTGCAATATTACCAGATAGGGTTACAGTAGTAGTTCCAACATTACCTGGGGCTGGAACAAATGATAAATTTGCAGGGCTTCCATCTGACCAACTTACAGTATAATCGGTTGCTGATCCAGATAATACAAATACCTCTGATGCAACTCCAGTCGTATCATCAAAAAATTCTAATTTATTGTCTGGTGGAACAATTGGAATTATTATTTCCGTTGGATTAACAGTAACTATTGTTGTGCTCGTAACTGTATCACATCTGTAACTATTAGTGCTTAATTCAATTGAATATGTTGTTGTACTTGTAATATTAAGAGTTGGTGTTCCTGTTATAGAAACACTTCCTTGTACAGGAACACCTCCCGTAACCCTAATTTTAGAATCATCATAGTGATCAACACTTTCAGCTGTATTACCGCTATTGACTCTTATCCAGAATACATAATCATTATTAATTGCCTGTATTTGTATAGTTGTACCGCTATCAGTGGCAGTTATTTTTGTATCAGCATTTAGTTCGGTTGCTAGTGCAGCTGCAAGTTGGGTAGGTGTTTCATTACCGGTAATACTTTCAAAATTATAGGTTCTATATCCTCCATCTTCTTCAACAATTTCGACCTGGAAATATTCTCCCACAAAAGTTGCGCTTTCAACAATAGTTAATTCAACACTAGGTGTTGATGTGTATGTTATAGAACTACTTAAATTTAAATCTGCTATTGTTTGAGTTGAAGTAACACTTAATTCAGGGATACCTATAAAGTTATAATCAAGATTTATATATGTATAATCATCGATCGTATAATTGGGACCTTGCTGTGGATCTATCCTATCTGAAGCTGTATTTGGGTATACAACGATAGTTCCAGTTACAGTATCAGTCTTACATCCTACTCCATTTATATCTTCAGTCGTTAATGTATAGTAATAAACTGTTGTAGTAGTAACACCCGTATTCAAGGTTCCTGTTAGAGTAAAAGTTGTAGTGCCAATGTTTAATGCCTGTGCAGCATCAAAATCAATACCGTTTGGTCTTGTTGGAATCCAATTAACACTGTATCCAGTAGCCGAACCACTTAAAACAAAAGTTGGACTATTGACAGCAGAACCGTCACAATATTCAAGCGCTAAATCAGAACTATCTGTAGCTTCAATTATTTCTGAAGGACTGACTGTTAATACAGTAGTAGAGGTAACCGTATCACAGCGGTTATTAGATGAGCTAATTTCTAAAGAGTAAGATGTTGTCTCAGATATGTCTAGTGTTATTGTTCCAGTTAAACTATAAACTCCAAGTGAGGGAACAGCTCCGGTGACATTTAATTTTGAGTCATCATAATGTTCAACTGTTCCAGTTACACCCGATCTATTTATTCTAACCCAAAAAACATATGAATTATTATTTGAATAAATTGTAATTGAAGTACCACTAACTGATGCTGAAACTTGAGGGTCTGCATCAATTTCTGTTGCAAGAGCTGATGCAATTTGAGTTGGTGTCTCGGAACCAGTTAAACTCACAAAACGATAAGATCTTGCAATTCCTAATTCTGGTACAATTTCAACTTGAAAAACTTCTCCTACAGAAGAAGCGGAAGCAACTGAAGTCAATTCTACACTGGGTGTATTAGTGTAGGTGTAGGACTCAACTAGTCCAAGGGTTGCTAGTGTGGCTGTTGAAGTAGAAGTTAGATTAGGTATCCCTTCAAATTCATATTGTAAATTAACGTACTCCCCGTTACAAAATTGCAAATTTAATCCTTGTTGAGGATCTAAGAAATCTGATTCAGTATTTGGGTGGACAACAATTGTTCCTGTTACAGTATCAGTATCGCATAGGGTACCTGTTGTGGTAAGGGTGAAGTAGTATACCGTTGTTGTTGTAACTCCAGTATTAATTGTTCCAGAAATAGTAAATGTAGTAGTAGCCCCAAACACATCTCCAGCTTCTGGATTAAAAATTATTCCATTTGGTTCTTCAGGGAACCAAACTGGACTATTATAATCTCGAGCACCTCCTGATAAAGTAAAAACTATTTCATCAAGAGAAGATCCATCACAAATTTCTTGAACTAGAAGTGTGGGAGTGGTTGTTGTTATGAAATGGTTTGGATTATAAAAAATTTGTAATTCCCCTACTTCACTTGTACAGGAAGCACTTGAGGATATGGTGTAAAGTTCAAAGCGATGATCTTGAGAAACACCATCAGGGCCCATACCAAAATATGAAGCACTAGATGTGGAAAGAGTTTCAGATATAGAACCACTTACTTCAACTGAACCTGTTCTTATTGAAATATTAGGCTGATCTAAACTAAACTGTCCTAGTCTAGGGGAGTTTGTAGCGATATTAAATCGAATGCCAGGATCTGCCCCTGTAATCTCAATTGTACTTGATGT
>JAFMMH010000103.1 GCA_017851655.1 Flavobacteriaceae bacterium
GTTGTTCCCCATTTGAAATTGCGCATTAAAAGCAATCCCATAGTTATAAAATCCGTGGTTTCTGTGCCATTAGACAAAAACTGCTTTCCTGTGTAAAAAGTTTCATAACCTATGCGCCATTTATCAGATTCGTACATTAAAACGCTACCTGCATTATGTTTTGCTGTGAGCGGTTTTTGCGGATTTCCTGCCAAATAGTTCAGCTTTGTATCAATGAGTGCATAGTTTAAAAACCATCTAAAATCCTTGTACGTAAATTTAATATTGGTTTCCGCTCCCTTGCTTATTATTTTATCGGTTGCATTTTCAAACATAAAAAATCCATCGTCTGTTGAATTTAATAATAGCCCGTTGTTAATAGCTGAAACGTAGAAGAGTTGGTTAACACTAAAACCTACCACATCGAATAACCTTGTTTGGTAATTCACATCAAAATTGACACCATAGGAACGTTCTGCCTTTAAAGCAGATTTATCTATAGCAAGTACATTTTCAAAACTGATATATTCCGCCTCTTCGGTGAAAATATCTGGAATTTTATAACCTAATCCACCACCAATTCTGCTCGAAAATCCGCTGTCGTTCTTGTAAAGCAAGGAAACTCTTGGAAGTGGAAAAAAACCGAAATCTGTATTGTAGTCTGCTCTTAATCCTGTTTCTAAAATCCAACTATCTGAAACGTCGTAAATGTTGTTTACAAATGCTCCATAAGTAACGTCTGATTGGTCTCGTTGTAATGTCGCATTATCATTTTCATCAAAATTAGATGTGTATAAATTTGCACCAAAAATCCAATCGGTTTTTTTGGATGCCTTTTGATAGTTGATTTCTGTGAATGTATTGGTTTGTTTGCCGTCAAAACTGAAATCGGTAATAGATAGTTTTCTATCGAAAAATGAGATGCTATTCTTGATGTTCAATGAACTGACCGAATCTATCTGTGTTTCGTAAACAGCCTGACTGCTCAATCTTTTAGAAAGATTTTCTTCGGTATATTGATGAATCCCATTTTCGCCACTTTCAATTTTTGTAATGTCTCCACCAATTCTGTCGTCATAAGTTCCATTTAAACCTATCCAAAAAGTTGTTTTTTCTGAAGGATAATAAAAGAATTTGGGGTTAAAAGATAACGAAGTTGTTTTTGGTAGATTGCTGAAACCATCATCTTCTGGGTCATACGCTTTTTGGTAATGACCAGAACTGTATAATGAAACTCCAAATTTTTCATTTCGCTTACTATAAAAGACATTTGCTGTACTACCCAACGCTTGTGTTTGAGTTAGCATAATATCCAAAGATGGTTCTTCATCAGGTGTTTTTGATACCATATTTATTAAACCCGCAATAGCCCCTCCTCCATAAAGTGTAGAAGAACTTCCTTTTATTATCTCAAATTGTTGTAGGTCTAGAGGCGGAATTTGTAAAATACTCAAACCACTTGAAAATCCACCATACAAAGGAAATCCGTCTCTTAAAAGTTGTGTATAACGTCCATCGAGACCTTGAATTCTAATATTGGTGTTTCCACTACTTAACGAGGTTTGTTGCATTTGTATTCCGGTACTTTCACGAAGTACCATTGAAATATTGGTTGGATTCATTACTGCTTTTTCGCCCAACTCTTCCACACCTATAAATTCTATTCTCGTGGGTATTTTTTTAACAGTTCGTGTACTTCTTGAAGATTGTATAACGACTTCATCCAATTCATTTCCTCCCGATTCGAGCTTGAAAGAGAACTCTTTTTTTGTGCCAACCTCAATAGTGGTTTCAATGGTTTTAAAACCTACATATGAAATTTTTACGGTTTGGTTTCCATTTGGGATTTCTGTAAATGTGGCAATTCCGTCAAAATCTGTTACTGCTCCTTTCTCTAATTCTTCAAAATATACAGTCGCTCCCAATAATGGCCCATCTGTTTCGGCATCGCTCACAGAAATGGAAATATCACTCGTTTGTGCGAATGATATAATTGATAACATTAAAAATAATGTGTTTAAAAATACTTTTTTCATTTGCTTATTCTGGTTTTTAAGAATATTGCAAATGTATTTAGCATTTACCGCAACTCGATTGCAAAGATTATCTGTTGCAGTTGTCGCACAGGCCTTTCACGACCATATTTGCTTGTTGCAACTTGAAATTTTTTGGAAGTTGAATATTGGGAATAGGAACGTCGAAAAGACAAAACGTTTTGTCGCAGTTAGTACAATAAAAATGATAGTGCAAATCTTTTGGGTCGCAGTTACAGCCTTCCGCACAAACTGCATATTTGGTCATTCCAGAGCCATCTTCAATGCTGTGGATAACTTTGTTTTCCTCAAATGTTTTTAGTGTTCTGAAAATAGAACTTCTATCCATATAGGGCAGCGCATTTTCAATATCCTTTAATGATTGAGCTTTTTCTAGGCTTAAAAGATGGCGCAGAACAACCGTTCGTACTGCGGTGTTTTTTACTTTTTTTATTTTTAGGATTTCTTCTTCCGTTTGCATTTTCCTAATATATCATTTTTTAGAGTATTGTCTTTTCAGCAACAACTTTTGTTTTCTTGAATCGGCGGACAAGGCACAGTTCCGTAAGAACAATAAACACAACAATCTCCTTCATTTGGTTTTAGAACCGTTTTGCAACTCTCACATTCATAAAAGAATTGACAAGATTCCGTTGGCATTTCTTCTACTTTTTTATGTCCGCAGTTTGGGCAAGTTATTTCAGATGTCAATATAGTTTCCATTATTTTTCTTTTTTGTCGGTCACGTTATAACCTGTAGAATTAATTGCTTTCTCAATTTCCGCTTCATTGGTCTTGGTTTTATCAAATTCAATGATTGCATTTCCACTTTCGTATGATGCTTTTGAGCTCACGATTCCGCTGAGTTTATTTACTTCGTGGTTTACGTGTTCCTCACAACCCGCACAGGTCATTCCACTAATTTTAAATTCAGTTGTTTTAATATCCGATTTATCTACTACGATAATGTGTTTTGCCGTGTCTGGGTAAAAAATTCCTGAATAGTATGGAAATGCCAACATTACTATTGCAAATACAGTTATAATTCCTAAAAAAGTTTTGGACTGTGTGAATTTTGGTTTTTCGTCTGTCTCACATTCACAATCGATTTCCTTTTTAGGCTTTAGCATTTGATACCAGGCAAAACCAAGAACCAAAATTGTCAAACCGATGAAATATGGTCTTGCAGGTTCGAGCCACGAAAAACTAGAAGCAAGCCCACTTGTCCCAGCAACAAGAGCCAAAACTGGTGTGATGCAACAAAGTGAAGCAGCAAATGCTGTTAAAAGTCCTGCGCCGATTAATTTTTTGTCTGTTTTCATATTGATTCCAAAATTTTATTTTCGTGAAGTATTTTGAAAAACGGTTTGAGCATTTTTCCATACTCTTTTGTCAATGAGTAGAAAATGGTTTGTGCCTGTCTTTCTGTTTCAATGAGTTTTCGGTCTTTGAGTTTTCGCAGGTGTTGTGAAATTGCCGAAATGGTCATTCCGAGAATGTCGCTCAAGTCGCAAACGCAAAGTTGTTTCTCTTCGTAAAGTAAGAACAGGATTTTCAGTCTTACATTATTACCAGCCAATTCAAGTCCGTTCGATAAATAGTCAAACGAACCGTTCAGTTCTGAAACTCGGTCTTTACAACGGTTGATTTGTTTAATGTCCGCCTGTTGTCTTATACAAGAAATGTTGTCCATACTGAAAATATAGTCAATTTGTTTATTTAAGCAACTACTAAAATATAAAATATCAAAAAGAACCCGATTTTGTCTATCGGGTTGTGTTGTCTTAGCCTTGCCACTAACATAGCGCTAAGCGAAATCACTTGGTTAACAAACGAGCGTCCGGCTGAGATAGAAACGTATTGGAACACCGAATACCCCGAAATAGACAATGCTCAAGGAAAGATCAGGACACTCCATAAATCCGGATACCAACTCCTTGATCATTTCATTCTATCTGAAGAAAGTTGGCTCA
>JAFMMH010000002.1 GCA_017851655.1 Flavobacteriaceae bacterium
TTGGTGGTTAATAAAGCAGATTTACGAAAAAGGTTTGCTCTACAAGGGATATACCATTCAACCGTATTCACCTATGGCGGGTACTGGCTTAAGTTCTCACGAACTTAATCAACCTGGGACTTATCAAGATGTTACCGACACTACAATCACTGCTCAGTTTAAAGCAATTGAAGACAGCCTCCCACCAGCTCTTAAAGGAGAAATACCTCTATATTTTTTAGCTTGGACTACAACCCCTTGGACACTCCCCTCAAATACAGCTCTAACTGTTGGGAAAAAAATTGAATATGCTGTAATCAGCACTTTTAATCAATACACTTTTGAAAAAGTAAGGGTTGTAATCGCAAAAGATTTAATTTCCAAACAGTTTGGAAAAAACTATACCCCTCAGGAAAGTCTTCATGAATTCAAAGCTGGAGATAAAAAAATCCCGTACAAAATTGATGTTGTAATTAAAGGTTCGGACTTGCTCGAAATTCGTTACGAGCAGCTTTGGTCTGAGGCACCTCTCCCGCTTACTCACCCTGAAAATGCCTTTCGAGTTATTTCTGGTGATTTTGTGACTACAGAAGATGGAACCGGAATCGTTCATACTGCCCCAACTTTTGGAGCAGACGATGCCAAGGTCGCTAAAGAAGCTACTCCTGAAGTCCCTCCCTTATTAATTCAAGATGAAAATGGCAATCTCGTCCCCCTTGTAGATCTTCAAGGAAGGTTCAGAAAAGAAGTAGGCCTTTTGGGAGGACAGTTTGTAAAAAACGAATATTATCCTGAAGGCAAAACACCGGAACGCTCTACCGATGTGGACATTGCTATTCAGCTTAAAGAAGAGAATAAAGCTTTTAAAGTAGAAAAATATGTTCACTCCTATCCCAACTGTTGGAGAACAGATAAACCTATTTTATATTATCCTTTAGACTCTTGGTTTATTAAAGTTACTGAAGTAAAAGACCAGATGACAAGTCTCAACAAAGAAATCAACTGGAAGCCTAAATCTACGGGAGAAGGTCGCTTTGGAAACTGGCTCGCAAATGCAAATGACTGGAACCTTTCCCGATCTAGATTTTGGGGCATCCCACTTCCAGTATGGAGAACAGAAGACGGGAAAGAAACAAAAGTAGTTGGTTCTATTGGTGAATTAAAATCTGCTATAGAAGCGTCTGTTTCTAAAGGATACATGACTCATAATCCTTTCGAAGGGTTCGTTGAAAATGATTTTAGTGAAACCAATTACGAGCAAATAGACCTTCACAAACACATAGTAGATAATGTAATTCTTTGCAGTAGTGACGGAAGGCCCATGCATAGAGAAACTGATTTAATTGATGTGTGGTTTGACTCTGGCTCAATGCCCTACGCACAGTGGCATTATCCATTTGAGAATAAAGAACTTATTGATCAAGGAGATTGTTTCCCCGCAGACTATATCGCTGAGGGAGTTGATCAAACTCGAGGTTGGTTTTACACACTTCATGCAATCTCTACTTTAGTTTTTGGGAAAAAAGCTTATAAAAATGTGATTTCAAATGGACTGGTTTTAGACAAATCAGGTCAAAAAATGTCCAAGCGATTGGGTAATGCCATTGATCCTTTTGAAACATTAGACCAATTTGGTCCAGATGCTACACGCTGGTATATGATTTCGAATGCGAATCCTTGGGACAACCTAAAATTCGATGTCGAAGGGATTGGTGAAGTCAAAAGAAAGTTTTTTGGAACACTTTATAATACCTATTCATTTTTTAGCTTATATGCCAATATTGATGGCTTTGATCCACAAAAAGTAACCCGAGTTCCGCTAAACAAAAGAGCTGAATTGGATCAATGGATTTTATCAGAATTACATACTCTTATTCAAGAAGTTGATTTAGCGTATGAAGACTATGAACCCACAAAAGCTAGCCGTGCAATTTCTGATTTTGTCCAAGAAAAACTCAGTAATTGGTATGTTCGTTTATGTCGAAGACGTTTCTGGAAAGGAGAATATGGAGAAGATAAAATTGCTGCTTACCTTACTCTTCATGAGTGTTTGACTACAGTTTGTCAATTGGCAGCACCCGTTGCGCCATTTTACATGGATCGCTTGTATCAAGATTTGAACCTTACCTCTGTAGAGTCCGTCCATTTAACGGATTTCCCCAAAATAAAAATAGCCAACATCAATTCAGAATTGGAACAACAAATCAATACTGCACGGACACTCACTTCATTGGCTTTATCATTACGGAAAAAAGAACAGATAAAAGTGAGGCAACCGTTACAAAAAATGATTATTCCTGTTAAAAATGATAAAGAAAGGAAACGTATTGAAAATAGTATTGAGCAACTAAAAAGTGAAATCAATATCAAAACTGTGGAGCTTCTAGATGATGCCAACAGTTTGTTAGTCAAAGAAATTAAACCCAACTTTAAGACATTGGGACCTCGTTTTGGCAAAGATCTTAAAGCTGTTACTCAGGCTATCAGTAGCCTGAACACTCAAGAAATTCAAGAACTTGAAGAGCAAAATAGCATTGAGATTTTAATCAATGGAGCCCCAGTCCGTTTGGAGGTTAGTGATGTTGAAGTTTTTTTTAAAGATATTGAAGGCTGGCAAGTTGCACAAAATGATAAAATGACCGTTGCTTTGGACATGACAATAACTCCTGAACTAAAAAAAGAAGGTCTAGCAAGGGAATTAATCAATCGTGTTCAAAATCACAGAAAAGACACTGGATTAGAAGTTACAGACAAAATCGATATTTATTTAAAAGAAGAACAGGAACTACAAGCTGCAGTTGCAGAAAATAAAAGTTATATCTTGTCTGAAACTTTGGCCAACAATTTAACGTTTAGACCATTAATGGAAGATGGCTTCCCCCTCGAATTTGATAATATCACAACAGCAATAAAGATTAAAAAACTAAAGTCATGAGCGAAAAAACAAGATATACGGATGCAGAACTTCAAGAATTTAGAGCCCTAATTGAAGAAAAAATTCAAAAAGCTAAGGCTGATTTAGTTCTCCTTAAAAGTGCCTATATGAACGACGGTAATAACGGAACGGAAGATACTGCTCCTACCTTCAAAGCTTTTGAAGAAGGCTCTGAAACCATGTCTAAAGAGGCAAATACACAACTTGCAATCCGTCAGGAAAAATTTATAAGGGATTTAAAAAATGCTTTAATCCGTATAGAAAACAAAACCTATGGCGTTTGTCGTGTTACGGGTAAATTGATTAACAAAAAACGTTTGTATCTAGTGCCTCATGCCACATTGAGCATAGAAGCAAAAAATATGCAAAAATAGCAATCCCCTCATTCTGAAAACTCAAAAAACATATTTTACACTCCTTTGGGCAATAGGTATTATCGTATTCGTTTTACTTGTTGATCAGTCCAGTAAAATCTATATTAAACTTAACTACCCCCTATCTAGTTATGGTGTCCCACCCATAGTCGATTGGGGTTTTTTTAAACTTCTGTTTGTTGAAAATAGTGGAATGGCAATGGGAACCAAGCTCAGCGATTTAATCCCTTTTATTTCAGAAAAAAAAGCAAAACTTATCCTGACACTTTTCAGACTAGTTGCTATTGGAGGTTTAGGCTATTGGCTATGGGACTCATTGAAAAAGGAAACTCATCTGCTGTTGAAGTGGGCTTTAGCGCTTATTTTTGCAGGTGCTCTGGGAAATATTATTGATTCTGTCTTTTACGGCATCCTTTTTTCAGATAGTTATGATTCTGTTGCAACACTTTTCCCTGACAAAGGATACGCGCCCTTATTTTATGGTCATGTTGTAGACATGCTTCAGTTTCCACTTGTAGAATGGGATTGGCCGGATTGGATCCCCTTCATCGGTGGAGATCACTTTTTATTTTTCCAATACATTTTCAATGTAGCCGATACTGCCATAAGCACCGGTGTTGGAATATTAATTGTTTTTAACAAAAAGATTTTCAAACAGTAGATTAAAAAGCAACTGTTTTAGTTGGGCAAACACAAAAATCTAGGGGAATGTCTCCTGAATAAACATCATCAATTTCAGGGATAGGATCGAAAAATGAAAGTCCAATTTTTACTATTTCTGGTTTACATTGTCCTAAAAATCGATCGTAATAACCTTTTCCATATCCGACACGATGCCCTTTTTCATCACAAACCAGTAATGGTACAAAAACTACTTGCAATAGAGAAACATCGATCTCAATTCCTTCAGCTGGTTCTGGAATATTCCATTTATTTTTCACTATTCTTGTGTTGTCTGTAAGTAGAATATGTTCCAAGTCGTTGTTGTTTTTGACTTTAGGAAGGACCACCTGTTTATCTCTACCCTGCAATAGGGTCAGTATAAGGGTTGTATCTATTTCGTTTTTAGCTGATATGGATAAAAATAAATGGAAGTAATCCAAACTCCATATAGGTAGATCTAAACAGCGATTTGCAATATCAAAACTCATATTTTCATGAATTTCTTCTGAAAGTGCTTGCCGCTTTTTCAAATAAAGTTCTCGAAGTTCAGTTTTAGAGTGCTTCATTTTCATTAAATCCTTCTATCTAACATTTCAATACCAAAGAAAATCAATATTTTCGTTTTGTGAAATCAGATCAGCTTGAAATTCAAATAAAAACACTTCCAGAAGTGGCAGGGGTCTATCAGTATTATGATAAGCAAGAGAAAATAATTTACATAGGTAAGGCCAAAAACCTAAAAAAACGCGTCAATTCTTATTTCACTAAAACTCATGACAACCGAAAGACGGCATTACTAGTTAAAAATATCGCCCGCATTACACATATAGTTGTGGACACTGAAATGGATGCACTCCTTTTAGAAAACAACCTGATAAAAAAATACAAACCCCGTTACAATATTCTTTTAAGGGATGATAAAACCTACCCGTGGATTTGCATAAAAAAAGAGCCTTTCCCACGTGTCTTTTTCACCCGAAGAGTGATCAAAGATGGTTCTGAGTATTTTGGCCCTTACACCAATATGAAAACCATTAGAACATTGTTGGATTTGATTCGAAATTTATATCCTCTTAGGAGTTGTAATTTCGATTTAAGCGAAGAAAAAATCAATTCTAAAAAATACAAGGTTTGTTTGGAATACCATATTGGAAATTGTCACGGCCCTTGTGTTGGTAAGGTTGAACCCGCATATTACGAAGCAGATATAGACAGCATTCGAAATATTGTAAAAGGGAACTTTAAAAGCGCAATTGTAGCCCTAAACAAAGAAATGAATGGCTATGCTGAAGTCATGGAATATGAAAAAGCACAATGGATAAAAGAAAAAATTGACAGTCTTGAAAACTACCAGTCGAAATCTACTATTGTAAACCCCAAGATCAATCATGTAGACGTATTTTCAGTGATCTCTGATGAAAGCTATGGTTACATCAACTATATTCAGGTATCATTTGGTTCCATTGTCCGATCACATACCTTGGAGATCAAGAAGAAATTAGACGAGTCTGATGAAACATTACTTCAGTTAGGGATCGTTGAAATTCGGCAGCTATTTTCAAGTACAGCTACAAAGGTGTTCCTTTCTCAAAATGTTTCTTTGGGTGAAACTTTAAAAGTAGAAGTCCCGCAACAAGGAGATAAAAGAAAGTTAGTAGAAATGTCTCTCCGAAATGCAAAATACTTCAGAATGGAACGGTTTAAACAAATGAAAATCGTAGATCCTGATCGGCATATCAAGCGAATTATGGAGCAAATGAAAAAAGATTTAAGGCTGCCCCATGCTCCCTATCACATTGAGTGTTTTGACAACTCAAACATTCAAGGAACTCATCCTGTTGCAGCTTGTGTGGTTTTTAAAGATGGAAAGCCTTCTAAAAAAGAGTACCGCCATTACAACATCAAAACAGTGACTGGTCCTGATGATTTTGCTTCCATGGAAGAAGTCGTTTTTAGACGATACAAAAGACTTCAAGAGGAAGGATTATCTCTACCGCAACTGATCGTTATTGATGGTGGAAAAGGACAACTTTCTTCTGCTGTAAAAAGCTTAGATTTATTAGGGCTAAGAGGTAAAATTGCGATATTAGGAATAGCAAAAAGATTGGAAGAAATCTACTTCCCAGGAGACTCCATACCTCTTTATTTGGATAAGAAATCCGAAAGTTTGAAAATTCTTCAGCGTGCTAGAGATGAAGCGCACCGTTTTGGAATTAGTTTTCATCGCAACAAAAGAAGTCAAACCAGTTTGAGTTCAAAATTAGATTTCATTCCAGGAATTGGACCTGCTACTCGAGATCAGTTATTAAGTCATTTCAAATCTTTAAAACGAATCAAAGAGGCAAGTCAGCAAGAAATGTCAGATCTTCTAGGGCCTCAAAGGGGTAAAAAAATATACAATGCCCTTCTATCTTCAAAAAACTAAAAGTTCCCTATAGTATTTAACAATTTTTAAATGTCAAATTTCATCATGATCATATGGGATTTCTTACCTTTGAGGCATGTTAAAAAGGTTAATCTTTATACTTTTTTTAAGCTTATCACTTGGAGCATCACAAAGCATTCCTATCGATCCTACTATTGCTTTAAATTCTTTCAAAAATGGAGAATGGTTTCAGCTGCGACTTCATTACGGATGGTTTAATGCCAGTTATGCGAGCTTTTCACTAGAAAGAGATACCATCGCTGAAAAACCCGTTTTCCATGCCAAAGGATTTGGTGAAACTACAGGCTTAGCAAAATGGTTTTTTAAAGTAGAGGATTATTACGAAAGTTATTTTGATGAAAAAACAGGGGCACCTTACAAATTCATCCGCAACATCAATGAAGGAGGTTACTCTAAAAACATTGAAATTAATTTTGACCACGAAAGTAAAACAGCTGAAGTTCTTGATAAGAAAAAGAAAGAAACCAAACAGTATGAAATTCAATCCAATGTCCATGATTTAGTTTCCTGCTTTTATTACCTCCGAAATTATTACCCCGAACAGGGTATCGAAGAGAATCAAACTTTTGATATCAATATGTTTTTTGATAATGAGAATTATGTATTCAAATTAAAATATTTGGGGAAGGAAAAGATTGACAGTAAATTTGGGAAAATTAACTGTCTGAAGTTTAGACCTCTAGTTCAATCAGGTAGGGTGTTTAAAGAACAAGAAAGTGTTACTCTGTGGATCTCAGATGATAAAAACAGATTGCCTATAAGACTTCAAGCAGATATTTTAATTGGATCTATAAAAGCGGATATAGAAAATTTTAAGAATCTAAATCACCCTTTCAAAATAGAAGTAGAGTAACAGATGAATAAAATTAAAATAACTTTAAAAATCTTCATTGTCTCTACTTTAAGTGGAATACTCTTTAGCCTATTTGTTTCATGTCAACAAGATGTTCAAGAAAAATCATCTGAACAGCCTGCTCTGACTATCGAACCAAAACCAGATTTATATTTTGGAATCGATCGAAATGTATATCAAACTGAAGAATATAAAGTTAAACGAGGGGATACATTTGGTAAAATATTAGAAGAAAACGGAATAGATTACCCTCAAGTTTATGCCATCCTCCAGGCAATCAAAGGAAAGGTTGATGTTCGAAAACTAACTATTGGAAAACCATATACCCTGTTTTTTAGTAAAGACACTATCCCTACTCCCGAATATTTTATTTATCATGCTGGAGTAGCGAGTTATAAAAGAATTCACTTACGAGACAGTCTTTATGGCGAAGAAATTATTAAACCTTCTCAAGTTGTAGAATTAGAAGCTTCAGGTGTAATTGAGAGTTCGCTATATGAAACCATGCAAAAAAGCGGTATCAATGAATCTCTGACTTATTATCTTTCCGATATTTATGCGTGGACGATAGATTTTTTTCGTCTTCAGAAAGGAGATCGGTTTAAAGTAATTTATACTGAAAAATTTGTTGACGACACCATCTCCGTTGGAATAGAACGAATAAAAGCAGCCTATTTCGAACACAACGGCAAGCCATTATACGCCTTTGAATATGTCCCCGATTCAGAAAAAGGTATAGTAGATTATTTTGATGATAATGCTAAAAGTTTAAGACGTGCATTTTTGCAAGGTCCCCTTAAATTTAATCGTGTTTCTTCACGATTCAACCTCAAGAGGAGGATTGCTTACTATGGCAATCGGATTCGCCCACATAAAGGAACTGATTTCGCTGCCTCTGTAGGAACACCAATTTTAGCAACTGCAAATGGAACAGTAGTCAAAGCAAGCTATACTAGAGGAAACGGGAACTACGTGACTCTAAAGCACAATGGAGTGTATTCTACTCAATACCTTCATATGAAAAAAAGAAACGTTAAAGTAGGACAATTTGTCCAACAAGGAGATGTTATAGGATGGGTAGGTATGACTGGAAATACCTCAGGCCCTCATGTTTGTTATCGTTTCTGGAAAAACGGAAGACAAGTAGATCCTTTTAAACAAAAACTCCCAGAAGCAAAGCCCATATCTGCTGAATTAAAATCAAAGTTTGCTGAACATATTGTTCCTTACAAAACAAAACTAGATTGCATTGCTTTTGAAACTCAAGAGGATCCTGAAGTTGCCGCAATACTTAATCAAAAAAAACATGTCCAAGACCCTTCCTAATCATTCCCCTAAAGACTTTTCTTCATGGAAAGCTATCGAAGAACATCAAAAAAATATTGCGAGTAAAAATATTTTGTCCCATTTCGAAAACGAACCTAATCGAATGGATTATGCTGGTTTACAATGGGAAGATTTCTATGTAGATATCTCCAAAAATAGATTGGACAAAAAAGGCTTTGATCTTCTAATTGAACTTGCTAAAGAAAGTGAATTAATATCTGCAATAGAAGCACAATTCTCAGGTGCAAAAATCAATGCTACCGAAAATAGAGCAGTTTTACATACAGCGCTAAGGTCACTTAAAAAAGAAGCTATTTTAGTAGACGGAAAGGAAATAAATCCAACAATAGAAGCTGCTCAAAATAAAATGTATGCTTTTTGTGAGGAAGTGATCTCTGGTAGATGGAAAGGATACAGTGGAAAATCAATAACCCACATCGTAAATATTGGAATAGGAGGATCAGATCTTGGACCAGCTATGGTGGTCGAGGCCTTAGCCCACTATCAAAATCATTTGGATATTCGTTTTGTTTCTAATGTTGAAGGGGATCATCATGTTGAAGTATTAAAGGGATTAAATCCTGAAACAACACTTTTTGTAATTGTTTCTAAAACCTTTACAACTCAAGAAACACTTAGTAATGCGAATAGCATTAGAGATTGGTTCTTGACCCAAGCTCCCGAGGGTGGGATCGCTCAACATTTTGTTGCAGTTTCTACCAATCTTGAAAAAACACAAGCATTTGGAATTGCTACAGAAAACATCTTCCCAATGAATGATTGGGTTGGGGGACGTTTTTCGCTTTGGAGTACTGTCGGAATAAGTATTTGCCTTGCCGTAGGTTCGCAACATTTTAAAGCCTTACTCCAAGGAGCAGGTAAAATGGATCTGCATTTTCAGGAAGCACCTTTAGAAAAAAATATTCCAATCGTATTGGGCTTATTAAGTATTTGGTACAATAACTTTTGGGGTGCAGAAACCGAAGCCTTAATTCCATACACGCAATATCTCCGAAGCCTTCCTGCATACTTACAACAAGGTATTATGGAAAGTAATGGAAAAAGCGTAGGAAGAAATGGAAAACGAGTTGATTTTCAAACAGGAACTATTATTTGGGGTGCCTCTGGAACCAATGCACAGCATGCTTTTTTCCAATTAATTCATCAAGGAACAAAACTTATTCCTGCAGATTTTATTGGCTTTAAAAAGTCATTAAATGGAAATGAAGAACACCAACAGAAATTGTTGGCAAATTTTATTGCACAGACAGAAGCATTGATGACTGGTAAAACTAAAAATCAAGTTTTAGAGGAACTTAGAAACACTGAACTCACTGAAATACAAAAACAAGAATTAGCTCCCTTTAAAGTCTTTGAGGGAAACAAGCCCACGAACACTATTTTAATAGAACAATTGAATCCTGAAAACTTAGGGGCACTTATTGCACTTTACGAACATAAAATATTTGTACAAGGAGTCATTTGGAATATCTACAGCTATGATCAATGGGGAGTAGAACTAGGAAAACAACTAGCTAATACAGTACTTGAGGATATTCAAAAAGGAATTTCTAACCCTCACGATCCTTCTACTTTAAAACTACTTTCTAAAATTTAACCAAAGGTTTAAAGGTTCAGTAAAGATCTTTTAAATTCATGATTTTTTGTAAAATTCAATCTACTTTGAAGTGTTTTTAATTTTAAAATGGAATTGATACAAGAAATTCAGTACCACTTTAATATAAAAGATCGGTTTTCAATTAAATCTTTAATGTTTAAAAAAAACCTTTACAGTTTGCGATTTTTAAACTTCAAACCGAATGTCCTTAACCACTAATTGTAAACTTTTTACTCCATTGAATTCATTTTCATCTACATTATACAGCATAGAAAAAGGGCGTTTTTGCTTGATTTTTGTGTGATGTGATCCCAAGCCAAAAGCAATTCCTTGAAGTGTACAACCACTTGAATCCACAACTTCAAGTTTTAAATGATCATTTTCTTTTCCTACCAAACGAGACCCTCCATAATCCCTGCATTGATGAGAGACAAATACTGGACGCATGTTTTTAGGCCCAAATGGACTCATTTGTGAAAGAATACGATACAATTTAGGGGTAATATTATCCAACGAAGTTTCTACATCATATACCAAGCTAGGCAAACGTTGTGACTCCGAAATACGACTATTTACAGCCATTTCAAAAGCGACTTTAAATTCCTCCAACTGTGTTTCTTTCATTGTTAAACCCGCTGCATATTTATGCCCCCCAAATTGGATCATGTGAGCTTTACAAGCTTCCAAAGCTTGATAAACATCAAATCCTTTTACAGATCGGACAGAACCTGCCAAAACATTCTCAGACTTAGTCAAAACAACTGTTGGACGGTAATAGCTTTCTATCAAACGGGAAGCAACAATGCCTATAACTCCTTTATGCCAAGAAGGGTGATATACCACCGTACTCGATTTGTATTTAGCTTCTTCGAGTTCAATTTGTTGAAGCGCCTCTTTTGTTATCCTTTCATCTGTTGACCTTCGCTCAGTATTAAAAAATTCTATTGATCGCGCAATAGGTAAAGCCTCTTCAGGACTATTTGATAATAATAGCTCTACTGCATTAATCCCTTGATTCATTCTACCGGCAGCATTGATTCGTGGAGCAATAATAAAAACCAAGTCACTGATTCGAGTTGGTCTTTTCAATTGCTTCAGAAAAAACTGAAATCCGTATCGAGGGGATTCTTGAATTTGTTTTAATCCTAAATAGCTCAATACTCTGTTTTCTCCTGTCATAGGTACAATATCAGCTGCAATTGCAGTAGCAACCAAATCCAGATAAGGGGCTAATGTTGTTTCAGGTAATTGAGAATATTGGTGTAATGCTTGAATTAATTTAAACCCAATTCCACAGCCACATAGTTCTTTATAAGGGTATTCACAATCTGTTCTTTTGGGATCCAATACTGCAACAGCATTTGGAATGTGGTCTCCAGGCAAATGATGATCGCAAATGATAAAATCAATTCCTAAATCAGAAGCATAATCAACAAGGTCGTTTGCTTTAATTCCGCAGTCAAGCGCAATAATTAGTTGTATTCCTTCTTGATTGGCACGATCTATTCCAGCTTTTGAAATTCCATAACCCTCTGAATAACGATCGGGGATATAAGGCAAAACATCCGTTAATTTTTCTTTAAGGTAGGACGTCAAAAGGGCTACTGAAGTAGTTCCGTCTACGTCATAGTCTCCAAACACCATTACAGCTTCATTCAGTTGAAAAGCGCGGTTAATTCGCTCCACTGCTCTATCCATATCTTTCATTAAAAATGGATTGTGCAAGGCTTCCCATTGAGGTCTAAAAAATTGTTTGGCTTCCTCAAAGTTTTGGATCCCTCTTTGAGCAAGAAGTACAGCTATAAGCTCAGGTACATTTAAAAGCTGACTCAATTCTTGAACTAAATTCTGATCTGGATTTGTTAGCTTTTGCCAGTTCATACTATTTATTGCTATTTCCTTCGACCACAACAACAAACTCTCCTTTTGGAGGGTTTTGCTCAAAAAAATGAAGCGCTTCTTTTAAGCTTCCTCTGAAATTACTTTCAAATTTTTTACTTATTTCTCTCACTACAGCTACTTTCCGTTCCGACCCAAAATAGGGAATCATCTGGTCCAGAGTCTTGAGAATTTTATGCGGAGATTCATAGAAAATCAAGGTTCGAGGTTCTTTAGCCATCTGTTCCAAACGGCTCTGTCTTCCTTTTTTAGGGGGAAGAAAACCCTCAAAAATAAAACGATCAGCTGGAAGACCACTCTGAACTAACGCAGGGATTAAAGCAGTTGCTCCGGGTAAACATTCAACTTCAATTCCTTCTTTTAACGCGTGATGTACCAATAAGTATCCTGGGTCAGAAATTCCTGGAGTCCCCGCATCGGATATTAGTGCAATTGTTCTACCAAGTCTTGCTTGATCTATTATTTGATTTACTTTTTTGTGTTCATTATGCATATGAAAACTCTGCATGGGCGTCTTGATTTCATAATGACTAAGAAGTTTTTGACTTACTCGTGTATCCTCTGCTAATATGAGATCCACCTCTTTCAATAATCGAATGGCTCTTAAAGTCATGTCTTCAAGATTGCCAATAGGTGTAGGAATTAAATAAATCAATTTGTTATTTTTTTTAGTAAAAATTTATCCAAAACTAGCTTTTAAAACTATTCTTTAAAATCGCCAAAAAACGTTCTTCTATAGGTTTTTTTTCCTCCCAGTGCGGGTATTCTATTTTAACCTTCCCTCCTATAAAGTCTTCAACTTCATGCCATTGTTCGAATGTAACAATCTGAGAGATTACCGCTTCATAAGATTTAATGTTGTCTTGAAATAAATGCTTTATAAATGCCATACGATCATTTAAATCAATAGAAAGAGATTTCGCAAAATGATCATTCAAATTTTTTCGTTCTTCAGCTTCGACAATAGACTGCTCGGGTTTGTCATCTTTTTCAGCTGTTTTGGGTGCTTTCGGAACAAAAACTGGAGGCTCCTCCACACTATCAAAAAGGCGTTCATAATTTTCTGGTTCAGGCATTTCTGTAACCATATTTTTGATGGTTTCCATCATAGGTGGTACTTCCAGATCCTCTTTTTTTTCTGTAAAATTGGTTCTAGGCCCCGTCAACGTCTCCAAAACAGCAGAAAGTTCGGCTTGATAGCGTTTCCAACGTTCTGAATTTGAGCTCTCTTCTGTCAAGAATTTTTGAAAAATTGAAATTTCATAAAGCTTCTGTATGGCTTTGTGAATATCATCCATATCCCAATGCGCTTGGTTTTTCAAAACCATCTCGGCCCATTCTACTAAAGCTGCTTTTATTTTTTCTGTCATGAATTAATCTGCTTCAACCCATTCGAAATTTAATATCTTTGTAGGAATAGATTTGGGATTGACCCTTAAATTAGCCGAAAATTACAAAATGTTTTTAGAAAACACCGTAAACGCAAACGAACAATTTGGATGGATTGAGGTGATTTGTGGTTCCATGTTTTCTGGAAAAACAGAAGAATTGATTCGACGGCTAAAACGAGCGCAATTTGCACAACAAAAAATTGAAATTTTTAAACCCGCTATTGATCTGCGATACGATGACCAGTTAGTCACTTCACATGATCAAAATCAAATTCCTTCTACCCCAGTACCAGCAGCTGCAAATATCCCTATGTTAGCTGATAGCTGTGATGTGGTGGGTATTGATGAGGCTCAATTTTTTGATGATGAGATCGTAAAAGTATGCAATGACCTTGCTAATAGAGGAATTCGAGTCATCGTAGCGGGACTGGATATGGACTACCGTGGGAATCCTTTTGGCCCCATGCCTGCACTGATGGCAACTGCAGAATATGTCACTAAAGTTCATGCAATCTGTACTCGCACTGGAAATTTAGCCCATTACAGTTACCGGACCTCTAAAGAAGATGATTTGTTACTTTTGGGAGAAAAAGAAAATTATGAACCTCTTTCTAGAGCTGCATATTTTCATGCCAATAAGAAAAATAATAAAAAATCCTAGATCCGCTATCTCTTGAATACACTTCACCTTTATCTCCAAAATCTCGATCATAATTACCGCCAAATCCGAAAAAAAATTCAACCTAATACACTCTGTATTGGCGTAGTTAAAGCTAATGCTTACGGAACTGAATTCATTCATTTCGCAAAACGTCTTGTAGAATTAGGAGTTGACACTCTCGCCGTAGCCTATACTGAGGAAGGAGTTCAACTTAGAAAAGAAGGAATTAAAATCCCAATCATGGTATTTTACCCTCAAAAAAATTCACTTGAAGCACTTATTGAATCCAATCTAGAACCCTGCTTATATTCCAAACACTTGCTTTTGTCTTTTGAGATCCTTTTAAATGAAAAAAAAATTGAAAATTATCCTATCCATATCAAATACAACACTGGATTAAATCGAGTTGGTTTTCCTTTTGATGAAGTCAATTGGATTTTGGATAAAATTTCCCTGCCTTGTTTCAATTTAAAAACTGTTTATTCTCATTTAGCTGCCTCTGAAGAAAAACGTCCCTCATTATTATGCGACAAACAAATCCAACGTTTTAAAAAAATCAAGGAACAGCATAGTAAAAAAAATGAAGCCCCTCCTAAGTTTCACTTACTCAACAGTTCAGGCATCTTTAATTATCCCGAATTTCAATTTGATGCTGTTCGTTGTGGTATTGCGTTTCATGGATTTGCCAATCATCCAGACTGGGATAAATTACTTAAACCTGTAGCACAGTTAGAAACGATCATCACTCAAATTCACGATGTCATGAAAGGTGAAAGTGTTGGTTATGATCATGGTTGGAAAGCTCCAAAACAAGTCCGAATCGCAAGCCTCCCGTTAGGACATGCTGATGGAATTGGTAGGCATTTTGGGAATCAAAGTTCTTCCGTAATCATTCACGGACAAGAAGCACCTATAGTGGGTAATGTCTGTATGGATATGCTAATGGTTGATGTATCAGAAATATCCTGTGAAGAAGGAGATAAAGTTAATCTCTTCGGACCACTCAGATCGGCCTCAGAATTTGCTGTGAATGGTGGAAGTATAAGCTATGAAGTTCTAGCAGGTCTTGGATCACGGATCAAAAGGGTTATCCACTTTTAGTTTTTTGTTGTAAATACAACACTTTGTTATTTTTTTGAAACAAAAGCAAAGATCATTTGCCTTCCCTATAATTAATAGTATTTTTGGCATCTAAAAAAATATAAAATGAAAGTAGCAGTTGTAGGCGCTACCGGTATGGTAGGAGAAATCATGTTGAAAGTGTTAGCCGAAAGAAACTTTCCAATCGAAGAATTACTTCTAGTCGCTTCTGAACGTTCGGTAGGGAAAAAACTAAGTTATAGAGGTAAAGATCATGAGGTAATCGGTTTAAAGACTGCTGTTGCAGCTCGCCCCGATATTGCATTATTTTCTGCTGGAGGAGACACCTCTTTGGAGTGGGCACCTCAATTTGCTGCTGTAGGAACTACCGTTATTGACAATTCATCTGCATGGCGCATGGATGAAACTAAAAAATTAATTGTTCCTGAAATCAATGGCTCACTTTTAACTCTTGAAGATAAAATTATTGCTAACCCAAACTGTTCTACCATACAGATGGTTATGGCATTAGCTCCTCTGCACAAGGAATTTAAGATCAAACGCCTCATCATTTCTACCTATCAATCGATTACTGGAACTGGAGTAAAAGCAGTTCGCCAATTAGATCAGGAGGCCCAAGGGCTTGAGGTAGAGAGAGCTTATCCGCATCCTATTCATAAAAATGCACTCCCCCATTGTGATGTTTTTTTAGAAAATGATTACACCAAAGAAGAAATGAAATTGGTTCATGAAACACATAAAATTTTAGATGATGATCAAATGGGAATTACGGCTACTGCAGTACGAATTCCTGTTGTAGGAGGACATAGTGAGTCTATAAATGTCGAATTTGAAAAGAATTTTGATGTCCCTTCTATTCGTGAAATGCTTCAACAAACTCCAGGATTAATTGTACAAGATAATCCTGAGGGGGATTTGTATCCTATGCCTTTGAATGCTGAAGGAAAAGATGAAGTATTTGTAGGAAGAATTCGTCGAGATACTTCTCATCCCAATGCTTTAAATATGTGGATTGTAGCAGATAACCTTCGTAAGGGAGCAGCTACAAATACCATTCAAATAGCCGAATATTTGATTGCCAACCAATTAATCTGAAGTTAAAGTAAAGTTTTATCTAGTTACAAAAAACTAGAATTAGCTAACATTTACAAGCCCTTCGAATAATCGAGGGGTTTTTCTTTAGAATTGAAAATTCGTTAAAAAATGAAAAATTCTAAACCAAAAGAACAGCATTATAAACAAGATCTGGAATTTCTTATTATATTGTAGTTTATTAACCATAAATCAATTTAAATGGCACTTCTTATTATAGCAATTGTTATCTCATCCATAAGTATCTATGGCGCAATCGCCCTTAAAAGATTTTACTTTATGCTAGGGTATTTTCTTTTTTCAATACTTGCAATAACCTCGTTTATGCCTCGTTTAGCTGAAGACCCTATGCTGTCTATTACATCATTGGCATTGTTTTTAGTTTTAGGGATAATTTCATTTCCAGCCAAAAAGAATATTACTGATTATAACGTCAATAGTGAGGCAGCGCCTTTGGTAAAATCTTTTATGCTCAAAACTTTATTTTCTCTAAGCACAATAAATATTTTGGCTATTTTTCTTGTTTATTATGATCCAAATATGCCTGAAGGAATGACAGAAGACATGAAGATTTACGGAATGATTATGCACGGTATATTAGGGTTGTTACCTTTAATTGTTTTGATTAGAATGTCAAAAATGAATGCATAATAACATCTAATTTACAGGCAAGCTAGACACCTACTTGAATCGTTCTAAAAAGTTTTCAGATCATGGGTATAGATTGTTGTTTTGTTCAGATACTTAAAATAATTGTTTCAACATAACACCATTCCCTATGAAAACTCAGCTTCTGATTTTTTTTTTAAACTCTTTTGTAGACCGTATGGAACCTTTTTTTGAATTTTATATTATTATTTACTAAATGCTCAAAAAATTATCCTTTTTACTATTGGCCTTTATCTTTCTCACTTGTTCAAAAGAGAAAGATTCTTTTTTGGAAGAAACTTTTTTAGATAAAATAGAGGATATTGTTTGGACTCGAGGAACTAATTATAAAACATTTAAAAGCAACCCATTTAAATTATACATAGTTGAAAATGGAATTTGTTTGGAATTCAAAGAGGGTGACAACCAAGTCAGGGAAAACACTTTTAATTATAGTGTTGAGAAGATTACCCCAGACACACTTCAATTAGGATACAAAGTGCAAGGAGAAAAAATAAATCATTGTGGGACCTTTACTTACCATTTAGATACGGTAGGAAATCTAATTAGAACTTACAAAGAGTGTACGGGTTTGTTTGATGTTACTCAAACTTTAGAATTTTACACCGCTGAAAAAACTTTAGATGAAGTATGCTTTGATTAAAAAGTGAGGTAAATATTTGATCCTCATTACGTTCAAAAAAATCTTTAAATTGTATATTAATAAATTAAAAAAAATGAAAAATTTTAAAACTATTTTAATTGTCACACTAATACTAGATATCATGCAATGTATTCCTCTAGTGTTAGCGAAAATGGGAGGCGAAATGAAAAATCAAATGATAAATGACTTTAACATTGAAGGTTTAGCATCTAGTTCTCCAGGTTTAGAAGTACTTGATATGATGTTATACATCTTTGGTTTTATTATTCTTGGCTCCATATTTTCAGTAATTTATGCACTTAGGTTAAAAACCCTTGACGGACTAAAATCAGCCACTTTTATATTGTTTATAATTCATTTATTTTGGACTTTACCTGATTTTATAACCTTAATTAGTGGTGGTTCAGCTCATCCTCCACTTGCAATTATGGTTTTAACCCTAATACCAGTTATTGGACTGTATTATGTATCCCAAAAAGGAGAGTTAAAATCCTGATTAAAAATTTTAAAGTTAAATCATACGGAAATTCTCTTTGGGGACAGTAACAATTCATTCGAACAGTAAGCGTATTGTGTAGTTGCTATCTAGTTTGAAATCAAAATAGCACTTAATGTCTTTGATATTAGAGACTTTGAAGTGCGAAAGGTTTTTATATAGCACTTCCATGATGAATTAAATATTCAACTTTACCCTGAGGGAGAAGCATCTGCCACTGCTCAAATAGGCGAGTATTTGATTGCCAATCAATTAATCAAGGTAAAGGCACTTATAATACCCTTAAAATTATCTTGTTGCTTTACTTTTTTTTATAAATTTGCCGCTCAATTGTGGACTAATGGATGCGATTAAAGAATTTACTATCCCATTTGTGGGATTAAAAGAAGGAAAGCATCAATTTAAATTCACGATAGACAATACGTTCTTTGCGCATTTTGAGTTTAATGATTTCGACCGAGCTACGTTGAATGGAGAACTGATACTCGAAAAAAAGTCAAGCTTTTTAGAGTTACAGTTTGATATAAATGGTACGGTAGTCCTTCCTTGCGATGTTTCCATGGAATGGTTCGATTGTCCGATAGCCACCCAATTTAACTTAATTGTCAAGTTTGGGTTGCCAGCAGCACAAGCTTCAGATGAAATCTTAATTTTACCCGAAGGGAGCTATCAAATTGATGTTGCTCAGTACTTTTATGAAATGGTTGTTTTAAATCTTCCACAAAAAAGAGTTCATCCGGGTATCGAAGACGGGACATTACAAAGTGAAATTGTTGATAAACTCAAAGCATTGGAACCAAAAGAATCACATTTGAAAGGATCTGAAGATCCACGATGGAATAAATTAAAAGATCTTTTGTAAAAAAGATAAAAATTAAAAATTATGGCACATCCTAAACGAAAAATATCGAAAACCAGAAGAGACAAAAGACGTACGCACTACAAAGCTGCTGATCAGCAAATTGCAACTTGCTCTTCTACAGGAGAAGCACATCTTTATCACAGAGCGCACTGGCACGAAGGAAAACTCTATTACAGAGGGAAAGTGCTTGTAGATGCTACAACTGTAGCAGAAGCCTAAATTATCTTCTTGAAAACCAAACTTGTTGGCGGAGGTGAATTTTATTGCAATAATTTTGATTGCATTAAAAAACCATTATCTTCACTTGCTAATAGATTATTTCTTTGCTAAAAAATAGCATGAATCTAGAACGTACGAAACAAACAAAAGCAGCCATTACTGCTGTAGGGGGCTATGTGCCTGATACAATTTTATCTAATCAAGATTTAGAAAAAATGGTTGACACTAACGATGCATGGATCACTTCACGTACAGGTATAAAAGAACGTAGAATTCTTAAAGATCCTGAAAAGCCAACCTCTTTCATGGCTATTGAAGCTGCTCAAGATCTAATTCAATCATACCATATTGATCCTTCTACCATAGACCTGGTAATCGTAGCAACGGTAACTCCAGATATGCCTGTGGCAGCAACTGCAGCCTATGTTGCTTCTTCTATTGGTGCTACTGAGGCTTTTGGTTATGATTTAAGTGCCGCCTGTTCTGGATTTTTATACGGTATGAGTACATGTGCCGCATATATCAACTCAGGTCGATACAAAAAAGTTCTTTTGATTGGTGCTGATAAAATGTCTTCGATTGTTGATTACACAGACCGTACAACTTGTATCATTTTTGGTGACGGAGCTGGAGCAGTGCTTTTTGAACCTAGTCCTAACGAATATGGATGGGAAGACGAATACTTCAGAAGCAATGGTGCAGAACGAATGTCCCTCAGAATAAAAGCTGGAGGATCCCTCTATCCTACTTCTACAACAACTCTAGAAAATGGATGGCACAACTTATTTCAAGAAGGTAAGACAGTATTTAAATATGCCGTTTCAGAGATGGCAGAAGCTTCTGAACAAATTTTAAAAAGAAATGATTTAACTGGAAAAGAAATCAATTATCTTGTTCCACATCAAGCCAACAAAAGAATAATAGATGCCACGGCAAAAAGGCTTGGACTGGAAGAAGAAAAAGTACTGATGAATATCAGCTATTATGGAAATACTACAGCGGCTACAATTCCGCTTTTGCTAAACGACAATAAATTAAAATTTAAAAAAGGAGATAAACTTATATTCGCTGCCTTTGGGGGTGGATTCACCTGGGGTGCATCATACCTAACTTGGGCAATCTAGAAATTTAATCAATTATTTATGGACATTAAAGACATACAAAACCTAATCAAATTTGTGGCCAAATCTGGAGCACAAGAAGTAAAATTAGAGATGGAGGACATTAAAATCACCATCAAAACGGGGTCAGATACCCCGCCGTTAGAGTCAGGATATATTCAGCAAATTCAAGCAGCTCCCGCAGTTATTCCTGCGGCACCTGCAGTAGCTAATGCTCCAAGTGATGTAGTAATTGAAAAGGCAGAAAATGAGGACCACCTCATCACAATAAAGTCGCCGATTATTGGAACTTTTTATAGAAAAAGCTCTCCCGACAAACCCGTTTTTGTAGAAGTAGGGGACACTGTAAAAGAAGGGGATGTTTTATGTGTTATTGAAGCTATGAAACTTTTTAACGAAATAGAATCTGAACTCAGTGGTACTATCGTCAAAATTCTTGTAGATGATGCCTCGCCTGTAGAATTTGACCAACCTTTATTTGTGATCAACCCATCCTAAATTTTAATCATGTTTCAAAAAATTCTGATTGCAAATCGTGGTGAGATTGCAATGCGTATCATACGTACTTGTAAAGAAATGGGAATCAAAACTGTTGCTGTTTATTCTAAAGCTGATGCAGACAGTCTTCATGTTCGCTTTGCTGATGAAGCGGTTTGTATTGGTCCAGCGGCCAGTAGTGAGTCTTATTTAAAAATATCGAACATTATCGCTGCAGCTGAAATCACCAATGCTGATGCTATTCATCCAGGATATGGCTTCTTGTCTGAAAATGCCAAATTTTCTAAAATCTGTAAAGAACACGATATTAAGTTCATCGGTGCTTCTCCTTCCATGATAGATCAAATGGGAGATAAAGCTTCAGCAAAAGCCACTATGAAGGCTGCAGGAGTCCCTACCATTCCGGGTTCTGAAGGTCTTTTAGAGTCCTTAGAAGAGGCTCGTACCTTAGCTTTGGAAGTAGGTTATCCCGTAATGCTAAAAGCTACCGCTGGTGGTGGCGGAAAAGGGATGCGTGCTGTTTGGAAGGAAGATGAATTAGAAAAAGCATGGGAAAGTGCCCGTCAAGAAGCCAAAGCCTCTTTTGGAAATGACGGAATGTACATGGAAAAATTAATAGAAGAACCTCGACACATTGAAATTCAAATAGTTGGGGACTCTACTGGAAAAGCTTGTCATTTATCAGAGCGTGATTGTTCCATTCAGAGAAGACATCAAAAATTGACAGAGGAAACTCCCTCTCCTTTTATGACAGATGCTCTAAGAAAGAAAATGGGTGAAGCTGCTGTAAAAGCCTCTGAATATATCAAATATGAAGGCGCTGGAACCATTGAGTTTTTAGTCGATAAACATCGTAATTTCTACTTTATGGAAATGAACACCCGTATCCAAGTAGAACATCCAATTACAGAACAAGTCATTGATTATGATTTAATTTGTGAGCAAATTAAAGTGGCATCGGGAGAGAAGATTACTGGAAAAAATTACTTCCCTAACCTTCATTCCATTGAATGTAGAATTAATGCAGAAGACCCCTTTAACGATTTCAGACCAAGCCCAGGGGTCATCACAACGCTGCACTTTCCAGGAGGGCATGGAGTACGTTTAGACACCCATGTATATAGCGGTTATGTAATACCTCCGCATTATGATTCTATGATCGCAAAACTCATTACAACGGCTCAAACACGTGAAGGAGCAATTAGTAAAATGAAAAGGGCTTTGGAAGAATTTGTCATAGAAGGTGTAAAAACAACCATCCCATTTCATCTTAAACTGATGAATCATCCGGATTATGTGAAAGGAAATTACACGACAAAATTCATGGAAGATTTTTCGATGGAAGATTAATTTCTTTTTGAAAATTTAATTCCCAGTATCCAACGTCTATCCATCGGTTAAATTTAAAACCGACTTGTTCTAATTGACCAACCTTTCTGAACCCTAGTTTTTCATGAAAACGGATACTTCCCTCATTGGGAAGAGCTATCCCTGCGAGTAGGCTATAATATTCATTCTCTTTAAGCTGATGAATTAAATAACTGTATAATTGTTTACCTATCTGTTTTTGCTGATGCTTTGGAGAAATATAGATACTCGTTTCTAGCGTATATCTATAGGCTGATCTGGGTTTCCAAGGTACAGCATAGCAATAGCCAAGTACTAGATTATTTTCTTCAAATACCAGCCATGGTAATTTACTGTAAGCGAATATCCGATCCTTAATCGTTTGCTCAACAACTTGGTTTTCTTCAAAAGTGACATGTGTATTAAGGATGTAATGATTATAAATATCTGCAATCGCAAGTGCGTCTTTTGATTGGGCTGTCCGAATCATAGAAACTTAATTTACCCTTTGGGCTTGGTTGATGTCCTCTGTGGTAATTCATTAAAACCCATATTGAATAAGGTAAATCCAAAAATATCGGCATATTGTTCAATGGTTTTAGAAACAGGAGTTCCTGCTCCATGACCCGCATTGGTTTCAATCCGAATTAATACGGGATTCCCGCCTTGTTGTTTATCTTGAAGTTCGGCTGCAAACTTAAAAGAATGTGCAGGCACTACACGATCATCGTGGTCTCCAGTGGTAATGAGTGTTGCGGGATAATAGGTTCCTTCTCGGACCTTATGAACTGGGGAATAGTTCTTTAAGTAAGCAAACATTTCTTTAGAATCTTGCGCAGTCCCATAATCATAAGACCATCCTG
This sequence comes from Flavobacteriaceae bacterium, assembly GCA_017851655.1. Classification (GTDB taxonomy): domain Bacteria; phylum Bacteroidota; class Bacteroidia; order Flavobacteriales; family Flavobacteriaceae; genus MS024-2A. Next base: position 23,057 of record JAFMMH010000002.1, read on the forward strand.
CCCCAGCCGTAAACTGGTGGTAACGAAGCATATCCAAAACACCAACAGCCGGCAAGGCTACTTTCATTAATTCTGGACGTTGGGTCATGGTTGCTCCAACTAAAAGACCTCCATTTGAACCTCCTCGAATGGCCAAAAATTCGGGGCTTGTAATATTGTCAGAAATGAGATACTCAGCAGCAGCAATAAAATCATCAAAGACATTTTGCTTTTGCTGCTTAATTCCGGCTTTATGCCATTCTTTGCCGTATTCACCTCCACCCCTTAAATTAGGGACCGCATATACCCCTCCTAGTTCCATCCAAACCGCATTGGTAATGCTAAAAGAAGGACGTAAACTGATATTAAAACCACCGTATCCATACAATATCGTTGGGTTTTTGCCATTGTACTCAATTCCTTTTTTATGGGTTATAATCATGGGAATTTGCGTCCCATCAGCAGAAGAATAAAAAACTTGTGTTGAAATATAATCATCTGGATTAAAATCAATGCTAGGGGTCCAGTATTTGTTAGATATTTGCGTTTTGGGTTCATAGGAATAAATGACCCCAGGAGAATGATAATTGGAAAAACTGTAGTATAAAACAGTATCTTTTTTCTTACCACTAAATCCACCTGCCGTTCCAATTCCTGGGAGTTCTACTTCACCCAAATTATTTCCCTTATTGTCATATTGATAAACTTTAGTAATCGCATCCACCATATATTTTGCAAAAAAGAAACCACCTCCACTACTTGGAGCTAAGACATGCTCGGTCTCAGGAATAAAATCCTTCCAATACTTTTCTTGAGAACGTTGGGCAGAAACTTTTACCACTTTTTGATTAGGAGCGTTTTTATTTGTCACGATATAAAACTGATCTCCATCAGAATCCAAAAGATAACTGTCTGAACCATAATCCTCGTCCATCGGAATTAAGGGACTGTTTGGCGTATTTAAATCCTTAAGAAAGGAGATGTTTCCTGAGGTAGTTTTGGAAGCTGAAATAATTAGATAATGGTTGTTTTCTGTAACAGAAGCACCAACATATCGGTGTTTCTGTTCAGCTGTTCCTCCAAATACAAGCAGGTCCTCCGATTGAGAGGTCCCCAGTTCATGATAATATAATTTGTGCTGATCAGTCTTTTCGGAAAGCTCACTCCCATCAGGTTTATCATAACTGGAATAGAAAAATCCTTCATCCAGTTTCCATTCAATTCCACTAAATTTGACATCAACAATAGTGTCTTCTAAAATTGTTTTTTGATCAGCATCAATAACAATGATTTTTCGCCAGTCACTTCCCCCTTCACTAATAGAGTACGCTGCCAATTTTCCTGATTTGGAAAAACTTAAATTCGCCAAGGAGGTAGTGCCGTCTTTTGCAAAAGAATTGGGATCTAGAAATACTTCAACATCTTCCCCCTCTTTTTGACGATAAACAACATATTGGTTTTGAAGACCATTATTTTTATAGAAATAGGTAAACTCTCCTTCTTTAAATGGAGCAGAAAGTTTCTCGTAATTCCAGAGTTTCTTCAATCTATTTTTAAGTTGCTCTCGAAAAGGAATTTGTTCCAAAACAGAAAAAGTGACCTCGTTTTGTCTGGATACCCAATTTTCTGTTTCGGGGCTGTTGTCATCTTCTAGCCAACGATAATTATCTACCACCTCTTCGTCAAAATAAATGTCGGTTACTGGAATTTTTGCTGTTTCTGGATAAGAAAATTTGTCTGATGGTTGGGCGCAGGAAAATAAAATCAAAATAAAAGGAAGGTATCTGTACTTTTTCATGAGAGAAAAATGTTTTTTTAAAATTACATAACTTTCAAAAAATAACCCCTTTTTCAATATAATATTGAAAAAGGGGTTATAAAAAATTAACGATTTTGATACTAGTAAATATGTACTTTACCAGTTTTAATATCGTACATCCCTCCAAGAATTTTAATCTCACCCGAAGCTTCCATTTCTTTAAGAACCTCACTCTGTAAACGAATATTTTCAATAGTCATTTTTACATTTTGTGCTGCTACTTCGTTTACAAAATCACTATTTGAAGAATTTCTCAAACTCTCATCTGCAGGCTCTTTTACTGCATCAACTGCAGGTTCAATTTTATTAATTAAAGCTGTTAAGTTTCCGAGTCTTGCATGATCACAAGCTCCCTTTACAGCCCCACAAGCTGTATGACCTAATACAAGGACCAACTTTGTGCCAGCTAGCTTACATGCGAATTCCATACTTCCTAAAATATCCTCGTTAACAAAATTCCCAGCGATTCTAACGCTAAAAATATCGCCTATTCCTTGATCAAAAATCAGTTCAGAGGACACTCGAGAATCTATACAACTTAATACCGTTGCAAATGGAAATTGCCCAGTACTCGTTTCAGATACCTGTTGCATTAAATCACGATTCAGTTGCTTTTTTTGAACAAAACGTTGGTTCCCGTTTGTTAATTCTTGCAACGCCATGGTAGGCGTCATTTGATCTTGTGTTTCTTTTGTTTGTGCTTTCATAGTATTAAGTTTTTAGGAGAACCCCACTACAGGTGTTCCCAAGTTTGTTAATGTTGTATTAATAAATCTTTTATAATTTTCATTGTCTTGTTTCAATGGCAAAGAATCTCTATCTGTACTGGATCATCTTTCGATTTTTCTGCAAGAACTTCAGCATCTGAAAGCACATTAGAATATGTACTTTCATGACCATAGGGCACTAAAATTCTAAAAGAGAGATGTGATTGACTCATGAATTAAATTTAAGATACTTTTTTAGATGTGTTAAAAAATGTAATGAAACTGTCAGGGTTTAGAATAACACCCCGATGTGAAATTACTTTAATATCAATATTTTTGTTTTTTGCCTTTTCAGAAAAATCTTCTAAAATTTCAATTATATCATAATCTAAAAAACGGGTAGTCCGAACGTCTAACTCCAAAAATGTATCTTCAGAAAGAGAATCGAGTTCTTTTAAAATAGCTCCTTTATTAAAAAAAGTAACTTCCTCTGCTAAGGTCATTTTAATTTTATGTTTTCCATTACTCTTATCTTCGATATGTAAAAAATGAGAATTTTGGAAACTCTTGATCAAAATGACAACAATTCCTACGCCTAAACCAAGACCGATTCCTACTAAAAGATCTGTAAAGACAATCCCTAAAACAGTAACCACAAAAGGAGTAAATTGTTTCCAACCCAAACGATACATTGTAATAAATAGACTCGGTTTTGCAAGTTTAAAACCTACAATAAATAGAATTGCAGCTAATACAGAAAGTGGTATCTTATTGAGAAGTACTGGAATTAAAATTACTGAGATCAATAATAAAAATCCATGAATGATTGCAGCCATTTTTGTTTTCCCACCAGACTGGATATTTGCAGAACTTCTAACAATCACTTGTGTTACGGGTAGTCCACCAATTAGACCCGATAAAAAATTCCCAGCACCTTGAGCCATCAATTCTCTGTTTGTTGGTGTCACTCTCTTTTCGGGATCCAATTTATCTGTAGCCTCAACACAAAGTAATGTTTCTAGACTAGCTACTAATGCGATAGTAAAAGCAGTTATCCAAACCTCACTATTCCCGATTACTCCAAAATTAGGGAAACTAAATTGACCCATAAAAGAGGATAAACTATCCGGAATAGGAACAGAGACTAATTGGATCGGCTGAATACTCCAGGTAGCATTCCCCTCTGTAAAAATTACATATCCTATTCCAACAACAACAGCAACCAACGGTCCCTGGATAAGCTGAAATATTTTACCCTTTTTACTCAATACATTAGACCATAATATCAAAATAACAAGACCCAAAACCGCAATTACAGTAGCGCCTAAACTGAAGTAACTGAATGTATTAATAATTCCTGAAAAAGTATTTTCTCCATTCGATTGAAAAAATGAAAAATCACCCTCTGGACTGTTATACCCAAAAAAATGTGGAATTTGTTTAAGAATTATAATAATTCCTATCCCTGTTAACATTCCTTTGATAACAGAGGAAGGAAAATAATATCCAATAACCCCAGCACGTAATACACCCAAAAGAAATTGGATCATTCCACCCAGGACTACAGCTAATAAGAAGTTTTCAAAACCACCTAATGCTCCAATTGATGTAAGAACAATCGCTGCCAATCCAGCAGCAGGTCCACTAACTCCCAATTGAGAGCCGCTTAAACTCCCCACTACTATTCCCCCAACTATCCCAGCAATTAATCCTGAAAACAAAGGAGCTCCACTTGCTAAAGCAATCCCTAGACACAAGGGGAGGGCTACAAAAAAGACAACGACACTTGCAGGTAAATCGTTTTTAAGATTGGAAATATATTTTGAATTTTTCATCACTATAAATTGATTTTTTTGACTGAAAATAACTTTTCAATACAATTAAAATTTTAAAAAAAATGATTTTAAGCCTTTTCGGCTTTAATGTTGGCTTTAAAAAATCTAAAAGCGTTCGGGAGGGGGTAGGTAAATCTCAAAGGAGATCGGGTTTGATGAAATAAAAAGTTTACCCTTGTTTTGTTTAATTTTGGAAAGAAGTGAAAGGTAACTAATCCTAAGTTCAGGATTTAATTTTTTTTCTTCTTGATCCTTTTTCTCCTGTTTATCCTCATCTGTATCCTCTTGCCAATCAAAACTTAAAATTTCAAAAGAGTCCTCTGTAAGTTTTGACAATGAATCTAGAGTAGTAGAAAGCGTTAAGCTTCCTAACAAACAGAATACAATTAAGGATTTTACATCCCATTCAAAAAATTGAATTCTTTTTTTCATCTGAGAACACTTTTTGTCAGTTTTAAAAAAAACTCTACAATGCTATTTTTACCTTCTTCAACATCTGTGAGTGATGGAAGGTGTTTAGAAAAATATTTTTGATGATGTGCTCCTTCGATAATGGTGGAAATCAGCATGTGTGGATACTCAAATTTTGGGTTTACTTCCAAAACAAAATCACAAACTCTTTGCACAACTCGTTTGTAGGTCTTGTAGTACCCTTTTTCATTTTCTTTATCTACATCAATGGTGTGATAGGCTTTAGATGATTCTGAAATAATTATTTTATTTAAAAGTACTTCATTGATAAAGGTTATCTCATTGTCCTCCTTGATTTCCTCCGTTAAGATTTGAATGGACTTTTCAAGCCGCTCCTCTGCTGAATGAATATTTATAGTTGCAAATACTAATTTGCACTCAATCCAACTCCAATACCAATTGACCAAATAAACTAAGAAAGAATGTTTACTCTCAAAATAACGATAAATAGAGCTTTCATTTGAATTAATTTGAACACCTAGTTTTTTGAATGTAAATGCTTCATAACCCAATTCATGGATCATCTCTATTCCCACTTGCATGATTTTTTTGCCAAGAGCTGAAGATTCAGGGTCTTTACAATAAAAACTTGGGTCAATCGATATATTTATTTGCAGATCATTCATAAAAAAGCAAATATAATAGTATTACTATCAATTATGAAAATATAACTGGTTTTTTTCTGTTTATTTGATTTTAATAACAAAGATTGCTTCAGTTCGTTTCTAAAACATGACCAAAGTTTATGTTTGGTTTTAAACTGGAAAACAGTATTTTATTGCAAATTTGGTTTTTTACCTTCTAAAGAATAAGGTTTTGTTTTGAAATGTTTTTCGATTTTTTCTAATGCCATTAGTTCTGCCATAAACTGCCAATCAAAGTTTATGCTTTGGTTTGCTGGATGGTTGTGATGATCTTGATCTAAGATATAATCCTGAGGTTTATCTAATACTCGTGATTTCCCATAAACTTGCTCTAGCTGCTCCCTTACCTCAGTAAAATTCTGAATAATTTTTTCAATATCACCTATGATTTCGGTTTCCTCGGAAGTATTTTCAGCTGTATCAAAAGCATACAGTTTATTTAAAAGTCTGAAATTATAATCTACTAAGTTGACAACTTCATTATACACAGCAAGATTAAAATCTGATTTAGTTTTCTGGTTTTTAAGGGAAGAAAGTGTCATTTTAACTTTTTCTAATTCGGCAGCTTGAATTTGGAGCTCATCAATACGTTCAGCGTATTTTTCAGACCATAATCCCTTTTCATTAAAGTCAGGTAGATCAATGATATATTCTTCCACAGGGTTTTCTCTGTGTATCAAAGAATTTCGATGCACTCCTTTCTCCACTAGAAGATTAGTCCATAGTCCTACAGGATTATCTAAAGCATCAATGAAGGCATATTCATCTGACTGAAATTCTGATCCAAAAGTTCGGTGTCTGTAAGCTTTTTTGAAATCTGCTTTTGAGCGTTGTAATCCTCCCCAACTATATTCAGCAAAAGCTGAAATCCCTCTTTTGTATAATTCGAAGTGGGGAGAATCATCATCCCAGAGGGTGAGTAATAATCCTTTGTAATTTCGATTGATAGATTGTTCGGCAAAGATGCGAATCTGATCGATATTACTCTCTCTTTGTGGCATTAATGTCCAACGAGTTTGACCTGCTGTAGCTCCCATTACTTGAAAGCCATTAGACGAAAACCAATCCATAGCTTTCCCATTTCCATAAGATTCCGCCATATGGTAGTTCCAGCGCATATAAACACAGTTTTTAGGGAACTGCTCTATAAACTTATTTAATTTAGGTTCATTCAATACCCATATTGAATCAACTGTTTTTGAATCCATATTTGCATCATATATTGGTGCCATTAAACCTGCTTGTTTAAGTGGCATATCGTCCCAAAAAATTGGTGTTCGATTGTTCTCATCAGCAAAGGTTGTTACTTTATTGAGCCAGATTAAATTTAACTCTAAAGCACTTTTGCCGCTTCCCCTTCCAGTAGTTTGAACTTCATCTCCACCGACATGAAGATATTTTCCATGTGGGAATGCTTCCAAAGCATCTAGATACAAATCAAACTGAAGGCTATATGTTTCAGGGTCTAATGGATTGAAAGCCCAATCGCTCTCAGGATCATCTCTTAAGTGTTTATTTTTTTCGTGTTTAAGTATGAATGATGCATGACCTAAGCCTTGGACTAAAGGACTTATGGAAATATTTCGAGCTATAGCATACTCACTTATAGCTTTCCATTCTTCAATAGAAAGTGCATCTGATGAAGCCACCTCAGGCCTTCTTTTATATTGGAGTTTGTCTTCAATCTCTAGTATCATCCCGTTGATTTTTAGCTGTGCCAACTCATCGATTAAATCATAGTAATATTCTTTTTTTTCAAGATGATGTTTGATATCAATCTGAATTGGACGAAAAGCAATTTTAGGAGCATCCTGTAATTGAACTAGTGGTAATGGAAGTCCTTGGTCTAAAGCATCTTCTATAAATTGGTTTAAAGTGATAAATGCATAAAATAGTCCTGCTTGATCCTGAGCTTGAATAGTAATTTTTTGCTTTCCAATTTCAAGAGAATACGATTCTGCACTCTCATTTGATTGGGGTTCAATACTAAATTGAAGTTGCGCTTTTTCAGCTTGATCTACAATTTTGAGTTGTTTTGTATGTCCGTATAGGAGGGGAAGGGCATCTCCATTTGGACTGAAAGCCCATTCCAATGAAGCAAGATCTATATTTGAGTCTCCATTTTTATAATTACTTTCTGCGACTGAAGGAAGTAATAAAAAAGAGGCTTCCAAACTAGTTGGTGGAGTAGAACATCCTGCAATTAATAAAATAAGGGTTGCTACTGCAATTTTTAACGAACTGAAACGTGACATATCAAATTTTTTAATTCAATTAAATTACAAAAAACTAATGGATAATTACTATTTTGATATCCATATGAATGTGTAAAATGAACAAAATTACTGCTGCTTTTCCTTGGATTGTTTCTATTTCCACATTCCTAAGTTTAGTCTATCCTTCTTTATTTATTTGGTTTCAGGGTCCTCTGATTACTTTGGGCTTGGCTGGAATTATGCTTGGAATGGGATTAACATTGAAGGGAGAAGACTTTTTACAAATTATAAAAAATCCGAAATGGGTGTTTTTGGGTTTGTTACTTCAGTTTATGGTGATGCCTCTTTTGGGTTGGAGTCTTGCAAAGGTTTTTCAGTTGCCCCCTTTGTTTGCAGTAGGTATGATTTTGGTTGCTTCTTGTCCTGGCGGAACAGCTTCTAACGTTATTGCTTATTTGGCCAAAGCTGAAATTGCTTTATCCGTAACCATGACTGCATGTTCTACACTTGCTGCAGTATTCATGACGCCTTTTTTAACACTTCAACTTTCTGGGAGCTATCTTGAGATCCCAGCGGAAGGACTTTTTTTCAGCACCCTCAAGGTCGTTTTACTCCCTGTTGGTTTAGGGGTTGTAATGAATAAATATATTCCTAAGGCAGCATCTAAACTGGTGCCATACGCCCCTCCGATTGCTGTTATCTTGATCTCATTGATCGTTGCCAGTATTGTTGGTCAGGGAAAAGAGATTATTTTAAGTTCTGGTCTCCGTCTGATTCTGGGATTAATTTGTTTACACTTTTTTGGTTTTGCTATCGGCTTTCTGATTAGTTTAGGAATATTAAAAAATTGGAAGGTTGCCAAAACCATTTCTATAGAAGTTGGAATGCAAAATTCTGGTTTGGGGGTTGTATTGGCTCGTGAAAACTTCAGTAGTCCGTTGGTGGCTATTCCTGCTGCAATTTCGAGTTTAATTCATTCGCTACTCGGCAGTTTTTTTGTTCGAATATTTAAAAACAAAGGATGAACAAACGCCTAAATTAGCCCTCAAGCAAATTCTTTACGCTGTAAGTATATCGCTCGGGCTGAAAAGAGTGCTTCTGTAAACGACCCGGGATCTGCCTTGCCTTGTCCTGCAATATCAAAAGCAGTACCATGATCTGGTGAGGTTCGGACCCTGTTTAATCCAGCAGTGTAGTTTACTCCCTTACCAAAAGAAAGTGTCTTAAAAGGGATGAGTCCTTGATCGTGATACATCGCTAAGACGGCATCGTATTTTGAATATGATTGACTTCCAAAAAAACCATCCGCAGGAAAAGGACCAAAGACAAGCGTTCCAGATTCAAATAATTTCTTGAGCAAAGGACGCAGCATTTCATCGTCTTCTTTTCCGATCACTCCTTGATCTCCAGCATGTGGATTGATTCCCAAAATCGCAATTTTTGGTCGTTGAATTCCAAAATCTTGCTCTAAACTTTTTGATAAAAGGGTGATTTTTTTTGTGATCTTTTCTTCGGTCAATGCCGAAGGAACATCTTTAAGGGGGATATGATCCGTAACTAGAGCAACCCTTAGTTCTTCTGATATCATAAACATGAGACTTTCTCCTTCTAGATGCTCATCCAAATAATCGGTGTGCCCTGGAAATTGAAAATTTTTTGATTGAATACTTTTTTTGTGAATTGGCGCGGTGACCAATGCATCTATTTCTTTGTTTCTTAGTGCTATTGTAGCTGCATTTAAAGAGCTCAGTGCTTCACTTCCTGCTTTTTCATTCTCTTTTCCATAATCAAAAATAAATGGCTTTTTCCAGGTATTGATCACGTTCAATTGTCCTGACCTTGGAGTTTTGATATCCTTAAGATGAAAGATGGTCGTGGTTAGACCCATTCGCTTCTTTTCTTTAATTAGATTCTCACTATTTGCAAATACAATTGGTATAAAAAAATCAAAAAGACGTTTGTCTTGAAAAGCTTTAAGGATAATTTCAAGTCCTATACCGTTTGGATCACCGGCTGAAATTCCTACGCATATTTTAGAAGTTTCGATCACACCTTATTTTTTATCTCTATTTTTGATGACAAATGTAATTAATTTTAAAAGCATGTTTACAGGAATAATAGAAGCTTTTGGACATGTCGTCGGGCTTGAAAAAGAAGCTGAAAATCTCCATATAACTCTTAAGAGTAAATTAGCAAATGAATTAAAAATTGATCAAAGTGTAGCACATAATGGTGTTTGCCTGACAGTTGTAAAATGTGACTCGATGAAATATACTGTCACAGCCATTGATGAGACTTTACGCAAAACTAATCTGGGACTTTTAGAAGTAGGAGGTCTTGTAAACCTTGAGCGTGCAATGAAGTTAGGAGACCGTTTAGACGGTCATATGGTTCAGGGTCATGTAGATCAAACGGCACTTTGTATTGAGTCAAAAACACAAGAAGGAAGCTGGGTTTATACCTTTGAATACGATAAAAAATCAGAACAGATTACAATAGAAAAAGGATCCATCACGATAAATGGAGTCAGTTTAACAGTCGTTGATTCTAAAAAACATCAATTTTCAGTAGCAATTATCCCCTACACTTTTGAAAACACCAATTTTAAACAACTTAAAAAAGGAGATCTAGTTAACTTAGAATTTGATCTTATTGGAAAGTACCTCTCGAAATTATATTTAAGTCGTTAATTTTTATATATTTAGGTTTAGCTATATTAAAATGAATTTACACGAACTTTTTGCATTTTTACTCATCCTTGCTTCCATTTTTTCAATAATTAACCTTCGGATATTAAAACTCCCTCAAACTATCGGTTTGATGGTTTTAGCAATTGTCTTATCCCTGGTTGTATTGATGGCAGGTTTGATTGATCCTGATTTCCTTTCGATGGCAACATCACTCACTGAACAATTCGACTTTAGTGTGATGTTAATAGACGTTATGTTGCCCTTTTTATTATTCGCAGGAGCAATCAGTGTTGACGTACACGAGCTTCTAAAGGATAAAGTCACGATACTCCTTTTGGCTACTTTTGGTGTTATATTTTCCACATTCGCTGTCGGAACAGGGCTTTATTGGTTAGTCAGTCAACCCTTTTTAGGAATGACCGCTATTGGGTTAACCTATGTAGATTGTCTCTTGTTTGGTGCGCTAATAGCCCCTACAGATCCTATTGCAGTATTAGCAATGGTAAAAAAAATGAATCTGTCTAAAATAACAGAAACTCGAATAGCTGGGGAATCTCTTTTTAATGATGGAATAGGAGTGGTTGTTTTTCTAACCTTATTAACTATGAAAATTGAAGGCGTAGAAAACATAACTGCTGCAAGTGTAGGTTCATTATTTATAACTGAAGTTGTCGGAGGGATTTTACTTGGGGCAGCCTTGGGCTATTTAGGGTTAAAACTGGTTGAGTATATTGAAAATGAACATGTAGAATTGGAGGTCCTTATCACCCTTTCACTAGTATTGATGGTTCCTGTAATCGCACATATGTTTCATTTTTCAGCAGTTTTAGGAGTCGTCATTATGGGACTTTTTCTAAATCAAAATATAGATACTGATAAAAAAGTAGATGGGGTACAAAAAGCAATGGGAGATTATGTTTATAAATTTTGGCATTTAGTGGATGAAACCTTGAATGCTATTTTGTTCATTTTAATTGGATTAGAAATAATTCCTATCCTTCAAAACTTTGATTTGGGATACCTCTTCATCATTTTATTGGTCATTGTTCTGGTAGTGGTTTCTAGAGGAATTGGAGTTTTTGTCCCAATTAAACTGCTCTCCATAAAAAAGGTGTTTGAAAAAAATACGGCATTAATTATCACCTGGGGAGGACTTCGAGGTGGACTGAGTATTGCTCTTGCGTTAAACCTTCCTGACAGCATCGGCACAGGTAAAGATTTAATTTTAATTCTTACCTATGGTGTTGTATTATTTACGATTTTAGTTCAAGGACTCACCTTAAAAAAAATTGTCAAATAAAGTTTTTACAAAAGATTTGGATTCCTATATTTGGGTTGAGAAGTTCGTACTGTGACAACAGTAATGTCTAACTAAATTTAGAAAGGAGGTGTCTTATGTCTAATGATAATCATTTGAGGAATTCAAGACAGCAGGTACCTAATTTAGGTCTGCTGTGATTTTCCTTATCTATTTATAAAGCGAGCCGATGGGCTCGCTTTTTTAAACTACGAAACCATGCAAAAAATTCCTCAGGCCGATTTAAGTGCTTTTCTTTCAAATGACACAAGCCTACAAAATGAATTTGTTCAAAAGATTGGAAACTCTTTTGAGGAAATTGGGTTTCTAGCACTCAAAGGGCATTTTTTAGATTCAGACCTTCAAGCATCTCTTTATGATGAAATCAATGCTTTTTTTGCACTTCCTCTAGAAATTAAAAGTCAATATGAAATTGAAGGAGGTGGAGGACAGAGAGGCTATACCGGTTTTGGAAAAGAACACGCGGAAGGAAGAAGTGTTGGAGACTTAAAAGAGTTTTGGCATTTTGGTCAAGACATTAGCAACCTTCCTCATCTAAAAACAATCTATCCAGAAAACATACATGTTCAAGAATTGACTTCTTTTAATTCAATTGGAAATATCGTTTTTAAGCGACTTGAAAAAACTGCCCAAGTAATTCTTCAAGCCATTGCTTTGTATCTAAATCTTGACGTTTCTTATTTTGATCAGTATATCTTAGAAGGTAATTCAATTTTAAGAGCGATTCATTACCCTCCGATAACTGAAACACCTCAAGATGCAGAGCGTGCTGCCGCTCACGGTGATATTAATTTAATTACGCTTCTAATGGGTGCCCAAGGGAGTGGATTACAGGTTTTAAATCGACAAAATGAATGGATTGATGCAATTGCTGAGCCCGATGAGTTAATCATTAACGTTGGAGACATGCTTTCCCGATTGACAAATAATCGTCTTCCTTCAACCGTTCATAGGGTTATAAATCCTCCCAGAGAGGAATGGGGAAAAGCACGGTATTCGCTGCCTTTTTTTATGCATCCTGTCCCACATATGCCCTTAAACTGCTTAGCAAAAACTGTAGATGAAAATCATCCAAAGCTTTATGAAGATATATCTGCTGGTGATTTTTTACATCAAAGATTGGTTGCCCTAGGACTTTTGGATAGCTAATATTTTAATGCTCTAGTCTTAAAAGTTAAATCATCCAAAGTTCTTCATCGAATCTGAGATTAATTTCATTGATTTCATCCTGATCGAAGTTATAATAATCAATATTTATAACTGATCAAAAACGAGGATATCTTCTGCTGAAGTCAAATCAGGGAGATGTTCTCTTATAGGAAGACATATCGTTTGCTTTGGGTTTGCTGTATTCATTAGTCGCAGTGCTTCAGGCAGTTCTTTTTCATTTCGCTCGGGGTGAATTGGACAACTCTTTAAAAATGGATACAGAAGTTCACCATTAAAACTAAAGACATTCATACTGACTCTAATCTCTCCTGAAGCATCCCTATATTGTTCTACTAAGTCAGGATCAGGTTTTTCGATAATGTTTTTCAAATAACCTTCTGAATCAATATCCATACAAGCAAATTTTGAGATGCGCTCATCAGAAAAAACAAGTCCTGATCGGGCATAGCTAATTAATGCGTGAGGAGCATTTCGATCTTCGAGTAACATTTGAAAAGCTCGAGTTGAATACAAATTATCCCCATTGCAAACAGAAAAAGTTGAGGTCTTTAATTCTGGGTGCTGATCTAAAGTTTGCTGAATTGCATCAGCCGTACCCAGAGGTTTTACCCTTCCTTGTGGAACTTGCTGTATTGCAAAACGAAATTGTATTTCTGTAAAAATATTGTTTGTATTCCAGTCCTCTAGCTGACTTTTAAAAGCTTGATTTTCTGGACTGGTAATCAAATAAATATTTCTATGTCCAGCAGCAACAGCATTTTTAATCAAATAAAACAATAACGGTTTTTGTGCAGCACCAAGTGGAATTAGACTTTTATGGACTTGAAGTGCTTGTTTTTTTAAATCGGCAGTTATTGAAATTTCTTCCAAAGAACGCTTCATCCTAGAAGAAGCACCCCCTGCCATTATCAATAAAGAGTTCATTTTTTTCATTAGTGGATGGCTAATTTTACTTCATATGCATCGTGAGCACCAGCTGTTTTAAAAGCTTGAATAATATTCTCTTTAGTATGTTCCTCAGCTATAGCAACCATAGCGCCTCCTCCTCCGGAGCCTATTATTTTGGCCCCCAAAGCACCCGCCTGTAATGCAGCATTCATTTGATTAATCATTGGCTCTGGAGTATTTTGGATGCACTCTTGAAGTATCTTTTGATGTGCATTCATTAAAGATCCCAATTGAATTAAATCAGGTTCCAATTGAAGTAATTGTTTTTTAGCTTTTTGAGTAATGAGATGGTTGTGAATTGAGGCGTACCAATAAGGTTTATATGGATTTGAAACAAAGGATTCGTAATTGTTATAATCTACTTCCTGCGCCTTGTGAAGGTCAAATTCCGAATATTGAATCTTTACTTCTTCTATTGCTCTTTGGGCGAAATCTCTTGCATTTTGAAGAACCGATAATGTTTTTTTTGCTAATCCAGACTCCGCCAAAATTAAGGTTCCCAAATTTGTTGACAAAGGAGTCACTTCCCCTTTTTGAGTGTCAATATAAATCATCCCTCCTTGGGCAATGGTGTACTGATCCATAAGCCCTCCTGGCTGTTTAAAAAATTGGACTTCAGAACGATAAGCCCATTCTCCAATTTGAGCATCTGAAACATTCCATTGGGCTTCTTGAGCCTCAATCAAGAAACGTAACCAAGCAACTACCAGTGCTGAAGAACTTGAAACTCCAGCATTTACTGGAATAGTTCCTGATATTTCAATAGTGTACCCTTGTGAAAATACAGCACCCTCTTGTCCTAAAATTACCATCGATGAACGATAGTAATCTTCGGAAGCAATATCATTGAAGTCTTTATTGAGATTTATTGATATTTCTTCATCTAAATCAATAAGTTGAATAATATATTTTGATTCAGAATTCGGCACTGCTTTGATCTGAATATAACGATTAATCGTTCCGGCAATAACGGGGAGTCCTAGATAGTCCTGATGGTCTCCAAAAAAACAAATTCTAGCCGGGGCCTTAACTGATATTGATGTTTTAATAATGCGTTAATTTACGATTATGAAATGATGCTTAGAGGATTGGTGATTTTCCATTGTTTACGAGTAAAGTCTGGAAATTGTTGAGGCATTCCTCCTTGAGCAACAGATGCCTCACTAAGGGGTGAAACAGCACTCCATAAACAACCTTCATAAACATTTTGATCTAATGCCTGTCCTGTTCTCAAACATTCCACAATTCGATATAACATCATGAAATCCATTCCGCCATGACCTCCCATTTTTTTGGCTAAACTTCCAAGTCGTTTGTACATTGGGTGCTCATATTGTTCATAAATTTTTTCCAACTGTTCCCCTTCTGCCCACTGATGATGACTATTTGTAGCGCCAGCTACTCCTCCCTCTAATGCAACACGTGTAGGGAATCCTGCTAGGGCTCCTTTGGTTCCTTGGACTAAGTTATGTCGAGTATATGGGCGAGGACTGGTTTCATCCCACTGAATCATGACTGTTCTTCCAAGAGTAGTTTTAACAATGGAGGTGTTTATGTCTCCTCCCTCATAGTTTAATTGATTCCATTTATGATCTGCAGGATAATTTTTCTCTGCATATAAAGCTCTTCCTCGAGCAGGTGAAGAATAAGATACAAGACTGGAAAATTGGTCTTCCCCTCTTCCTAAGTTCATGTATTGTGCTACGGGACCTAGTCCGTGTGTTGGATAAAGATTCCCGTTGCGTTTTGCGTAGTGTGGTGTTCTCCAGGAGCCCGTGCCACGCTCTTGTTCCTCCATTTGAAAACGCAGTTCGTGAATATAGGCAGCCTCTGCATGAAGAATTTCTCCAATCACTCCTTGACGACATAAATTTAAATACAGTAATTCTTCTCTACCATAATTTACATTTTCCATCATCATACAATGCTTTTTGGTGCGCTCAGATGTATCCACTAAATCCCACATTTCCTCCAAAGTGAGGGCTACAGGAACCTCAACAAAAGCATGGGCACCTTGTTTCATGACCTCTGACGCCATTGGGGCATGATTCTTCCAATTTGTTGCTATAAAGACCGCATCTGGTTTCACTTCTTGAAGCATGTTTTTCCAATCAGCTTCTCCTCCAAAATAGCGTTGAATATTTTGGTGTCTTCCACCTCCAACTGCTTGACAATTAGTGACTGAACGATCTACTAAATCTTCATAAAGGTCAGCAATTGCAACAATTTCTGTCCCCTCTATAGAGGCTAATTGTTTTGCATGACCGCTTCCTCTGGCTCCCACACCGATCATTGCAATTCTAACCGTGTCTAGTTTGGGTGCCTTAAAATCTCCCATATAAGTACCGCCAGATGGGGTTGATTCTTTTTCTTGAGAACACGCCATTGTACTTGCTAGATATAATGAGGCGGTTGACAATGATGTCTTTTTTAAAAAATTTCTCCTGTTAATTGATCCCATAATGATTTATTAAAAAGATCCCTCTATTTAAATTGTAATATGAGAATCTTTAATGAATTTTAAATTTATGAAATCTTTCATTAATGAATGAATTAATAATATACTTTGACATCAACTTTTTTAAAAATTGCTATCTTTAAAGTAAATATATATGATATGGGAGTTGGAGGAACTGTTCTTGGGAGTCTTTTGGTCTGTTTAGTTATTGGACTTATAATTGAACTTAAAGAACGTCATTTAAATTAAAAATGGGTTACTTTTTAAGAAATATAATAGTCTACGGCGCCATCGCTCTCGTGGTTTGGATGCTTTATGCGGGTATTAAAGGGATGCAAAACAAAAAATGAATTGAGATGAATAAAAATAAAATGAAACTGATTTTTGCTATTGGAATCCTAAAAAAAATCGGTCTCTTGATTTGGATATTTTGGTTTTAAAAAAAACCCTTTTACATAAAATAAAAAATGCGCTTAAAAGCGCATTTTTTATTAATTAAAACTTCTTCTATTGTTTTATTCTTGTTCCTTCTAAATCAAACATACCCATTAAAGAGCCTGAAACAGTATCCTCCTGGATTGTAATGTCGAAATAAATATCATAGCCCGCAGCATACGCTTCTATCGTAAAAACATTGTCTTGAAGTGTAGTGTCACCTACCTCAAATTCTACATCCTGCATTCCTTCTTTAGGTGAAATAGAAGCCGTGTAATTTTCCCCTTCTTTTGTAAGATTCAATAGCAGTGATAAATCTCCAATGTTATCAACTTCGAATACTGTCATTTCATACGATCCAACATACGGATCACTTTTAATACTTTTCTGAACCCCACAGGAAAAGGTTAAAAATAGGGCAACTAAAGGAATTAATTTTTTCATTATTTTAATATATTAAATTATTACTCTGTACTCTCTGCAACCAATTCAACGTCTTTATCCCAAACAGTGATCGCACCACTTTTTTGATCTATCCATGTCATTCTAGTGTCATTGTTTGAAAATGAAATCGAATAGTTAATCACATTTGATCCTTGAACATATTGATAAAATCCGGTTTCTGGATCAATAGACCAAGTGTACACTGCATAGGAAGGACTTAAACAACCTCTCGAATTGATATCTATGAATTCATAAATTGTTGTTACAATTTTTTCTGAAATTGAGGCAGTAAATGACATGCAAGCGTATTCAGGAATGAGTTCTACCAAATCAGATTTAATATCCTCCCAAATTGTTGCTGTACCATTTTCATCAGAAATAGAGTAAATACTCCATTCTCCGATAGACTTGTCTGGTACGATTTCTTCTTTACTACAATTTGTGAAGGTTAGAAGAAAAGTCAATAAGGAAACTTTTAAAATTGATGGTAGTTTCATGGTTTTTATTATTTGACGCTAAAAATACAAAAAAAGCGGGGTTACTTTTAATTTTTATAAAATTAAAATGTGATTCCCTAATTAATCAACTTTATGAAATATTTCATAGAACAGAGTTGATCTTAAGATTAAGCGTTTTTGTTTAACGATTGATTAAAACTTTGCCTTGTCAAAACTTATTTTATAAACTTTTAGCAAGGAAAATGTCTGAAAACTTAATAATCGAACAAAAAATAAATTCACTTCACTTTTATTGATGAATCCCTACTTGAATCAAATAAACTCTAATGCTTCTCGAAAGAAGAAATACATCGTCCGATTATAAAAAAGGTGTTTTATCTTGGAGAGTGACACCAACTGTTTCATTAATCAAAATATCAAAGCTTCAGAAATAGGGATAAAATTCAAGATGGTCTATTTTCCAAAAAGTACAAGCTGTAAAATTCTAAAATTCCTCTCTTTCTAGAGTTATTTATGATTTGCTCTCACTACTTGAGAACTTATTTAACAAATATTTTTTACCTTTCTAAGAAATCAGTAACCAAAATCAATAAATCTTGATCTTTAATTAAGATTATTTAGAACTAATTAATGAGGACTATTCAACTACTATTTCTGCTTTTAATTTGCACCCAATGCCAATTAGATATTCCAGATTCGATTGCCCTTGAATTAGAAAATCTGCCAAATAAAATTGACTACAACTATCATGTAAAGCCAATTTTATCTGACCGCTGCTATCAATGTCATGGTCCAGATGAAAAAACAAGAAAAGCTGGTTTAAGACTGGATCTAGAAAAAATTGCATTTTCACGTCTTGAAAGTGGGAATAAAGCTTTCTCGAAAGGAAGTCTTAACGGAAGTGAGAGTCTCCATCGCATACTTAATACTGATGCTGAAATTCAAATGCCTCCTCCTGAATCAAACTTAAGTTTGACTTCAAAAGAAAAAGCTATTTTAATTAAATGGGTAGATCAAGGAGCCGAATGGAAAGAACATTGGTCCTTTATTCCTCCCAATAAAAAGAGCATCAAGTATTCCCAAGGCTTAGGTCTTATTGATCATTTTATTACTGAAAAACATCAAGAAAATAATCTGGACTTTTCAAAACCTGCATCAAAAGAGACCCTAATTCGCAGAGTTTATTTTGACCTTACAGGATTGCCTCCAACAGTTGCTCAAGTTGAGGCTTTTCTTAATAACTCGAGTGAAGATGCATATTCAGATTTGGTAGACAGATTACTCGATTCTGATGCCTATGCAGAGCGAATGGCCGTAGAATGGATGGATTTATCCCGTTATGCAGATTCTCATGGACTTCATGCAGATGGGCTTCGAACGATGTGGCCATGGAGGGACTGGGTTATTAAATCATTTAAAGAAAATATGCCTTATGACCAATTTGTGACCTGGCAACTCGCTGGTGATTTAATGCCCAATGCAACTATTGAACAAAAATTAGCCACTGCATTTAATCGTAATTCTCCAATGACTGCTGAAGGAGGCGTTATAGATGAAGAATGGAGATTAAATTATGTTTTCGATAGAACAGAAACCATGAGTACTGCTTTTCTTGGCCTAACCGTAGCTTGCGCAAAATGTCACGATCACAAATTTGATCCCGTCTCACAGAAAGATTATTATCAGCTTACCGCTTTTTTTAACAATATTCGAGAGTTAGGAATGACAGGTGATGACGGCGATTACGGCCCGCTATTACCCCTTCCAGATGAATCTACTAAAGAGCACCTCAACCGACTAGAAAGTACTATTTCTCAGATAGAAAAGGAGGTAGAACTCAATGCAAAGGAAATGGCCAACCTTCAAGATTATATCAATGAACTGCCCTCTGAATCTCAACTATATGAAAGCAGAGTAGGCTACTATCCTTTTGATAAAATCAGAAAAGCCCTTAAAAAAGATAAAACTGGACATCATTTTGTTGCAGATGACAATGAAAATGTAGGTTCACGACTAGCTCCTGTAGTGATACCCGGAATCAAAAACAATGCCCTTCGTTTTGAACAGGATTATGACCGCCTATTTATTAGTAAAGAAATTCCAAATTTTGAATGGGTTGATTCATTTTCAGGAGGTGTTTGGATAAATACGGATCAACAAAATTCCCAGTTTAGACAGTTCATCATGGGAACTACAGGAGGAAAGAATAATTTATGGCGCGGATGGGATTTCTATCTCGATGGAGAAAATAAGCTAAACTTTAGACTGATAAATGTGGCTCCTGGAAACATGATTCATGTAAAAGCTCCCGAAATTATCCCTACAGAGAAATGGAAACATCTTGCTTTTTCATACGACGGAAGTGGAAAAGCAAAAGGAGTCAAAATCTATATAGACGGAGAAAAAATCCCCTTAGAAAATTTAATAGACAATCTATATAAATCCATTAAACCAGTTTCTGCCAGTGGCATTAAAGAAGAAGATCGCCCAGTTTTAATAGGCAAAAGTTATGAGGGTTCTACAGGAGACAATGGGACATTTTCGGGGAGTATGGATGAGTTGATGCTTTTTGAAAAAGAACTTAGTGGGCTGGAATTAAAACTTTTGTTTAATTCTTATAATGAAAACCCCATTCCTCCGGGTAGTGATTTAATAAAAGAGCATTGGATTTCAAATCAACCTCAATCGATTGCTCTTAACAACAAATTAAAACAAAATCGTCAAGAATGGTTGAATACTTTTGCTCCGGTTACAGAAATTATGGTGATGGAAGAACTTCCTACTGTTCGAGAAACTTTTTTGTATAATCGAGGAGATTATAATGATCCCAGCTACAGTGTAGAAGCAGCTGTGCCAAACAAGCTCCCTGCTATGAGTCCCGATCTTCCTAAAAACAGATTGGGTTTGGCAAAATGGTTATTTAATAAAAAAAATCCGCTTACAGCTCGAGTTGCTGTTAATCGGTATTGGCAAATGATTTTTGGTCAAGGGTTAGTCAGAACTCCTACTGACTTTGGGGTTCAAGGTGAGCTCCCTAGTCATCCCAATCTTTTAGATGCTTTGGCATTGGATTTTATGGAAAATGATTGGGATATAAAACAATTGATCAAAAAAATGGTACTCTCCAAAACTTACCGTCAAACTTCAAAAACAAGTCCAGAACTATTTGAAAAGGACCCCAATAATATTTTGCTAGCACGAAGTAATCGCTACAGACTCCCTGCCGAAATGATTCGTGACAATGCTTTAGCAACAAGTGGTTTGCTAATAAACCATGTAGGAGGTGAGAGTGTTAAACCCTACCAACCTGAGGGGCTTTGGAAAGAAAAAAGTACTTTTTCCCTGCGCCTCTATGATTACAAAACAACAAAAGGGGATAGTCTGTATCGTAGAAGTTTATACACCTTTATTAGAAGAACATCACCTCCGCCTTCTATGATAGCTTTTGATGCTACTTCTAGAGAAATTTGTGCTGTTCAGCGTGAAAATACTTCAACCCCTCTTCAAGCGTTAATTCTCTTGAACGATATTCAATTTTTTGAGGCCTCAAGGGTATTGGCAGAAAGGATTCAACTGGAGGGAGGGACTAAAGTGAGTGATCAGATTCAATATGGATTTCGTCTGGCCACATCACGATTGCCAAATTCAAAAGAGCTGGATATATTAATTGATCTTTATCAGACTCAATTGAATTATTATAAAAAAACTCCAAAAGCAGCATATAACACGATCCGTGTAGGCGAAAAACCTTTTAACACTAAACTAAACCCCATGAAAACAGCAGCGCTCACAATCGTTGCAAATACCCTACTAAACCAAAACGAAACTTTTGTAAAGTATTAGGAATGAATTGCAACGATGACCATCACAATAAAAAATATACCCGAAGAGACTTTCTAACCCGAACCTCAATTGGAATGGGAGCCTTGTCGTTAGGAGGTTTGTTGGGGCCCTCACCCGTACTGGGAAAAGATCTGATTTCACAAATGATTCAGACTAGCGGAGCAGGATTACCACATTTTGTGCCTAAAGCTAAAAGAGTCATCTACCTTTTTCAAAGTGGCGCCCCCTCACAATTAGATCTTTTTGATCATAAGCCTTTACTCAATAAAATGAATGGGAAAGAACTCCCAGATAGTATCATGGGAACCCAACGTTTGACGGGTATGACGGCCGGACAAACAAGCTTTCCAATGGCAGGTTCAGTTTTTGATTTCAAACAATATGGACAGAGCGGAGCTTGGGTAAGTGAATTAATGCCATATACTTCAAAAATTGTAGATGAATTATGCTTCATCAAATCCATGCATACCGATGCTATCAATCATGATCCTGCAGTAACTTTTCTACAAACTGGTTCTCAACTACCTGGACGTCCCTCTATTGGTGCTTGGCTTAGTTATGGATTGGGAACAGACAATAAAAATCTTCCTGAATTTGTAGTACTATTAACCAAAGACAAATACGGCCAACCACTCTATTCAAGATTGTGGGGCAATGGATTTTTGCCCTCTCAGCATCAGGGAGTACAATTTCGTTCAGGTAAAGATCCAGTACTCTACCTTGATAATCCTCCTGGTGTGACTAAAGAAAGTAGAAGTTCACAATTACAACATCTCGGTGAACTCAATAAAATTCAACATCAAGATGTGGGAGATCCTGAAATCCTTTCAAGGATGAAACAATACGAAATGGCCTTTAGGATGCAAACTTCTGTTCCAGAAGTTATGGACGTATCCGATGAGCCTGATTATATTTTCGACTTATATGGAAAAGACAGTAAGACACCCGGAACCTTCGCAGCAAACTGTCTTCTAGCTCGGAAACTAATTGAAAAAGATGTCAAATTTGTACAGCTTTATCATCAGGGATGGGACATGCATGGAGACTTACCAAATCAGATGAAGATCCAATGTAAAGATACGGATCAAGCAACTGCAGGTCTTATACAAGACCTAAAACAACGCGGCCTTTTAGACGATACATTGGTCATTTGGGGAGGTGAATTTGGAAGAACAAACTACTCGCAAGGACTCTTAACTCCTGAAAGTTTCGGAAGAGATCACCATCCTCGCTGTTTTACAGTTTTCATGGCAGGAGCAGGTATAAAAAAAGGAATTACCATTGGAGCTACAGATGAGTTTGGGTTTAACATCAATGAACGACCTGTTCATATTCATGATTTTCAGGCTACATTAATGCATTTACTCGGTATCAATCACGAAAAACTTACTTTTAAATTTCAAGGAAGACGCTACCGTCTTACAGATGTACACGGTAAGGTAGTTAATGAGATTCTCAGTTAAATACGAATAAAAATGAAAAAAAATAGAAGAAAATTTTTAAAACAAACTGTTGCTGCAGCTGGAGGATTAGCAGTTGTTCCCTTCCAAGATATCTTTGTGCATCGTAACACATCAAAAGTAGAAAATCCTATTGTAGGGCATGGAGATTTTACTTATCGTGTTGATAAAGACTGGGGCATTCAAGATTCTTCTCAATTTCCTGTGAATGATTGCCATGAAATGGTTTTAGATAAAAAAAACAGGATCTTTATGACCACCACCCATCCAAAAAATAATATTCTAATTTATGACCGGTCAGGAAAAATACTTGACTCATGGGGGACAGACTATCCCGGAGCACATGGCCTTACTATAATAGAAGAGGGAGGGGAAGAATTTTTATTTATTACTGATCCAGAAACACATAAGGTTTGTAAGACGACTATCAACGGTAAGAAACTTCTTGAATTTTCAGCACCAAAAGAGGTTAAAGATTACAAAGAAGTGAATCAGTTCAAACCAACGGAAACTGCAGTTGCTCCAAATGGAGATATTTATATCGCTGATGGTTATGGTTTGGATTTTATCATGCAATATGACTCAAAAGGAAATTTTATTCGTCACTTTGGTGGCAAAGGGAAGGCAGAAAATCAATTTGACTGTTGTCATGGAATTACAATTGACACTCGAGGAGGAAAAGCACCTACCTTACTAATTACTTCGAGGACCGCAAACTGTTTTAAACGTTTTACTTTAGACGGGAATCATATTGAAACCATTTCTCTTCCTTCCTGTTATATTTGCAGACCAGTCCTAAAAAACGATCTGCTTTATTTTGCAGTAATTGTAACGAAAGATTGGGGCACCTATGATGGTATGCTTGCCGTTTTAGATCAAAATAATAAAGTAATCTCAATGCCCGGGGGAAGCTCCCCTAGCTACAAGAACGGATTGCTTGAAGCCCCTGTATACGATCAAAAAACATTTCTTAACCCACATGATGTCTGCATAGATGACGATGAAAACATTTACATTCCTCAGTGGAATTCTGGGAAAACATATCCCATTAAACTTCATCGTGTTTAAATATGATCTTCCTTGAATTAAGCACATTTATTGGTAGATTACACCCTTTGGTAGTTCATCTGCCAATCGGATTTTTAGTTCTTGCTTTAATTTTTGATCTTCCTCTAGTCAAAAAGAGAAACAGTGCCGTTTCACTAATTTGGTTTTTTGCATCGATATTTTCAATTGTCGCTGTTGTATTGGGGCTTCTCTTAGCGCAAAATGGACACTATATTGAACAACAGCTTTCACTGCATCAATGGTCTGGAATTATTTTAGTCTTTCTTTGTTTTATTGGGTGGATGTCACGGTCACCCTTCTTTAGGTTTCCAGATTTTATTCGAAAGGTGAATAATGGGATTGTTATACTAACCCTAATTATTGTTGGTCATTATGGAGGAACGTTAACCCATGGTGAAAATTATCTATTTGTTTATGCTCCTGAATGGCTCAGCTCAAAGCTTATAAAAGAGAAAACTGATCCAAAGTTTGCTGATGTTTCTTTAGACAGTGTCTATGTGTATCAAGACATGATTCAGCCATTGTTCAACGCAAAATGTGTGTCCTGTCACAATAACGAAGCAAAAAGAGGAGGTCTTGATATGACAAATGTGAAAGGGCTCTTTAAAGGTGGAAATAGCGGAGCCGCAATTGTTCAAAAAAATTTAGCTAAAAGCTTGATTTATAACCGAATTACCAAAGTACAATCTGATGTGAAGTTTATGCCACCTGCTGGAATACCAATGACTTACTCAGAAATTCAGTTAATTGAATGGTGGATTCAAGCTGGAGCTTCAATAGAAACTCCTCTTTCAAAACAAACATTAAATTCGGAAATCCAAACACTTTTATTAAAAAAATATGCGCTCGACACTGAGGAAAAACCGTGGTTTAAAAAAGTAATTTTGACTCCTCTTCAAGAGTCTGAGCTTGCACGATTTGATCAGAATAAACTTGAATGGAGAAAATTAGCTTTGGATAATCCCTTGCTTGATGTTCGCTTTCAAGGGAAAGAAATCAGTAAAGAAGTTCTTTCTGTTCTAGAGCAAAATGCACCTTATATAACATGGTTAAACTTAAGTGGAACTATTCTCGAAAAGGATGCTCTTAAAGTCATCGCTAAAATGGAAAATTTAACCCGTCTTTATCTCCAAAAAAGCAGCCTCCCAATTGGAGATTTGAGTCTATTAGAATCCCTAAGTCATCTCGAAATACTTAACCTTCACAGCACTTCTGCAAATCAGAAAGTCTTTGAAGTAGCAAAACAACTCCCCGCTTTGAAAAAGCTCTATTTATGGAATACAAAATTGAGCAATGATCAAATTGAAGCGCAAAAGTCTTTTTTTCCTAATACTGATTTAATTGGAGGCTTAGAATAGGGTTAATTTTATTTCTTTTGGAACAGCAAACTGTCTTAAATAAAGCGTTTTGCCCATTTGAGCACGCTCTTTTTTGATTCTAGCTACAACTTCAGAAGGATACTGACTCTTATGACATAATAAGGCTTGATAAGCCTTGTCGTAATGAGATTCTGTAAATGAAATTTGAGTATTCAAATAAGACCGTTCTTGGCCTCTTAAAGTTTTAGCTCTTGCAGTATCTAGAAAATCTTTTGGAACACCAAAATAAAATAAATCCATTGGCTTATTCCATTTTTGAGATACAAAAACTTGAGTAACAGAAGCCCCTACTAATCGGTGATCCATATGAGAAGTTGCTCCATCAGGTCCCCAAGTGATTATTGCATCAGGAGAAACCTGATCAATAATTTCTTTCAGCTCTAGAATTAAACTTTGAACATGAGGTATATGACCGTCAAACCCCTCGGCTGATTTTAATTGATCGTGATAGTCTAAATGAATTAACTTCACTCCCAATACCTGTGCTGCACATTCCATTTCCCCTCTTCGAATTGCTGCAAGTCCATCACCAGCTTCATAATCTGTATATTCGTTTACTCCTAATCGACCATCTGTAGCAATAACTAAGGTTACCTCAACACCTTCTTCAACAGCTTTCACTAAAATAGGAGCTACAGACTGTTCGTCATCGGGATGAGCAAAAATTGCTAATAGTTTTTTAGGAGATTCTTGTGCAGCAGCTACAGCACATACAAAACAGCTGTAAATAAGTATAAAAGCTTTTATTTTTTTCATTCTAATTTGTGTATTTAAATGGTATATTAGATTTAAACTGAACTGTTAAAGTACAAAATTATGCGACGAAAACACCACACATATAGTCATACACTAGTCCTTTGTATCCTTCTTTTAAGCTTGACCAAAGCTTTTTCAATTTCATCAAAATCTAAAGTAATAGAAAATGAAGACCCATTGCGGCTTGCTATCATTGGATTAGTTCACGATCATGTGCATTGGATTTTTAATCGTAATAAAGAAGATGTTGTTGTTGTAGGTATTGTTGAAACCAATAAAAAAGCGATTGCAAAATATCAAAACCGTTATGCCCTTCCAGATTCTCTTTTCTTTGATAGTTATGAAAGCATGTACAGAAAAGTAAAACCAGAGGCAGTATCAGCTTTCAATCAGACCAATAAACACTTAGAGGTAGTTGAATTTTTTGCCCCTCTCAGAATCCCTATAATGGTGGAGAAGCCGCTAGCAGCCTCCTATGAAGAGGCAAAAAAGATTGAAGCTTTACATAAAAAATACCAAACCCCAGTCATAGTAAATTATGAGACTTCCTGGTATGAAAGTACCTATGAAACCAAAAAAATGGTAGATAATAATAAGCTTGGAGGCTTAACGAAAATGGTTTTTAACACCGGTCATCCCGGTCCCCAAGAAATTGGATGTTCTCCTGAGTTTTTAGAATGGCTTACAGACCCTGTTCAAAATGGAGGTGGCGCTTTAACAGATTTTGGTTGTTATGGTGCCAATATTGCTACCTGGTTTTTAAATGGAGAAACTCCTTTACGCATTAGTAGTGTTATCAAGCAAACCAAACCTGAGCGATATCCCAAAGTTGATGACGACACCACAATCATTTTGGAATATGCTGATCAACAGGTAGTTATTCAAGCTTCATGGAATTGGTCACACAATAGAAAGGATATGCAAGTGTATGGTTCACATGGATATATTGATGCTAAAAATGGGAATTCAATGTCTATTTTAGAAAAGGAAAGTCAAGGACCATATGATCATACACCACCTGCAATTGAATCAAATCAAAAAGATCCATTTCGACTACTTCTTGAAGTAACAAAATACGGGAAAACTCTAGATCCTTTTAGTTTGTATACTCTTGAGAATAATCTGATCGTATCTAAAATTTTAACTCTTGCAAAAAAAGCTGCGGAAACAAAGCAAACTTTGTCTTGGAACGCGTTATAAAAGTAGAATCAGTTCCATTCCTAAATAAGTACGCTCATTCCCTCATGTTTAGTAAATTTATAACGTGTCAAAAATTTTAATCATTATGGGGGTAAGTGGAAGTGGAAAAACCACTTTGGGTAAAGCACTCGCCAAAAAATTCAATTACCGTTTTTTAGAAGGAGATCTTTTTCATTCGGATGCGAATAAAAATAAGATGAAACAAGGAATACCGTTAACAGATACTGACCGTTTACCCTGGTTAAATAAAATTAACCACACCCTCCTAAACAGTCTAGACAAAGAAGTTGTTGTGGCCTGTTCTGCTTTAAAAAAGGAATACAGAGCAATTCTAAGTTCTAATCTCCCTAAAGACACTCTTCTATGGGTCTATTTAAATGCCGAATACACCGTTTTAAAAAAGCGAATGGAGAATCGTAGTCATTTTATGCCTGTAAGTCTTCTGGAAAGTCAACTAGAGCTTTTAGAGCCTCCAAAAGGTGCAATCGCCCTTAATAGTTCACATTCAGTTGAGCAAATGATAGAGCAACTAAAAACATATCTAAATGACAAATAAAGTGCAATGGGGTATAGTAGGCATGGGTGTAATGGGAACCAGCCTCAGCAGGAATTTTGCTGGAAAGGGTATTCAGCTGGCTTTATTTAATCGTCGTTTAGAAGGAATCGAAGAGGATGTAGCTTTAACAAAAAAACACCACTATCCAGAATTGCATCAAGCACAAGCATACGAAGATTTAGTACAATTTACTGCGGCTTTAGAATCCCCTAGAAAAATCCTGCTCATGCTTCCAGCAGGCAAACCAACAAGTCTTATTTTAGACCAACTTACACCACTACTTTCAGAGGGTGATATTGTAATTGACGGAGGAAACACTCATTATCAAGAAACAGAAAATCGCGCTTCTAAGCTCTCCAAAAAAGGAATTTTATTTTTGGGAATTGGTGTTTCAGGAGGGGAAGCGGGCGCTTTAAAAGGTCCTTCACTCATGGCTGGAGGAGATCAAAAGGCGTATGAAATCGTCAAAAAAGACTTGTTTCAAATTGCTGCAAAAAACAGCAAAGGAAATCCATGTTGTGCCTATTTTGGATCAGGAGGTGCCGGTCATTATGTTAAAATGGTACATAACGGAATTGAATATGCTGAGATGCAATTACTAGCTGAGGTATATGCACTGAGTCATCACAGCAAGATTCAACCCACACTAGAGGAATGGAATAGTACGGCAAGTAAAAGTTACCTTTTAGAAATTACTGCTGCACTTTTAGCATATCAGGAAGATAACATGCCATTTATCGAAAAAATTGAAGACCAAGCGTCTAACAAAGGTACTGGTGCTTGGGCTACTGCAGCAGGTACAACTTTAGGTTATCCCAATAACCTGATGTCCAGTGCACTTCATGCGCGCTATATTTCCTCTTTTAAAGAAGATAGAATTCAGTTTGCCAAACAATTCAATTCCGAGTTGTCAAAAACTAAAATCAGTTTCTCTGAACTCAAAAAAAGTTACGATTTATCACGATGGATTAATCATCATCAAGGGTTTGAAATGCTTGATTTAGCTGCCAAAGAATATAACTGGAAGCTTAATTTAAGTGAAGTAGCTTCGGTATGGGCAGAGGGCTGTATTATAAAATCCGAACTTATGGATTTTTGTATCACACTCTTTAAAAAGGAAAAATCTATTCTGTTAAGTGAAGACTTTAAAAAACTATTAGAAGAGGGAAAAGATGCATGGAAAAATACAATTCTACAGACCGTAGAAAATGAAATTCCTGTACTTTCTATGCAGGCAGCGTGGTCTTATTTTGTCGCAATGAAAACAAAAAAAAGTACTGCTAATATCATCCAAGCACAACGAGACTATTTCGGAGCTCATGGATTTAACCGTACGGATCAAGAAAATAGTGAACTACTACACGGGCCTTGGAACAAAGATAAGCTCTAGTCTATCCTTCCTACAGGGCGAACTTCAGACCCTTTAATTCCCGTAAGACGATCTCCTAAAACTCCTCTTACTGAGTCGGCAATTTTTGAGATTTTAGCAACCCACTCCGGATGTGCATCTGCGATATTTTCTTTTTCTTGAGGATCTGAATCTAAATTATACAATTCCGCTTTTTTAATTTCATTCATCTCATAGGGAATAGGGAAACCATCACTAGTTCCTTGTTTCCCGTTTAAACTCCTATAGGTATGGGGAACATATAATTTCCATTCCTTATGTCTTACTGCATGCAATTCATTTGTACGGTAATAAAAGAAGAAATTAGTATGAGGCGATTGGATACTCGATCCCTTCAATAAGGGCACTAATGAAGCACCATCAATTTTTTTCTCTGGTAATTGGCTCTGAGTAAACTCTGCAAGAGTAGGTAACCAGTCAATTCCCATAGCAGGTGCATCAATTCGAGTATTGGGTTTTATTTCCTTTGGGTAACGTACAATTCCTGGAACACGGTGCCCCCCTTCCCAATTGGTCCCTTTTCCTTCTCTAAAAATTCCTGAAGACCCAGAATGACCCCCATAGGAAAGCCAAGGACCATTGTCAGAAGTAAAGACAACAATCGTGTTGTCATCCAAACCTTCTTCTTTAAGTGTTTTTAAAATCCTACCAACAGAATGATCTATTTCATGAATCACATCTCCATACAACCCTCTATCCTGAGTTTTTTGAAATATTTCTGCTGCAAATAATGGGACATGCGGTTGGGGGTGAGGTAGATAAACAAAAAAAGGCGCCTCTTTATTCTTTTTAATAAAGGCGATTGCTTTTTCTGTAAGCGCATTTGTTAAAAAAGTTTGATCCTCCAAAACGCGAAGGGGCGTTTCATTCTCATAAAGAAAAATATCTGGAAAATTAAATACCGTACCCTGTTGTGGATGCTTAGGCCACATATCATTTGAATAAAGGATGCCGTAAAACTCATCAAAACCGTGATTACGAGGTAAAAATTTTGGGGCATCCCCTAAATGCCATTTGCCAAAAATCCCTGTCTTATAACCCCGTTCTTTGAGCAGCTCGGCTAAGGTAGTTTCGTCTGGATTAAGCCCCACTTTAGAACCAGGACTATAGGCATTGTGAATTCCTATCCTATCTGGATAACAGCCTGTAAGTATAGAAGCACGAGATGCAGAACATACTGGCTGTGTAGCATAATACGATGTAAATAGGGCTCCTTCGGAAGCCATCTGATCCAGGTGAGGTGTACTGATGTCTGATGCTCCATACGCCCCTAGATCGCCATAACCTTGATCATCAGTTAATATAAAAACGATATTCGGAGGGTGCTCTTCTTTAGGCTGATTACAATTCAGTAGAAGAAGTGCTCCAAACAGAAGTAAAAAGGGTTTCATGACCAATAAATTTACTTAACCTCCTTTAAAGCATTTTGAATAAGTGTGCTTAAATGGGTCTTGTGTGCTATGGAACTAATGGTTCCTTTCGGTTTTTTTACCCAACCTTGAATTTCATTTAAATTGTAAAGTGCTAAAGATTGGGAAAGGTTGTCGAATCTAGAAGCTGAACTCCCTGAAACCATATCTATCAGTCTTTTAACATAAATCAATTGTAAATTTTGACGGAATGAATTTACATTCTCATTGATATCCGCAGAGAACATTGCTTTATTCATGTCAGTCATGAACTGATCTAATTTGTATTGGTTACCATATAATTCAGAATCAGAAATTCTTTGTAACGTATTGGGATGAAGCAAATGCGCTAATACTCGGGATTGATAGCCCAATACGATATCATGAATTTTGGGATCTTCAGGATTTGAGAAAAAATCAAAGCCTCTTCTTCTCTTTGCTAAATAACTGTATACTTCTTTTGGTGTTTGAAAAGCACTAGGTGAAAAAATATAATTTTCTAAAGCCTTAAAAGCTCTTTTTTGATCACGAAGAGAGACGGGGGTATAAGGTTGTTTTGAATTTGCTTGACCAAAAGTAGATCGCTCCACATAAACTCCACCAATGAATCTTGAAAGGATATCTCCTGCTCTTGCGGACTGGCTGTTAAGTAGGTAAAATGAACGCCTTAAATCGTCGTAAAAATCCCCTTCAATACTGAATTGTGTTTTAATGTTTTTCTTCAAAGTATTCACCAACTTGATCCGATCTATTGAATACTGAATCTGATCCGATGAAAGATCGCCGGTCATGACACGCGGGTCAATGCCCTTTCCAGGAGAACGCATATCATCTGCATCATTTCCGAAAATCAGTTCTTTTTCTGTAGAACGCTCAAGTAATTTAAGACGTTCAGATTCATTTTCAAAAGGTTGATACCCGAATTGGATTGCCCAAATATCATAGGGTCCAACGGCCATATCAGCATATTGCCCTTGTTTTTCTCTATCTGGGTTGATGTTAAGTCCCGCATAATCCATTACCGAACCAGTCAGTGCTTTTCCGTCTATAAGTTCAGCATTGTATAACTCTTCTGGACTAAAAAGTTGACTTGCTTTCATGTTATGATTCAACCCTAATGTATGTCCTACCTCGTGCATAATTAAGGACTTCATTCCCTCTTTTCTGATTTTTTCCATTTCATAGTCTGGAGCATTCATCATTTGCAAAAAAGTTGCTCCAAAAAGTAGATTCTCGTGCATCACATTTCCCATTGAGCAATATAAAGGTGCTTCCAATACCATTTGTTTTAATTGGATTTCTTCCTCTGATTCAAGACGCATCATGGCATCAGCATCAACAAAAAGTTTATCATAAAAAACACGGTTAGTAAAGTGTACAAATTCTAGCATGATATCTGCCCCTATAATTTCTCCTGTTTTAGGATTGGTCATACTGGGTCCATATCCACCAAAAGGAGGTTGTGGTGAAGATGTCCAACGAAGGACGTTATAGCGGATATCTCCTGCATCCCAATCTGCATCATCAGGTTGAATTTTTACCTCAACTGCATTCTTAAAACCAGCTTTTTCAAAGGCTTCATTCCAAGCTAAAACACCTTCTTTAATAGTTTCTCGCCATTCGAGTGGTGTAGAATTTTCAATCCACCAAGTGATGGGCTTTACGGGTTCAGAAATTGCTTGATCCGGATTTTTCTTGATCAACTTCCAACGTTGAATCATATCGCGATAATTTGTAGTCGTAGTCGTAGTCTGGTCATTTACTTGGGTTAAAAAATATCCTACACGAGGATCGTCCATTCTAATTTCATAATCCTCTTTAGGCATCTTTAAGAAACTATGAAACACTTTTATAGAGACATTTCTTCCATCCGTAACCGCCTCAGAGCCTGAATTTCTTACAGTTGGATTTTTAAACACATAATTTGTTTTAATATTGGTGTTTTCTGGATAATTTTTAATTTCCTCGATTTTAGATTTAGCCTTATCAAAAGATCCTAAGCTAAACGCATTGGATGAAGCCTTGGGATCTTTGGGTTGCTTTACACGAGTTAATGTTTCTGATAAAAAAAGATCATTGGCATTGATTAAGTAAATCCCATTTTCCTTATCGTGAGCAAGTATTTTGCTGCTTGCAATTAAGGCTTCTGAAGTATTTGCTTCCTTAGATTTTGAAAGTGGATTAGAAGGATCAAAATAAAAGCTGGTGTTAGGTGCTACAATTTCGATCTTGTCAAAATATTTTTTTATTTCAAATAGGGTAGAGCCTCTATAAGAACCCCTAAAGCTTCCAGCCTCAAGTATTCCATCAGCAATTTGTGAAAAATAAATAAACTCGCTTTGGAGTTGTTCTTCTTTCACTGTCATCTTTACCTCTGCTGTAATTGTATCTTGATAGATGGTAAAAAGACCCTCAATTTTTTTACTGGAAGTGGTTAATTCCTCAATTGTTTTTTCCTTTTTTTCATCCTTTTTTTCATCCTTTTGAGCAAAGCTAATGGCAAAGACAAAAAGGGCTAAAACAGCTATTTTAAATTTCATAATCTATAGTTTGAATCGATAGTTTTTACCAATCATATAAAATACAGAATGATAATCCTTAGATGAAGGGTTTTCAATGATTGAATTATGATTTTACAGTGGTAATTTTAAATTTGTTTTTTTAAAAATACAAAAACTCAAATAACATTTGAACATTTGTAGCTATTTATGACATTTAATCGAAAAGCAAACGTGCAGTAGCCTCTCCTATCTTACTTCCAATTGCGATTCCCATACCTCCCAAACGAATCCCAAGTGCTACATTATCTCCTTCTTTTTTAACAATCGGCATTTTACTTTTCCCAAATCCCATAATCCCAGACCATTCCATTTCGATCTCAAATGGTTGTTCTGGAAGTATAAAACTTCTGAGATCAGCGACTAATTTTTCTTTTATTATTGGATTAATCCCAAAAGTGGCAGTGGTTTCAGTCTTAAAATCCAACGCTCTCCCCCCTCCTAGAAGAATTCTGTTTTCGATGTTTCGGAAATAATAGTATCCTGCGTTGTAATTAAACGTTCCTTTTAATTTTAAGTTATCAATAGGGTTTGTCAAAAGAACCATTCCCCTTCCTGGATTCATATCGATATGGGGCAAAATATTCAGTGAAAAAGCATTGGTGCAAATTGCTAATTTGCGTGTTTTAAATCTGAGGGTTTGCCCTTTAATTTGAATTTCTAGCAGATTCCCTTGATTGTTTTTAGAGAAACCACTGACTTCTGTCTGTGTGAAAAAAAATATATTCCCTCTATTGACTTTATCCCTCAACGCGTTCATCATTTTCCCTGTATGAATTTGTCCTTCGAAAGGGTTTTCGATCAAATGCTTGATTTGATTTTTTTCAAATCCAAAAGTTTCAATTTTAGAATTATTTAAACTGAATATATTTTTATTGAATATTGGGGATAATAAACTGTTGAGTTCATCCATTTTTTCAAATTCCACAGGGGTGTCTTCAAAAAAAAGTTCATGCCCTCCAAAGGGACGATAATCCATTAACTCATCTCCCAGTGTTTCTCTTAAAAGATTCAGTCCATTCAAACGTAATTGAAGTAAATCAATCATTGCAGCGTCCTCCATGCTTTTTCTGTCCTCTAACAATTCCGTGAGGGTTCCAAAGCATGCAAAACCTGCATTTTTGGTACTTGCGCCTGATGGAAAAAGTCCACGTTCTAAAATAGCAATCCGGGCATTAGGATATTTGTTTCGATAAGTTAAAGCACAAAACATTCCGGTGATTCCACCTCCCAGAACAAGAAGATCATAATCGAGCATTTCGGATTTTTCCCAATAGCTTAGCATTCTATTACAAACTGAAAATTTGTTCCATCAAAACCCATTTTTCGCCTTTTTTGGCAAAGGGTAGTGCTTGCTGATAATTAGACATTAATGCTTCCCATTCTTGCACCTTCGGATCAGTTGCATCTTTTTGTTGTTTTGCTTTTAATGTAAATTCAGCACTGGTTTCCATGATCATAAACAAGCGGTTGGAGACCAAATAAATTTCTAAAACTTCAACCCCTGTGGACTTAATTTGTTCAAGGATTTCAGGCCATACATTTTTATGATACAATCTATAGGACTCTATCGCTTCTTTGTCATCTTTTAAGTCAAGTGTGAAACAAAATTTTTTTCGGTGATCTTTCATTTTAATTTTGAGTTTTCAGATTTCTATAGCCAAATAGTGCTACAACTAAAAAACAAACTAAAGGAAGAGCAAAGGAAAAATTAACTTCAGAGACCCCTAAAATCTGAACATCACTATAACCCTGCCCTCCAATATCTAAAATCATCCCTTGTAAAATTGGCATAAACGCTCCTCCTACAATCGCCATGACTAAAAATGCGGATGCGGGTTTGGCATCTTCACCCAACCCTTTTAGTGCAATTCCATAAATAGTAGGGAACATTAGCGACATACAAAAAGAAGTTAAAACTAATGCATATAATCCTCCAATCCCTTCAATAAAAATAGTCCCTAAACAACAGCAAATTGCCAAAATACTCAAGTACATCAACAGTTTTCCCGCGGGGATAAACTTCAATAAATAGGCACATAAAAAACGTCCAATCAAGAAAATCACAAGAGCTGCGTAAGCATAATTCACTGCATTTTGGTTACTAATTCCAATATTTTCTGCGTATTGATAAATATAGGTCCAACACATAATTTGGGCGCCAACATAAAAAAGTTGTGCAATAACACCACCAACAAAATGTTCCTTTGTATAAATTCTTTTGATAGAGGACCACATACTGGATTCTTGATTTGATTTTTTTTCCTGAGGCATTTTTACAAAAGCGATAATAACCAGTAAAACACAAACAAATAACCCTAATGCCACATAAGGATTTCGAATCAATTCAAGGTCTGAAGTTTTCACTGCAGCCTTTGCACTTTCTGATAACGTCTCATAAATTCCATTCCCTTGAGCATCAACATCATCAGATTGTAGGGAGCCTAAAATAAACGTTTGGGCTACTAAAAGTCCCATTAGCGCTCCCATTGGATTAAATGCTTGTGCAAGATTGAGCCGTTGTGTTGCAGTCGCATCATCACCCATAGAAAGAATAAAAGGATTCGAAGTTGTTTCTAAAAATGCCAATCCGAAAGTAAGGATATATAAAGCTGCTAAAAAAAAGGCGTAATTTTCCAGTGCTGCTGCGGGTAGAAACAATAATGCTCCTAAGGCATATAATCCAAGGCCTATTAAAATGCCCGTTTTATAGGAATATTTTTTAACAACAAATGCAGCAGGCAAGGCCATTGTAAAATAGCCCCCGTAAAAGGCCGCTTGAACCCATGAAGCTTGGGTGTTATTTAACTCCAATATTTTTTTAAAAGCAGAAACCATCGGATTGGTGATGTCGTTTGCAAATCCCCAAAGTGCAAATAAGGATGTAATTAAAATGAATGGAATCAACATTTTTTTTGGGACTACCGCTATTTTTTTATTCAAATTCATAGAGTTATAATTAGAGAGATCGATCTAAATGGGTGTATCCTCCATCTACAAAAATCAATTGTCCTGTAGTATGGCTCGATTGTTTAGATAGAAGAAAAGCAACTGTATTTCCAATTTCCTCAGCAGTTGTCATTCTTTTTTCCAAAGGGATTTTCGCTTCAATTTGTTGCAATTTTTCTTTTGGATCTGGAAAGGTCTTTATCCATTTTTCATACAAAGGAGTATAACACTCTGCTACAATTACTGCATTCACACGTATTGCAAAGGGTAATAATTCTACTGCCCATTCTCGAGTTAACGCATTTCTCCCCCCATTTGCTGCTGCATAGCCCGATGTTCCGCCCTGTCCTGTAAATGACGTTTTAGAGCCAATATTGACGATTGCACCTTTAGATTTTTTAAGTGCAGGAAGGCAATAATGTGCCATCATATAATAATGCGTAAGATTTCTATGAATAGATTGGGTAAATTCCTCAAAACTACCTTCAGATAAACTGATACTGTCGTTTATTCCTGCATTATTAACTAAACCATCAATTGTACCATAGTCCTGAATTATTTTATCCACCGCCAACTTACACTGATCTGGATCGGTTAATTCTGCATAAGCCACCCCAGCCTTTCCGCCAAGTTTTTCAAGCTCTTTAAGAGCCTTTGGAATAGTCTCCTTATTCCTCCCAATAATCACTGGAATAGCTCCTTCTAGAATTAATCGCTCACATATTCCGTAACCAATCCCTTTGGACCCACCTGTTACTATTATAATTTTTCCTTTGAGTTTTAAATCCATAGTTTCTATTCTGTGATCTTGTATATCCTAGCAGCATTGCCTCCAAAAAGTTTTTTATTCTGCTCCTCACTGAATCCAGCAGTATATTCCTCGATCAAAAGGAGTACATCTTGATAAGTCGCAGCCACTAAACAAACTGGCCAATCTGATCCAAAAAGAATACGATCTTCTCCAAAACATTCAAAAACTATATCCAAATAAGGAGTGAAATCAGAGGGTGAAAAGTTTGTAAAATCCGCCTCTGTAACCAATCCAGAAATTTTACAGGCTACATTTGGATTTTGAGCTAGAAGCTGGATGCCAATTTTCCAATCAGAAATTTTCTGATTTCTAATTTCTGGCTTTGCTATATGATCGATTATAAATTGTTGTTTAGGAAATTGTTTCACTAGTTCTATAGCTGCGTTGAGTTGAAACGGATAAATTAGAATATCATAAGTCAAATCAAACCTGCTTAGTTTTGAGATTCCATTTTGAAAATCTTTAAGCAAAAGGAAATCCTGTTTCTCTGCTTGAACTATGTGCCTTAATCCTTTGAAATATTGATTTTGACTATAATATTCCAGTCTTTTTTCTAGGTTTTTATCTCGAAGATCAACCCAGCCCACTACTCCTTTTACAAAGTCGAATTGTTCAGCAAGGTGAAGTAAAAACTCGGTCTCTTGCTCTGATTGATCTGCCTGAACTGCGATACAGCCATCAATTGAATTTGTTGTTAAAAGTGGTTTCAAATCTGAAGGTAAATAATCTCGTTTTAGAACTCCCATCGTTTCATCGATCCATGAATCCCTATAAGGGTCGAATTTCCAAAAATGTTGATGGGCATCTAATCTCATCTTATTTCGGAATAGGCGATTACCTTTTGTTTTGAACTTCCTAAACCTTCTATGCCTAATTCAACCTCATCTCCTTCAACCAGGTATTTAGGAGGGTCAAGTCCAAGACCAACGCCAAAAGGTGTGCCAGTAGAAATAATATCTCCCGGTAGTAGTGTCATAAACTGACTAATATGACTGATGACATGCTGTACATTAAATATAAAATCTGATGTATTGCTGTCTTGCATGATCTTGCCATTGAGTTTAAGCCAAAGTCTTAAATTATTGGGATTTCCAATTTCGTCAGGAGTGGCAATAAATGGTCCTATAGGAGCGAAAGTATCACAACTTTTCCCTTTTACCCACTGGCCAGATCGTTCTAATTGAAACGCCCTTTCACTAACATCGTTATGAAGTACATAACCGGCAATATGCTTCATTGCATCTTCTTCACTCACATATGCTGCTTTTTCACCGATTACGATTGCCAACTCTACCTCCCAATCTGTCTTTGTACTTCCTTTAGGAAGCATTATAGGATCATTTGGGCCAACAATTGCTGAGGTTGATTTAAAGAATAGTACCGGTTCATTTGGTGGTTCCATTCCACTTTCCGCTGCATGTTTCGCATAATTTAGTCCTACACAAACTATTTTAGATGGTCTGACTAAAGGTGCGGATAATCTTATGTTTGAATCAACTATAGGACAGTGAGATTGGTTTTTTTCTAACCACTTTTTAAGAGATCGAATTCCTCCTTCTCCAAAAAAAGTTTCGTCATAATCTTGTCCAAAAGCGCTAACATCAAGTCTCGTCCCATCTGCAAGTTCAATGCCCGGTTTTTCATTAGTTATTGTTCCAAATCGGATTAGTTTCATTTTCTTTTATTTTCCGTTTAATTTTATAAATCCTCCATCAATTGGATAATCTGTTCCTGTAATAAATCCTGCTTCATCAGAACATAAGTACAAAGCGAGGGCAGCGATTTCCTTAGGAGTTCCCATTCTTCCAATGGGTTGTGTTTTTGATAGTTTCTCAAACATTTCCGCTTCGGCCCCAGGATAATTTTGTTTAATAAATCCATCTACGAAGGGTGTGTGAACTCTTCCTGGTGAAATTGAATTACATCGGATATTATCTTCAATGTAATCTTTTGCAATAGAATACGTCATAGAGAGGACGGCCCCTTTAGTCATAGAATATGCAAAACGATCCTTTATCCCAACTGAACTCGCAATTGAGGCTAAATTTAATATACAGCCTTTGCCCGCCTTTTTCATTTGAGTGATGCAAGCTTTGGTGCAATTAAATACACCTTTAACATTAACATTATAAAGTCTGTCAAAAGCTTCTTCATCAGTAGATTCAACTGTGCCTACATGTGCGATTCCTGCATTATTGATTAGTACATCAACAGGGCTTTCTTTTGAAATTTCCATTACGACAGAAGAAACTTCAGTGTATTTGGTAACATCACATTGGTGTGCACTCGCAGTAAAACCAGCCGATTGAATTTCCTTTACGGTTTGTAATGCTCCCGATAAATTAGTGTCTAAAATATGAACTGTGGCACCCTGTTCTGCAAAGGTTGTAGCAATGGCTTGTCCAATACCACTCCCCCCTCCTGTGATGATTATTCTTTTGTTTACTAGACTAAACATTGCCATACCGATCTGCTAAAAGATTAATTATTATGTACCACTAAATTTACACAATTGAATCAAGCAAGCAACTTTTTCAAATAATAAACTGCCTCAATGAAGTGGAGTGAAGTGTTTGAAAGGAGTCGTAAGGCAGCTTTAAAAGAAATGGCTATTTGCCCCTACCTGTTTTTCGAACTGCAGTTGTTCGCTTTGCTGCTCTTGGGGTAACTACTTTTTTATTTTTCTCGTCTTGAGTTCCTTTTACTTTGCTATTGCCAAAAAATTTGCTGCTCATAATATCTGTTTCTTCAAAGATAACATATAAAAACTTTAAGAATAAGATCAAAAAAATAAAAGGGTACGTCCAGCCAACCATAGCCTTGCTACCCTTTTAAAAAAAGTAGGGTGTGAAACCCTACGGGACAAAAGTAGTTAATATTAATCCAATCCGACTAACCCGTTACACCTTTTATTGAAAATCATCAGCTTTCAGTTATCTGCTCATCAGATATGAATTCACTAACTTGAGCTTTCTTTTGAAATGGCTCCTTATGAATTTCTATTCATTTTTAATTCTGATTGTTATGATGCAAGGCTATGAAACCCAACCCTATAAAGTCGTAAAAAATTACGATATGTTTGAGTTACGTTATTATCCTTCGGTAGCTATGGTTCAAACGGAAAGTGATACTGAATCAGGACAAAATTTTAGAAAACTCTTCCAGTACATTTCAGGATCTAACGAATCCAATCTCAAGATTGCAATGACCACTCCTGTGCACATGGAAAAAAAAGGGAATAAGGAAAAAATGGCTTTTGTTTTGCCAAGTTCAATAGAGATCCCTCCCGAACCTCAAAATAAAAATGTTCAAATAATCCAATCGAAAGAAGCCTATTTTGCTGCTATTGGATACGGTGGATATTCAACTAAAAGTAAATCAGAATACTACACCAAAATCCTTAAAGAGAATCTGAATGAAAATAAGCTGAAAATTCAAGGAGATCCTATCCTTTTGGGATATAATTCTCCTTATAAATTTTTTAATCGTCTCAATGAGATTATCATTGAAGTTGCTTATTGATTTTTAATACCTCAAATCTTTTTTCGCTTTTTTTAAAGCATTTTTTAAACTAAGGTTCAAGGCTTTAAAAGAAAAAAGACGTCTAAATTTCCCTAAAGTCTAAAATTTATGTTAGTTTGACAACGTTCGTTAAATTCTAATAAAAATAAATTTCTATCTCTTCAATAAAAGATAAAAAAGGCGCCTTTCTCAGTATTTTTCTATTGATTCTTTCAGGTGAGCTTGTTTTTATCTTGCCTTATTTTTTGTCTCGAGTTTTTAGACCTACTTTTTTAGATGTCTTTAATTTGACAAATCTTGAATTGGGAAGTTTGTTTTCGATATATGGCATTGTAGCTTTATTTTCCTATCCCTTGGGAGGAATTATTGCGGATAGATTTCTGCCAGGAAAGCTTATTGCTATCTCTCTTATCTTGACAGCCTTGGGTGGTATATTGCTAGCTATTTATCCCCCTTATTTTGTATTGCAAATTCTTTATGGTTATTGGGGATTTACTACCGTATTCCTTTTTTGGGGTGCAATGATCAAGGGGACTCGACTTTGGGGAGGAACAAAAAATCAAGGCGAAGCTTTTGGAATTTTAGATGGAGGAAGAGGTCTAGTGGCTGCAATAATGGGAAGCATAGGAGTTATAATCTATTCTATGTTCATGGAAAAAGATATTGAGACTGCAAGTCTAATTGAACGTCAAAATGCTTTTCGTTATGTTATTTTATTTGCTTCTTTCATCGTAGCTTTTGTAGGAACATTAGTGTATTTCAATTTAAATATTAAGCCAAATCAACAAAGGAGAATAAGTAGCGTCAAAAACTCTTTTACGAATATCAGCAATGTATTAAAATTAGAAGCAGTTTGGTTACTAATGTTTATTATCCTTTGTGCCTATTTTGGGTATAAGGTTACTGATATTTATTCTTTGTATGCTTCTGAAGTTATGAATTATGATGAAATACAGTCTGCAAATGTAGGGGGGCTTCAGTTATACTTAAGACCTTTTGCTTGTTTTGTTTTTGGATATTTGGCTGACAAATCTAAAAGTATATTCTGGATTATTATTGGGTTTTTGGTCATGTTAGTTGGCTCAATTCTCTTTGCCTCAGGGATTATTAAATCCAATTTAAATGTCTTATTTTTCATATCCCTAATTATTCTAGGCATAGGAACCTATGCTATTCGGGCTTTATATTTTGCAGTTTTACAGGAGGGTCAAGTTTCTTTAGCACTAACAGGAACAGCAGTTGGGCTAATCTCATTGATGGGTTATACCCCTGATATATTTGGTGGACCTTTAATGGGGTATTACCTTGATAACTATCCCGGTCTTGAAGGGCATCAATATGTTTTTATGTATTTGGTTGGTTTTTCTGTTTTAGGATTATTATGTGCACTTCGCTTTGCTAAAATTGTGAAATAAAATTTTAGTTCTGCACAGCAGCTGTCATTTAAATAGACTGATTTTTTGCACTTACAAAATATTAATCTTGTTATAAATGGGTCACAAATAAAATACTTACTAAATTTATAGAAATTAATTTATGCCCTTTCAGGAATTACTGCGATGATTTTTCTTCTTTTACTTATTCCATTTTTAAATCCCCCACAAAATTCTATAGTCTATTTTGAGGATGATCAAATTGAAATTTCTTATACCGAAACTCTTT